>CAYLQZ010000005.1:0-25888 GCA_964386055.1 uncultured Candidatus Izemoplasmatales bacterium | reverse complement strand
TCATCTGTGTCATTAGAATCATCGTCATCTGTGTCATTAGAATCATCGTCGTCTATGTCATCATCCACGATGTCTTCTCCAAACGCAAAAACTTTAAATTCATCAATATTGACACGTTCTGTGTTTTCGCTATTATCAATGCGGAAATAAAGACTATCATCGCTTGTAAAATCATAGGTATCAAATAAAGCCTCATTAAAGATTAATTCAAATAGCTCTAATTCATCACTAGCGGTGAAAGAATCGCCAACTTGAATCCATGTATTACGATCGCTTGAAACATAAAAACTTATCTCACTAGGATCATCGCTTAAATAATGTCCATATTGAAACCTAACGCTATAGAGTTCAGCAATACTAAATTCAGTTTCTATATAGCCTTGTCTTATTCGTGTAGAAGTTTGATCAACAGTCTGATCATTATCTAATCCCCCAATTAACGCATCTTTAAACAACCACGATGCATCACTTAAAATGACAGAATCATCCGCATAGGCCGCTTTTTCTCCATCTTCAAACCCTGTGTAATAAACCAGAGACGCTTCTAAATCATCATTATCATCTTCTTCAATAGTGCTAAAAACCGCCTCAATGGTTGTATCGTCAGTAATGGTTAAGGTAAAGCTTTTATCATCACTTAAAAATCCATCGGCCTCACTATTCCACTCTAAAAATTCATAGCCTTCTTGATAAGTATCTAGGGTAATCGCAACCTCAGTATTTTCTGAATAATCTCCTTCAGGTGTTACGCTATAAGTTATTTCAATGTCGCTAGTAATGGTTAAATTATAAAGCGTTTCATCATAATCTAAGGTGCATGCAGTTAGGATTAAACTTCCTAAAAACACTAACATTAATGTAAATATTTTTTTCACAGTTATCAGTCCTTTTATTTTTATTGATAGCCTCACAGTATAACATATTTCTTTTTATATGTTGTAAGATATGACACGCTACCAAAAATTCATATAGCTTACAAAATTATCTTATTTTATAGTATTAGTTTTATATATTTATTATAACATTTTATTGCCCTTACAAAGGTTTCGAAGTATTATAAAAGGGTCATTAGTAAACAATTGGGGGGAATTAAATGATAGAAGTACAGGATTTAAAGAAAAATTATAACGGTGTAGAAGCATTAAAAGGCGTTACCTTTTTTATTAAAGAAGGCTCATTTTTTGCGTTACTCGGACCGAATGGTGCTGGTAAAAGCACGACGGTTAATATTATATCTACCCTTTTAATGCAAAATACTGGCAAGGTAACCATAGACGGTTCAGATACGATCAATGAATCAGACCTCGCGCGTAAAAAAATTGGCGTCGTCTTTCAACATTCTACCTTAGACGATAGCCTCACTGTAGAAGAAAATTTGATTTTTAGAGCCTCGCTTTATGGTTTAAGTAAAACGACCATTCAAAAACGGATTGATTATCTAAGTGAGTTATTAGATTTTAAATCTTATTTATCGCAACGCATTAAAACGTTATCAGGTGGACAAAAACGTAAAATTGACGTCGCAAGAGCGTTAATATTTGATCCAAAATACTTAATCCTTGATGAGCCAACCACAGGATTAGACCCTAGTGTAAGAAAACAAATATGGACATTCGTCAACACCATAAGAAAAACGACTCAAACGACCATTATTTTAACAACCCATTACATGGAAGAAGTGATCGATTGCGATCACGTGGTTATTATCGATAAGGGCAAAGTGATTGCGGAAGACTCAGCGGAAAATTTACGAAAAACTTACACTAAAGATTTTCTTAAAATAACGCCTAAAAATGATTTTTCCAAGGTAAAATTTGAAAAACTTCCCAACGCCAAATCGGTAAACGCTTTGATTTATCTGCCGATTGATAATCCATTTAAGGGAATCGATTTTGTTCAAACCCATCAAGAAAATATCGAAACCTTTGAAATCGTTAAAGGGTCGATGGACGATGTCTTTTTACATCTTACAGGAAGGGAGTTAACGCCATGAACGCCTTGATCAAAAGACATATGTTATGTTATTTAAGAGACCGGTGGGCGGTATTTTTCTCATTTCTTTCAGTTTTTATTATTTTAGGGTTATTTTTACTTTTTTTAGGAAATTTACAGTCCGCAAGCGTTCCTGAAGCACTCCGCGGAACCCCAGAAGCTGATTATTTAATATACAGTTGGATTTTTTCAGGACTGGTAGTCGTGAGTAGTGTCACAGTACCTTTAGGATTTTTACATATCTTTATCAAAGACCATGTAGAAAAAAACATCGATGATTTTTATGTCGCGCCGATCAAAAGAAGTGCAATTGTTTTTAGTTACATGTTTACGGCCTTTTTGGTAGGTGTCCTTTTAAGCATCTTGAGTTTTACTTTAACTGTCGCGATTTTATATAGTGTAAGTGGGTATTTTCTCCCCTTCATAGATAGTATAAAAGTGATTGGGATTATCGTTTTTTCTAACGCCTTATTTACTGCGTTATTTTTCTTCATTGCGACGTATTTAAAAACCTTAAATGCGCATTCTAATTTAGCGACCTTAACAGGAACGTTGATTGGGTTTTTATGTGGATTATATGTCCCTATCGGGTCATTTTCATCGACCATACAAAGCATTTTAAATCTCTTTCCGCCTATGCAAATAACCGCTTTAATGCGTCGAGTCTATATGAACGACGCGTTACAACAAGTTTTTCCCTCTGCGCCTGCAGCGGAAAGTTACCGACAATTTTTCGGCGTTGATTTAATACTTTTTACCGCAGATTTATCGAGTTTAGTGCTTTATATCATCTTAACCACGTGGATTATCGCAGCGGTAAGCGCAAGTATTTTTAGGGTAAAACGGGTAAGTGCGCGTTCAAGATAACCCAATTAAAGGGACATAAATAGGCGAATATAGTTAGTCATAAAAACTGTTAATAGCACATAATTAAGCGGTTTTTAAAACTATTATTATAATACTTGTAATATACCCTTAATCATGCTAAAATTTGGTTACAAATACATAATCTTCAGGGCAGGGTGTAATTCCCGACCGGCGGTATAGTCCGCGAGCGTAAGCTGAGTAGGTTAAATTCCTACACCGACAGTAGAGTCTGGATGGGAGAAGAAAACTATCATAATTTATTATGTTTGCATGCCATTTTTATGCCCTGAAAGTAATTTTCAGGGCATTTTTTATTACGTTGGATGTGATTAAATGGATAAATATTATATGAAACGCGCCTTAAAACTCGCAGAAAAAGGGAAAGGATTTGTCGATCCCAACCCACTAGTTGGCGCCGTTATCGTGAAAGATCAAAAAATTATTGGCGAAGGCTACCATGCGATGTATGGTGAAGCACACGCAGAGGTGAACGCGTTTCAAAACGCTTATGAGTCACCCAACGGTGCAACGATGTATGTCACGTTAGAACCGTGTTCGCATTATGGCAACACCCCGCCTTGTGCTGATCTCATTGTCAAGCACTCGATCTCTCGAGTGGTAATTGCAAGTTTAGATCCTAACCCATTAGTAGCAGGGAAAGGGATTGAAATTCTTAAAAACGCTGGCATTGAAACCGAAGTGGGTATTTTAGATGATGAAAATCAACAATTGAATCGTGTATTTTTTAAATACATTCAAACCAACCTGCCGTTTGTCGCGATGAAAACCGCGATGACCGCAGATGGTAAAATTGCGTCCTATACCTATGACTCTAAATGGATAACGAATTCACTATCTAGACAGTGGGTTCATCAATTACGCGCAAGCCTTAAAGGCATCATGGTAGGGGTGAATACCGTAATTCACGATGACCCTTCTTTAAATGTTAGATTAGAAACTCCAAACACACGCCAACCAATTAGAATTATCTTAGATACTCGTTTAGATATCCCTTTAAACGCAGAAGTCATTCAAACAGCTAGACAACAGCCAACCATTATCGTGACAACGTCTAAAGCTAGTTCAGATAAATTAGAATCGCTAAAAAAAACGGGCGTTACGTTACTAACTGCTTCAATTAAAGATGGTGAAGTTGACCTATTAGATGCTTTAAAAAAACTGGCATCTATGAAAATTAACAGCATTCTCCTAGAAGGTGGAAGCGCTGTAAACTTTAGCGCCATGCAAGCCGGTGTTATCGATGAAATTTATAGTTTCATCGCTCCTAAAATACTTGGCGGCAGTAACGCCTTAAGCCCGGTTGGGGGAAAAGGAATTGCGGCTCTAAAAGATGCATTCCAATTAAAGCTTCAAGCGATTAATCGCTTTGATGATGATATATGTCTTACCTATACTATTAATAAGGAGGACGAATAATGTTTACAGGTATTATCGAAGAAATAGGAACCGTTCAAGCAGTCAAAAAAGGGGCTAGAAGTGTTGCATTAACGATACAAGCAAGTACCGTCTTAACAGACACAAAACTTGGCGATAGCATCGCCACAGATGGCGTGTGTTTAACTGTAACCATGTTAACGCACGATAGTTTCACCATTGACATAATGTATGAAACGTTAAATCGAAGTACCATGAAAGATAAACGTGTGGGGTCAAAGGTGAATTTAGAACGTGCTTTAACCTTGAATACGCGCTTAGGTGGCCATATGCTCAGCGGTCATATCGATGGCGTCGGTCGCATAAGGCACGTAAGAAAAGATGATATAGCGCATGTTTTAACCATCGAAGCAGGACCGCAAGTCATGAAATACATATTAGAAAAAGGCTCCATCGCAATTGATGGGATCAGCTTAACCGTTGTTTCATACGATGAAACTAGCTTTGATGTATGGGTAATTCCCCATACCAAAGAGGAAACAACTTTATTGAGTAAACCCGTAAATGATCAGGTGAATTTAGAAGCCGACATCATTGGAAAATACGTTGAAAAACTCTTTCCAGACAAAAAGAAAAAAGGCATTGATGAAGCAATGCTAAAACATTATGGATTTTAGGAAGTGACTTATGTTTAGTACAATTAAAGAGGCAATTAACGCCATTAAAAACGGCGAAATGATTATTGTTGTAGATGATGAAGACCGTGAAAATGAAGGAGATTTAGTCGTTGCTGCAGAGCATGCGACCCCCGAAGTTATTAACTTCATGGCGACGCATGGTAGAGGATTGATATGTCTACCAATGGAACAAAAAAGAGCACAAGAACTTGAGTTTAAACCAATGGTAAGCGACAACACAGATACGTATCATACCGCTTTTACAGACTCAATTGATGCAAGTGAGGCAACAACGGGAATCTCTGCTCACGAAAGAAGCATGACAATTTTAAAAACGTTAGAGGAAACCGCTCAACCATTAGATTTTAAAAAACCTGGGCACGTATTTCCTTTAATCGCAAAAAAAGGGGGCGTTTTAAAACGCGCGGGCCACACTGAAGCGGCGGTAGATTTTGCGTCACTCGCAGGATTAAAACCATCTGGTGTTATTTGTGAGATTATGAATGATGATGGAACCATGGCACGTTTAGATGATTTAGTCCCCTATGCGAAAAAGCATGACTTAAAAATCGTAACCATTGCTGATTTAATAGAATACCGTAGAAAACAAGATGTTTATATCAAGCGTGCGGCCAGTTCGAAAATGCCGACGCATTATGGCGACTTCACTATGGTTGGGTATGAAAACATGCTCAACGGAGAACATCATGTGGCACTGGTAAAAGGCGATATTACTCAAGATGATGAAGTGCTTATAAGAGTGCACTCTGAATGCTTAACAGGGGACGCCTTATCATCCAAGCGCTGTGATTGTGGTGAACAACTCAATAATGCTTTAAAGAAAATCAATGAAGCGGGCAAAGGAATCTTACTTTATATGCGACAAGAAGGACGCGGCATAGGATTAATTAATAAAATAAAAGCTTACGCCCTTCAAGACCAAGGGTTAGATACCGTTGAAGCGAACTTAGCTTTAGGGTTCCCAGAAGACATGCGGGATTATGGAATAGGCGCACAAATCTTAAGAGATTTAAACGTTAGAAAAATAAAACTCATGACCAATAATCCTAAAAAAGTCAGTGGGTTAAATGGCTACGGCTTAGATATTGTCGAACGCGTTCCTATTCAAATGAATCATAATGAACGCAATGAGCAGTACTTAAAAACTAAAAAACAGAAATTGGGCCATATGCTTAATTTTGAGGAGGAAAAAAAATAATGAAAACATTTGAAGGCAACTTATCAGGAAAAGGATTAAAATTTAATATCGTGGTGGGCCGTTTTAACGAATTCATCGGTTCAAAATTACTAGATGGCGCAAAAGACGCTTTAATTCGTCACGGCGTTGATCAAGATGCGATTGATGTGACATGGGTACCAGGTGCATTTGAAATTCCTTTAGTCGCGAAAAAAATCGCAGAAACCAAAAATTATAATGGCGTTATTTGTCTAGGCGCAGTTATTAGAGGTGCAACCCCACACTTTGATTATGTATCAAGTGAAGTGACAAAAGGCATCGCACAAGCATCTTTAGAATCAGGCTTGCCAATCATTTATGGCGTTTTAACAACGGATTCCATTGAACAAGCAATCGAACGCGCTGGGACTAAATCAGGAAACAAAGGCTTTGACGCAGCGGTTACCGCAATTGAAATGGCAAACTTAATAAGTCATATTTAATATGAAATTTAACAACATCAAAACGCTAATCTTTGATTATGACGGCACGATCCATAATAGCCTTAAGATCTACAAACCGGCGTTTTTAAAGGCGTATGAGTTCTTAGTACACGAAGGCTATAAACCAACTAAATCCTTTAAAGATTCAGAAATCGCTTCATTTTTAGGTCAATCTCCTAAAGAAATGTGGGACACGTTTGGCAAAGGGTTGGATCAATCGGTCAAAAATCATGCCAGTCAAATCATTTCGAATGTCATGGCTGAAATGATAGATAATGGAGAAGCGCAACTCTATAATCATGCGATGGATACCTTAAAAACGTTAAAATCTCGCGGCTATACTTTAGTCTTTTTAAGCAACTGTAGAATCGATTATATGGAAAAACATAAGCAATTATTCGATTTAGGAGACGTTTTTAGGGATATGGTTTGCGCTGAAGCGTATGATTATATTGAGAAATATGAAATTTTCAATCAAATAAAAACACGATACGACCCCAAGATGGTCATGATTGGTGACCGCAAACACGATATAAAAACCGGCATAAACAATCATTTATTTACGATTGGCTGCACGTATGGATTTGGGACAAAAGATGAGTTAAGCCAAGCGGACTATTTGATTGATGATATTACGGAATTATTAGATATGTTTAAATAAAACACTCCCCTTGGTTCACTGTTTTGAATCAAGGGGAGGCTTTAAAGCGCTTCAGTTAAAAAGAAAGCGTTTTTTTGGTAAAACATTAGGGACACTCCCCTATTTGTGGTATAGTAATTTGTGCATGTAATTGGAGGAATAATTATGAACAAAAAAAATATTGTCAATGTCGCAGTTGTTGCGCACGTTGATGCAGGAAAATCAACCTTGGTAGATGCTTTGTTAAATCAAAGTGGCGTTTTCAAAGAAAACGAAGCCATTGTTGAACAAGTTATGGACAGTAATGATTTAGAACGAGAACGTGGAATCACGATTTACTCTAAAAACTGTGCAATAGAACATAAAGATACTAAAATTAATATCGTAGATACACCAGGTCATGCGGACTTTTCAAGTGAAGTAGAACGCATTATTAAAACAGTAGATACGGTTCTTTTGTTGGTCGATTCTAGCGAAGGGCCAATGCCACAAACAAGAGTGGTCTTAGAAAAAGCATTAAAAGAAGGATTAAAACCGATTGTCTTTATCAATAAGATTGATAAAAAAGATGCCCGTGTTGATGCGGTGGTCGATGAGTGTTTTGATTTATTTGTAGAACTAGGCGCAACCGATGAACAATGTGATTTCCCGATTGTATATGGAATTGCACGAGACGGCATTGCGACTCATGAAATAGCGCTTAAAAGTAGTGATTTAACGCCCTTATTCGATACTATTTTAGAACATGTTTCGCCTTATCCTAAAACGGCGTTAGAACCTTTGAAAATGCAAATATCTTCTTTAGGTTATGACGATTATTTGGGACGTCTTGGCGTGGGTAGAATTACCAGAGGTACGCTTAAAACTAAAAAATCTTATGTCCTTATTAAACGCGATGGAACCCAAAAAACGGTAAAACTTGCAAAATTATTTGTCAATGAAGGCTTAAGTAAAGTCGTCAAAGAAGAAGCGATCGCAGGCGATATTGTCACGTTCAGTGGGATTAGCGATATTTCAATTGGTGAAGTATTATGCGACAGCGAGCATATAGAACCAATGGAAACATTAGAAATTGATAAACCAACCTTAACGATGAACTTTTTAATTAATGATGGCCCTTTTGTTGGACAAAGTGGTAAGAAAGTACGCTCTTCACAATTAAAAGCACGCCTTTATAAAGAACTCGAAACTAACGTTGGCTTAGAAGTAGAACCCATCGAAGGCGTTGAAGGCTTTAAAGTTAGTGGTAGAGGGGAATTACATCTTTCTATTTTGCTAGAAAACATGCGTAGAGAAGGCTTTGAACTGTGTGTCAGCAAACCAGAAGTATTAATAAAAGAAGACAATAATCAAAAATTAGAACCTTACGAAAAAGTTATCATCAATGCCCCTGATGAATCGGCGTCACAAATTATTCATTCTCTAAATCTCCGTAAGGGGACGATGATCTCAATGGATAGTGAAGAAGGATACACCAAACTTGTTTATTTAATGCCAACACGGGGATTAATTGGATACCGCAGTACATTCATCAACATGACGCGAGGACTTGGAACTTTAGAGAAATCATTTGATTCATTTGATGTATATGCAGGTGAAATCAATAACCATCGTAACGGCGTATTTATCGCAAAAGAAGCTGGGAAAACGATGGCATATAGCCTTTTTCATCTTTCAGAACGCGGTAGAATGATAGTAGAGATGTCAACGAAAGTCTATGAAGGAATGATTGTCGGGATTAACTCACGAGCGAATGATTTAGTAGTGAATCCCTGTAAAAATAAAAACTTAACCAACGTCCGCTCAAGCGGCGCTGATGAAGCGATTAAATTACTGGATACATTAAAGTTTACTTTAGAAGAATCTTTAGCTTTTATCAATCAAGACGAACTGGTAGAAATCACACCAGATGCCATTCGGTTAAGAAAGAAAATTTTAAAAGAAACAGAACGCAAACGCTATAATAAAAATTTAGCGTACGCAAAACAAGATTAAAACTGCATAAAACGCATGAAGTTTTGGTAACCTTCCAAACCCTTCATGCGTTTTTTTTATTATACTTTAGTGGGGAAAACGATTATTACGACCGAAACAGTATTAAAAAAACAAGGTATTATTTTAAACCTAATAGCCTTAGATATAAAAAAATATCGCAGTTACCGTCATTGTTGTGATGACTATTCTCTTTTTAAGAATCATTAACCCATATAATAAGCATGGTATTTAGTAAGTCTCCCCATTTAACATTATTTGAATAGGGTGTCTTATTAGCTTAAATGACTATAGGAAAATATAGAGAGTTTGTTATAATTAATTATATTCATTTAAGAAAATTTTATGGTTAACATCCGCCATATATCTCCTAAATTCTCCGATTTCAACCGAATTAGATTAAAAACAAATCTCTTAAATGAAGGGAATTCATTTAAAACGCTTATACATTTTAAAAAATGTAGGCCATTATTACGCTTTTGACTATTAAGCATCAATTAGGGGATTAGTAAGACCGTTAACGCGGATAACCCCATACGCTTTTTAAGATGATCCCCCTCGCTAACCGAAGTGTTTTATAAAGATGCAATAAAGTTTAGGGAGGTATATACATGATGAGTACCGTAAATATGGGCATCGCTAAGGTGTCATTAAGAAAAACTCGTAAACTATAGGCACAGCGTATATGACATTGTTTAGGGGTGACAATTGTCCTGAAAGAACGCTTTATGGTTCGAGAAACGTTTAAGTAGTAAATAGTTCGTAAATCCAAAAAGAATTTATCGAATAAAGGAGTATGGTATGAAAATTATTGATGTTAAAGATGTTTCAAAGTCTTATGGGAAAGTTCAAGCCTTAAAAAAGGTAAATTTAACGGTAGAAAAAGGGCATATTTATGGGTTTATTGGCCCAAATGGTGCAGGTAAGACAACGTTAATCCGGATTTTGTTAGGGCTATTAAAAGTAGATGAAGGCTCTGTAACCATTTTTGAACGTGATGTATGGCATGAGGCGGTTCATCTACACCGTGACATTGCCTATGTTCCAGGTGATGTCAATGTATGGCCTAATATAACCGGTGGCGAAGCCATCGATATTTTAATTAATTTAAGGCAAGGTACGAATGGTGATAAAAAACGTGAATTGATTAAACACTTTGATTTTGATCCTAAAAAGAAGTGTCGGGCTTATTCTAAGGGAAATCGTCAAAAAATTGCATTAATCGCAGCGCTTGCAAGCGACGCAGAATTATTTATTTTAGATGAACCGACCAGTGGGTTAGACCCTTTAATGGAAAAAATATTTCAAGATTATATTTTAGCCTTAAAAAAACTTGGCAAAACGGTATTCTTATCGAGTCACATTTTGAGTGAAGTCGAGAAACTATGTGACCACATTATCATTATCAAAGAAGGAGAAATCATTGAATCTGGTAAATTGGATGATTTAAGGCATTTAACAAGAAACCGTGTTTTAATACAAAGTAATGATTCAATCGATATAGTAAAAAATTTAAACGGGATTCATGATTATACTTTTGAAAATAACATTCACGCATTTCAAATAGAAGCCAATGCTTTAAATGCTTTAATTAAGCATATTGCGGCGTATGATATAGTCAAATTTGTCATTAATCCCCCAACATTAGAAGATCTTTTTATGCGTCATTATAAGACGGTAGAAGGATGAAAGATACCTTAATTTATAATTGGCGCGCACTATTAAAAGCGCATATCTTTAAAGCCAAAGTGAACCTACTGGTATGGATCGGGGCGATCAGTTTATTTATCATTGGAGTTGGGGGTGCTTATCCTGCATTATTTTCGGATTCAGAAGAATTAATTGGGTTAGTGAATGCGATGAAAAATCCTGTTATGGTTGCGATGTTCGGACCGGTTTTTGAGATAGACCCGCCCCAATTAGCTGCGATTTTTTCTAATCAAATGTTGTTATTGAATATGATTATGGTTGCGATAATGAGTATATTTGTAACGGCTAAAATGACCCGTGGTGATGAAGAGGAAGGAATGCTTGAATCCTTATTAGCGTTACCGGTTGGACGATTAAGCAATGCCGTATGTGTCATGTTTATCGTGACGGGTATGAATCTAATAATCGGGGGATTGGTTGGGGTTGGGTTGCCTTTTATTTCAAACGAATCTTTTACATTTAGCGGGACTTTTATATTTGGTTTTGCATTAAGTTCAACAGGTATATTATTTAGCGCTATAACGCTTTTATTTGCTCAAATATTTGAAAGTAACCGCAGTGTTATGGCATTGAGTTTTATAACGTTAGGAACTATGTATTTATTAAGAGGGGGGTTTGATGTCGCTGAGAGTGTTTTAACATTAATCATTCCTTTAAGTTGGCCTTTATATGCAAAACCATTTATAGAGAATAATGGAATACTTAATATTTTGACTATCGGGTTTGCGTTTGCGATTATTTTATGGGCATTAAGGTTAAATTATAAAAGAGATTTACACGCAGGATATATAAAACCAAGACGTGGAAAAGCAGAAGCTTCAATGGTATTAAAAACGCATCCTGGTTTTATTTTAAAGCTTTTAACCCCCACTATCTTGGCATGGTTAATTACCCTATTTATTTTAGGGGTGAGTTATGGGTCTATTTTTGGAGATCTAGATACCTTTATAGAAAACAACGAGATTTTTAAAGCCATGTTTCTTAGCGGAGAGTATGCATTAAATGTTCAGTTTATGAGTATCATCATGATGGTGATTGCGATTGTATCTGGAATTGGTCCAATTATGATGATAAATCATTTAGCGGGTGAAGAAAAACGAAACCATACAGATATATTATATTCAGGAAATCTATCAAGACAAAAAAACTTAGGATTATATGCTTTATTTGCCGTAATCGGGTCTATTGTTTTTTTGTGTTTTGGTATTTTAGGCATGCTTAGTGGAGTCATGTTTTCGATGGATGACCCGATAGAAACATATTTGATTGTTCAGGCAGGAATTGTCTATCTACCAGCCTCTTTATTGATGGTGAGTTTAAGTATTTTATTAGTAGGAATATCCCCGCAAAAAATGTATTTGATTTGGATATATTTAGGCTATTCTTTCTTCGTTGTTTACATCGGAAACATCATTAATTTACCGTCATTTTTGCAATGGGGGTCGCCTTATGGCCATATCAATCAGCTGCCTGTTGAGCCTTATAATATATTATCTTCAATGCTTTTAATGGTGTTTGCTTTTATGTTTACTATGATCGGGGTTAAAGCTTATAAAACGCGCGATATATTAGGATAAAAAAAACATGCCTGAGGGCATGCTTTTAAAAATTATTTATTTAATCGTCTTGCAACATAAGCAAACATTTCAGGGCCTGTGTGGATACCTAAAACGGGTGTGAGCGGTGAGATTTTAAGGGATTTTATATTTAAATGTTGTTTCAATTTTTCACCTTGCTCCGTCGCTTTTTCCTTATCTTTTCCGTAATGAACGGTTAAATCAATCGGATCGTCTCCAAACTTTTTAACCAACAATTTTTTCATGGACAATAAGGCGCGTTGGAGAGAGCCTATTGTTTTAGATAAGGTTACATATACGCCTTCATCATTAACCGTGATGACAGGTTTCACGCGTAATATATCACCAATGGTTCCTTCAACTTTCCCAATGCGTCCTCCTTTACGTAAGTACTTTAACGTTTCAATTGTATAGATGGCGAGGGAATCTTCGAATCGAAGTGTGTCGAGTTTTTCTGTTATGGTATCAAGTGGGTGGTCTGCTTTAACCAGCTCTAAAGCATGTTCGATGATGTAGCCTAATCCTGCACCGAGTGTTTTAGAATCGTAGTGAACAATGTTGATATCTTCGACTTCGTTAAACAGTAATCTAAATGCGTTAAATGTTCCACTTAGTCCTGAGGAAATATTAATTGCTAAGATGTTGGTATAGCCTTCTTTTTTGATGGTTTCAATCGCATCGCTTAAGTCGTTCATACTTGGAAGTGAGGTTGTGATTTCTTTATCATCTAATTGAGAATATACTTCTTTTGCACTAATCTCTACTCCATCCTTAAATGATTGACCTTCAACAAGAATCATCAAAGGCATGACAAATAAGTTCTTATGTTTTTTTACAAATGCATTATCCAAATTGGCGGAACTATCGGTAATAATGGCGGTTTTCATTACATCATACTCCTTAGTATTATAGATAAATAAATCGTATCATACATTACTATGTGTGTCAAAGTAATTACATTTTTTTAATTTTTTAAGGGGCATATTTCCCTCATAGGATTAAAGCCAACACTATGATACAATAAATTTATACCCTACGTTAACAAATCTCACTTTGGAGGCAACCATGAAAAATCATAATATCATTTTAGATTGTGACCCAGGTCACGACGATGCGATTGCGATTGTTTTAGCTTCACAGGCTTCGAATATTAATTTACTAGGTATTACCGTAAGCGCGGGCAATCAAACATTAGAAAAAACCGGAAGAAATGCGTTAAATCTTGTGCAATATTTAAACCAAGACATTCCGGTTTGTCTCGGGGTTAGTGAGCCATTAATACGGCCCCAACAAATCGCTGACGATATACACGGAGAAAGCGGCTTAGATGGCTTTGAGTTCGATCCATTAACGATTGAATTTGATACACGAACCGCCATCGAATTCATCATTGAAACTTTAGAAACAAGTCAAACCCCAGTAAGTATTGTTACTACCGGTCCAATGACAAATCTCGCTTTAGCCTTCAAGGTGAAACCTTCAATAAAAAACCGAATTGAGAAAATCATATTTATGGGAGGATCATTTGGATATGGTAACGTATCACCTGCGGCAGAATTTAATATTTTAGTCGATCCAGAAGCTGCTGATATTGTAATCCGTTCGGGCGTTGATATTACGATGGTAGGGCTTGATGTGACACGTAAAGTGCTGGTGGAAGATAACATCATTAATCGCATGAATCCACTTAACACAAAAACGAGTAGATTATTTGTTAAATTGATGAAGGCTTTTAACGAAAATCAACGGCGCGTTTTCAATTTACCAGGTGGCCCATTACATGACCCTGTAACCATCGCTTCACTTATCGATGATACGTTATTAACGACTCAAAAAGTACACTTAGAGATAGACCTCTCTAAAGGGCCTTCTTATGGGCGGACCAATTGTGATATGTTTAATTACCTTAAACAGCACCAAAATGTTTTTGTCGCAACGGATATTGATGTTGACAAATTTTGGGATATTATAGAAACTAGTTTAAAAAAATACGTTTAGGAGAATTTATGAATATTTTATTTATTGGCGGTACAGGAACAATAAGCTTAGATGTTTCAAAAGAAGTTATTAAAAGAGGCCATAGCTTAACGCTATTAAGACGAAGTAACACCCCTATAGAAGGGCTAGAAAAAGCAAACACCATTCAATGCGACATTAACGATACCCTTAACGTGAAAAAGGCTCTAGACGCTAAATTTTATGATGCCATTGTTGACTTTATTGCGTTTAACGAAGATGATATCGAAAGAGACTATGAGTTATTTAAAGGAAAAACCCATCATTATATTTTTATCTCTTCAGCGTCTGGTTATCAAAAACCAATCCCTTATTTACCTGTGAAGGAAACCATCCCTTTTGACAATAAATATTGGGATTATTCACAAAATAAAGCCAAAGCTGAAAAGCGGCTTTTCAATATTAAAGATAAAACCTTTAATGTAACGGCGATTCGTCCTTCACATACTTATGATGACGATAAGATAGTCGCCCCCTTTAACAGTGACTCAGCCCCATACACATTGATCGATAGAATTTTAAACGGGAAGTCAATCGTGATTCCTATGGAGGGAACGTCTAAATGGACATTAACCCATTCAAAAGATTTTGCAAAAGCGTTTGTCGATATTTTAGGAAATAAACAAGCGTATAATGACTATTTTCATCTGACAAGTCACTTTACTTATACATGGAATGAAATTATCAAAGCGTTATTCGATGCGTTAGATCAGCCCTATAATATCAAACATGTATCCTTAGAAGTTTTGCTAGAATATTTCCCATCATTAAAGGGACCATTACTAGGAGATAAACTCCATGATATGGTTTTAGACAACCAAAAAATCCGTAATATAGCACCGTCATATCAATCAATCATCGATTATAAAACACGAATCAACACCATTGTTAAATCCTACTTAGAGGATGAATCGTTACAAACGGTTGACCATGCATTTGATCAAACTTTAGACGAATTGGTTAAATTATTATAATAAAGAATTATAAGGGAGGTTACCATGCAAAAACGATTAAAAAAAGGGAATTTAATTGATTCTTCAGGCCATTTACTTGAATCGGGATTTGCGAAAGAACACGTAAAATATTATAACCGTAAACAAATCAAAAGAAGTAAATTTCGGATTAAAGAATGGGATTATCATTATATTAATAACGATCAATTTGGCCTTGGAATTACGATTGCAGATAATGGCTATATAGGCATAGTCAGTCTTGCTTTAATCGATTTTTCTAATCAAGAAGTGACACAAAAAATGATTACACAATGGCTACCAAGAGGGAAGATGAATTTAGTATGTCATCCTGAAAACGGCAAAACCACTTTTATTAAGCGTGGGGTAAATTTTAGCGTATCTTACAATAAATTACGAACGACAATTAAACTCTACTGGAAAAAGTTTAAAGATGATTTGCCTTTGGAATTAGACATCAAACTCAATAATAAGCCTCAAGATAGTATCGTTTTAAGCGTCCCGTTTCAAAAACCTCACCAGTTTTATTACAATCAAAAAATCATTGGAATGAGTGCGAAAGGCTACGTTAAATATCAAGATAAAACGTACAATTTTGTCCCTTCAAACTCTAGTGCCCTTTTAGATTATGGCAGAGGGGTGTGGCCGTATAAATCTGAATGGTATTGGGGCGCTGCACAAGGATTTTATAATCAAACCAAGATTGGATTAAATATTGGGGGCGGATTCGGCAATACTACCTACGGCAGCGAAGATATCTTTTTTATTGATGGAATTGGTCATAAACTCGATCGAGGCCACTTTACGCTATCAAAACAAGAAGATGGGCAAAATGATCTCATGCAGCCGTGGTATTACAAAACAGAAGATAAGCGATTAGATGTTACATTTACCCCAAATATAAAAAGATACTCTAAAACCAATTTAGGCATCGTGAAAAATGTTCAAACCCAAATATTTGGTCACTACAGTGGCTATGTAATATTAGACGATGGATCAAAACTAACGTTTGATGACCTTCCAGGGTTTGCAGAATACTTTATCAATAAATGGTAAGGTAACACTCCTTCAAAAAGTTTGTGAAGGAGTAGGGTTTTTTGAAAAACGCATAGTACAACATTACAGAAGGGAAAGAAATTATGGCGAAGAAAATTGGGCTGTGTTTAACAGGTGGTGGCGCACGTGGTGCGTATCAAATAGGAGCCATCAAAGCTTTGGATACACTTGGAATATTTAAAAATATTAAGGCTTTTTCAGGGACATCTATTGGCGCTGCGAACGTTGCGGTTGTTGCTTCTAATTCAATCCATGCAGCAGAAGAAGTTTGGCTTAATATGCCAGATAATAATATCCCTAAAATTGAAGATGATGAAGAAAAGAAACGTCTTAGACTCCCTGATTTTAAACGTGGAATCTACTCAATGCATATTTTTGAATCAGTCATTAAAGAAAGCGTTAAATTTGATGCATTACAAAAAAAAGAAGTGTATGTAACGGTATCACAAGGTGGAGAATTTGAAGGGGGATTTAAGGAATTGTTTAAATCAGGTTTTTCTCATTATATAAAAAAAGACTCCCAAGTTCGCTACATGCCCCTACATGAAATGGATGCCTTAGAAGCACATCAAAGCATTATCGCATCCAGTTCAATCCCACTATTTTTTTCACCTGTAGAGATCAATAATCATAACTGTTATGATGGAGGGGTGTTTGATAATATACCTGTTACCCCATTAATTGAAAATGGCTGCGATGAAATCATTGTGATTCACTTACAAAAAGGCGGCACTAGATTTTTTAGTAACCAAAAATATGAAGGGGTTATAATTCACGAAATCAAACACGCGGGTAAAGATTTAGGAAAAGTCTTAAAATTTAGTCAAGCTCAAACAAAACGCTTGTTAAAACTGGGATATGAAGAAACCATCGCGTACTTTGAACATTACAAAAAAGATAAGACGTGAGTCTCCACGTCTTATCTTTTATTTTACGTTGCGAAGCGACTGAATTAACCCATAACTTTCATCTATACGCTTGGGTTTTTTAAGGGTGTTTTTAACGGTTAAATAATCATTGTAAGCCTCTTTTAATCCTTCAAGCATCGGGGTTTCAGTGGGAGAGTATTGTTTAATCTTGTCAACGGATAATACATTATCATAATCAAAAAACGGGAAAAAAGCAGTCACATTTACCTTAAAATCTTTAGGGTCAATAAAGGTTATTTCGGTTTTTTGATTCACGACATCTTCACACATTGATACCCACTGTGAAAAGGTCACAGGATATTGATTGCCAACATTATAAATACCAGGTGGAATAATGCCTTCAATCGCTTCTTTCATTTGCAATGCTAAATCTTTCACGTATACAAAAAGTATTTGATTATTCGATTGAGGGATGAATATCTCTTGATTCGCCTCAATGAACATAAACATGAGTCTTTCACGGTAAATATAATTATCGGGTCCATACACAAAGGGGGGTCTAAAAATCGTGATTTGATCTTTGTTGAGTGTCTTAAATAAATAGGCCTCACAAGCAATTTTATTTTCAGCATACGTTTTAAAAGGACTGTCGCCCCCTAATGGGTCATCTTCTTTAAATGGGGGGCGCTTCGCAGAAATATCATATACTGCGGAGGTAGAAATGAATACATAATTTTTTAACGCGCTACTATTCATTGATTCCAAGACATGGTGTAGATGGGGTTCAGTGTATCCTGAGATATCAACAACGTAATCAAACATGATGTTAGACAAAACGGCTTGCATTTGTGTTAATTCATTTCGATCCGCTTTTAACTCGTTGATGTGTTCGTCATTAAAAGGATTCGATCCACGATTTAATACATAAACATCATAATTATCTTTAAGGGTATGAACAACATGTTTTCCAATGAAATACGAGCCACCAAGAATTAAAACTTTTTCCATATTTTATCCTCCTCGTTAATCTATATATGAATAGTGTAGCACTTTTTTAAGAAAATGACGTCATATCATTTTACAAAAAATCAATAAGGTATCGCGCAATCGTTAAATTTGTAGTGAATAACTATATTAATTAGTCTATAATAGGGGTGTCAATATATAAGGAGGGACGTTACATGTTGGTTAAAGGCAAAAATTATTGTTGTTACAGGTGCAGGGGGTGGCATTGGTCGCGCATTATCGCTTAACTTATTAGATAAAGGCGCTAAAGTAGCTGCGGTTGATATAAACCAAAATGCACTAGCTGAAACGTATAAAGCTGCAGGTGAATTGAAAGATAAACTCAGTACTCATTTATGTGATATAACCGATAAAGACGCCGTAAATAAACTCCCTCAAGAGGTTAAAAACTTCCATGGAAATGTCGATGGATTAATTAATAACGCCGGCATCATCCACCCCTTTAAAAAAGTTCATAAATTGGAACACGCTACGATTGTAAATGTTATGAATGTGAACTTTTATGGAACCCTTCATATGATTCAAGCGTTTTTACCTTTATTTGAGAAGCGTCCAAAAGCGCATATTATTAATATTTCTTCGATGGGTGGATTTATGCCTATTCCTGGTCAAACGATTTATGGCGCATCTAAAGCGGCTGTTAAATTATTGACAGAAGGCTTATATGCAGAACTAAAAGAGACGCATATCAAAATTACTGTGGTATTCCCTGGAGCGATTGGAACAGAGATTTCTAAAAATTCAGGCGTCGAAATCAAACCCCCTTCAACGAAAGAAACACCAAAATACAAATCCCTTTCTCCTGAAGGTGCCGCTGAGATTATTATCACTGGCATTGAAAAAAACAAATACCGCATAAGAGTTGGAAGTGATGCGAAAATGTTAGATAGAATAAACCGATTAATGCCTGAAAAAGGGATGAATATTGTTGCAAAACGCATGGCTGATTTATTAGAAGATTAGAATTAGTCCCGCACTAGCGGGACTCTTTTCAAATAATGGAGGTAAATGATGGAGGTTTTTTTAAATGTCATTATTGTTTTATTTTATCAAATAATGATTTTAGCTGTAATTCCCATTACATTAAAACGATTTTCAACTATTGATAAAGAGTTGGTTAGAAAATTTCAACATATCGGGTTTACTTCATCGATATTTTTTCTTATTCATCTGTTTGAAGTCTGGTATTTTGCTTTAATCCCAAGTGCGTTATTAATCGTCTTAGGATTTCCTTTTTTATTTATTTTAGAAAAAACTGCGCTTTATAATAAACTGCTAGTCGATCGTAAGAAAAATGGTGGTGAACTTAAAATATCATTGATTCTTTCTCAAGTATCGTTTGCCTTAATGATTACAATTTTTTGGGGCTTATTAGGAGAAGACTATATATTTGTAATTCCCGTTGCTGTATTAAGTTGGGGCATAGGCGATGCGTTAGCCGCGTTACTTGGTAAACGCTTTGGCAAACATAAAAACATTATGCCAGGGGCAGATGAAAATAAAACCATAGTTGGAAGTTCGGTGATGTTTGTCAGTGTTTTATTTGCAGTGTTTTTTATGTTACTTATTTATACCGATTTTTCTATCTTTCAAAAAATCTTTTTAGCATTATTTGTCGCTCCATTTGCGACTATTATTGAACTTTATTCAAAAAAAGGCATGGATACTATTACCTTACCTTTAGGGGTTGCAGTGATTCTGTGTGTGGGAGGACAGTTGATTGAGTTGTTTTGGGGGTCGTTTTTATGAGTGAGGTAGATAAACGTAAAAAAACGTTGGTGCTGTCCATTATATTTAGTAGCTTTGGCCCAATAGTAACAATGATAGCATTTTTAATGAACACATCAACTACACAATTTGCAGACTTTTTTAGAAGGACTGCAGAACTCTTTGTCTTAATTGTGGCATACAGAGTTTTTGTTTTAAGCAATCGATCAACCACGACTCAATCAAAAGTTCAGCACTTAGAACAAATGCAAAAAAAATTGGTTGGTGGGGTATTATATTTAAGTGCAGGAACCTTATTAATATTGGTGATTTATAATATTTTAAACCCGTCAATCCCATCAGGAAACGTCTATTTAGGATTAGGTATCGCAAGTTTAGGCGTATTATTTAATGGAGCGTTTTGGATTAGATATTCTACGTTCGACGATACGCTCAAAAACATGGTAATGCGTTCTCAAGCGAATTTATATCGCGCTAAAACGATTGTCGATGTGAATGTCGTTGCAGTTTTGACTTCGGTTATTATTTTTGAAGGCGCCATGACCGCGTATTATATCGATGTGGTTGGGACCATCATCATTATTGGATATTTAGCATTTAATGGTTATTTAATGCTTAAAAAAAAGAAATAATTTGGTACAATACAATTAATGATTAACTACAATCAATTAAATAAATAAGGAGCATAAACTTTATGATATGTAAAAAATGTGGAAACGAGTTGGAAAAAGGCGATCAGTATTGTTTAAGTTGTGGTGAGCCTGTAGTCGTTGATGAAAATATTCATGTTCAATCCTCACAATCTCCCAATTATACTGCCCCATTTAATCCCCCCCAAAAAAACGAAAGTGCACCACTTGGATTAACGAGTTTTATTTTAGGAATCATTAGTATGTTTTTACCTTTACCCTACATTGATATGGCCATAGGCGCGATTGCGATTGTATTTGCAATTTTTGCGTTTAGTAAAGAAAACAAACGCGGGTTTGCTATTGCGGGATTAACAATTGGCATTATTGCAATTCTTGGTGCCATTGGTTTACTGATGGAAAACGGATATGATGATTTCTTGCCTCAAGTGGCGTTGTTGTTGACTTAAAAAACTGATACTAAACATGACTAGAAAAATGTTTAGTATCAGTTTTTTATTATTGCTTGAAACTGTTCGTTTTTAGGCGTACAATAAAAGTAGAAGTTTCGAAAGGAGAAACAAGATGGATGTATATATGATTTTATTATACCTATCAATTATTTTATTGATTGGTTTTTTGTTTGGAAAACTTATGGAGCAATTAAATTTACCGGATGTAACTGGCTATATTATTGCCGGAGTTTTAATTGGTCCATATGTTTTAAATATTGTTGATTTAAGAGCTTTAGATGCATTTGATGTTATTACGAAAATTGTACTTGGGATTATAGCGTTTCAGATTGGAACGGAATTATTTTTGCCGATTCTCAAAAAAAGCGCAGCCAGCATTATTGTGATTACCTTAGTGCATGCATTTATTACGTTAGGATTAGTTTTTGGCGGGGTTTATTTACTTACTAATGAGTTATGGTTAGCCTTTGCGCTTTCAGGCTTATCGATCGCCAGTGCGCCAGCCCCAGTGATGCAAGTTATTAAACGATTACGCGCTAAAGGACCGGTTAGAAACACCGTAATTCCTGTAGTGGGGATGTTAGATATCGTTGCGGTGATTGTGTTTGCTTTATTTTCTTCTATTGCAGTGAGTTTAGTTGATGGCAGCGCCATTTCACTTCAAAATGCGTTAATTTATCCAGTGTTTGAAATTTTTGTTTCTATTGGAATCGGTGCATTATTCGGGGCAATATTAGGGGTTTCGTCTAAATTGTTCATTCAAAAAATATATGAAAGTGAACGGTATATTGTGTATTTAGTCCTCATCTTATCGTTTATTTTAGCGTCGGTATGGTTGGCAGAATATTATCATTTATCGTTAATTTTAATTCCGCTTTCGATGGGCATGACGTTTACCAATTTTGTTGATAAACAAACCTTTAAAATCCAAGCGGCAGCGTTAAGCAATTTTGGGGGTCCGTTTATTATATTGTTTTTCACTATTGCCGGGTTATCATTAAGTCCATCAATCATGATCCAAGCTGGATTGTTAGCGTTTGTGGTTATAACGCTTAGATTTATTGGAAAAGTGGTTGGGTCCTTTGCTGGGTCTTCGCTTACAGGCTGTCCACCTGCGGTTAGAAAATATACTGGTTTTGCTTTATTACCACAAGCAGGGGTAACTATCGGGATGTTAGTTGCCATATCAGCTGCGTTACCTAGAGAAGAAACTCAACTCGTACAAGCCGTTGTACTCTCTAGTATTTTAATCTTCCAAATCATTGGTCCAGTGCTAATGCAATGGGGCTTAAAACAAGCGGGCGAAGTCCGTTTGAAAAAAGACCCATCTTAATAAACTACGAGGAGTGATACCATGAAAACCGCAAAAGAAATATATATTTATGGGATAGTCCAAGGAGTAGGCATGCGTTTTTTCATTAAAAGAACTGCTAAAAAATATAATCTAAAGGGCTACGCTAAAAATTTAACAAATGGCGCAGTAAAATGTGTCTTTGAAGGCGAAGCCAATACGATTGATGAAATAGTCAATACGATCAAACATCACTCACCAGGTAAAGTTTCTACCATCGAAACCCACCCCTGTAATGTATCCCATTATGAATCGTTTGACATCTTCCATTTTTAAGTTAATTTATCTTTGATAAGGAGTTTTCACATGTTAAAAACACAACTTAATAAGATAACGCCATATAATGATCAGGAAAAAACTGATATTGAATTATTCACACAATTTCTCACCCGTAATGAAGATGCTTTTTTAAGAAGTAACTTAACTGCTCACGTCACATCCTCAGCAATAATAGTAAATCAACAAATGGATAAAATTCTTTTTGCGCATCATAACATCTATGGTTCTTGGGGCTGGGTAGGCGGTCATAACGATGGCGAAAAAGACACTTTGCATGTCGCTATAAAAGAAGCCAAAGAAGAAACTGGTTTAACCCATGTTGAGCCAGTAAGTGAAGATATTTTTATGGTAGATGTGATATTTGTCCCTAACCATTATAAACATAATAAACGCATTCCAGATCATTTACATTTAAACGTCACATATCTATTAAAAGCTAATGATCGTCATCCCGTTTATATTAAACCGGATGAAAATAGCGGGGTTAGATGGTTTTCATTTAATGAACTATTAGATTTTGTAAATGAACCCCGGATGATTCCTATTTATCAAAAAGCACTGGAAAAAATTAATTCTATAAAACACCCTAAAAAAAGTCCACAAGCTTAAATTTGCTTGTGGACTTTTACCTATCTTGGGAATAAATCTCCAATTTCTTCAGCTTCTTGCATCGCGCGTTGTTCTCTTTGCATATTCATAAGCGTCATAAAGTGTTCAGGTTTTGCATTAACCTTATCGACCATATAACTAATATACGCTAAGAAATCATTATCACTATACATTTCATCTGTAACACGTGTATCAAGTGCAAAAATGTTGTCGCCTGTAGTATTTACGTAGTTTTTGGTTGGATAATAATGAAAATAAAGCATCTCATCAATAACAGGTATAAAAACCCGCTCAAATTTTTCAGCACCTTTTTTACGCTTAATTTCCTCACTACCAGGTAACGCACGTAATTTGATTATTGGATATTCATACTTGTCCGTCGGGGTTGGTAAATCAATGTCAACGCTTGATGCATCAAATTCGACTAACGAATGATAATCAACACTCATATCATCATTAACTGACTCTTGAAGTTCGCGAATTCGTTTACGCGCATCCTCCCAATCTGAAAATTTAAAGGTTTCCACTGTTTCACTATTTTTTGTGATTTCCGTTTTTTTAAGAGCCCCCTCTTCATTAAACGAAACTTTGTCAATCCGAATATTTCCTTTCGGTTTAAAGGTTTTTTTCGAAGTCTCTGCATATAAATGAAATCCATCTTTAGTTTGTTTAAAGGCTCCATGGACCACATTACCGTTTTCAAGAATTTCTGTTAATTCAAACGTTTCCGCTGGTTGTCGTGATTTTTTAAAATACACAATTTTTGGCTCCATAATTTCTCCCTCCTGAAAATTAATTTAAACTCACTTTCATTATAGCATGACTATTAGGGCCCTTAACATATAATACGTTAAAAATATTTTAAATAGCCACAAAATAAAAAAGGCATTTATAAAAAACATCATACCAATTGAAACTTTTCCTTTTTATGACTATTATAAACAAAACAAGGAGTGAAACCATGCAACCATACGAAGTATTACTGTTTTATCAGTTCAATCATATAGAAGATTTACCTACTCATAAACACTATCATGAAACCTTAGCGAAAACCCATCATCTGAAGGGCCGTATTTATATTGCAAAAGAAGGACTGAATGGAACTGTTTCAGGAACCCCTGAAGACACAAAAGCTTACAGAGATGCATTACACTCAACCCCATTGTATGCTTCTATGGCATTTAAGATAAATAAATCCCCTATTCATGCCTTCAATAAACTTCATGTCCGCATCAAAGATGAAATCGTCAATTTTTCACAAGACAATATTGATCCGACTACTTTAACAGCGAAACCTCTACCAGCTCCGGAATTTTATAAAGCGATGCAAGAAAAAAACACCATCATCATAGATGCACGAAACCATTATGAATATGAAGTCGGGCATTTTAAAGGCGCACTAAATCCTAATATTAACCATTTTCGAGACTTACCTAAGTGGATAGACGACTATAAAGCATTGCTAAAAGGAAAAAAAATATTAACCTATTGCACCGGTGGGATTCGCTGTGAAAAACTAACAAGCTATATGAAACAAAACGGATTACATAATGTCTACCAACTTGAAGGGGGCATAATTACCTATGGTCAACACGAACAAACAAAGGGGAGATCATGGGACGGTGCTTTATATGTTTTTGATAAACGCATGACGGTACCGTTAAACCAAGGTGATCCGGTCGTGATTGGAAACGATCACTTTACTAACGAACCGTGCGAACGCTATATTAACTGTGCCAATCCTGAATGCAATAAAAAAATATTGTGTACTAAAGAGAATGAAAAAATCTATAAAGCCTCATGTTCAAACACTTGTCGCGCCCATCCTAAAAACCGCTATGTTGCAAAACACGCTCATCTTTAGGCAAAATCGATTCTTATTTGAAGCATTGCCAAATAAAAATTAAAAAGATTACGAACATCATGATTTCTCCTTAACAAATACTTTTTTAAGGTGTATAATGAACTTAGAAAATCGTGAAAACGATTTCACTTTTAAGGAGGGTTAACATGGTAGAAAAAAAGATTTTTGCAAATGGACAAAAAGTCTATGATTTGCACGATGATTACTTAACTTATTATTTTAAAAATGGTAGTGTAAAAGCAGAAGGCCCATATATTCGTAACAAAAAAGAAGGCGAATGGAAACATTATCGCAAAGATGGTCATATGTGGAAAGTTGGACATTATAAAAATGGCCAGCGCCATGGAAGTTGGAAACGCTTAAGTCCTGAAGGACAAGTGGAAGCCGATGAATACTACGAAAATGGAAAACGCGTTTAATCTGCTTAAACATTAAAAAATGCCCATTGAATTGGGCATTTTTATTTTAAAACAATGGGAATTCCAAC
>CAYLQZ010000004.1:0-58665 GCA_964386055.1 uncultured Candidatus Izemoplasmatales bacterium | reverse complement strand
GACTTAGGATCTAGTTCTTCGGAGTGCAGGTTCGATTCCTGTCACCCGCACCAAATAATGATGATAGCACAACGTGAGTTGTGTTTTTATTTTTTTAAAAAGTAATTTGACAATCAAACAAAATGTCATTTTTTAACAATTTATTAATCTATTGGTGTTACAATAAAAGAGTATATGAATTTGAAAGGAGTTTTATCATGATTATCAAACCATCTATTCGATCCAATGTTTTTACCAATGCACACCCACATGGATCTGAATGGTTTATCAAAAAGCAAATTGACGAAGCTAAAAACCTGCCCAACTTTGAAGGACCCAAAACGGTATTAATCATTGGGGGATCCTCAGGCTATGGTTTAGCATCAAGAATCGCCTTAGCGTTTAACGCAAATGCGAATACCATCAATGTTTCATTTGAAGCTGCGCCTAAAGGTAAAAAAACAGGCACAGCAGGATGGTGGAATAATATATTCTTCCAACAAATTGCAAAGGAAACCGGGAATATACACAAAGATTTTGTTGGAGATGCTTTTTCTGATTCGATGAAACAAGACGTTGCAACTTACATCAAAGAAACATTTGGGTGTGTTGATTTGATTATCTACTCTTTAGCGGCAGGGGGAAGACCAGATAATAATGGAAACCTTGTTCGCTCAGCTATCAAGACAATTGGCGAAGCAGCATCAGGTCAAACCATTGATATTGCTAAAAAACACGTTAAAGATTTAAGTGTAGAACCGGCTACCCAAGAAGAAATTGACAATACTGTTTATGTAATGGGGGGGTCTGATTGGGAAAAATGGATCTTTACTTTAGATGAAAAAGCTTTATTAAGTGAAAAAGCTAAGACAATTTCTTATACCTATGTCGGTGGCGAAACCACGGATAAAATTTACCGTAGTGGAACGCTTGGAAAAGCTAAAGAAGATTTAGAACATACTGCAAAAACATTAAATGCGCTTTTAAAAACAAAATATAGAGGAGAAGCCTTGATTTCTTCTTCTAAAGCGGTTGTCACAAAAGCGAGTGTGTTTATTCCACAAATGCCTATTTATGTATCGTGTTTATACGATGTGATGATGGAAGAGGGCTCCCATGAAACGATTTTGGAGCATAAACATCGTTTGTTTAAAGATATGATTTATGGGTCGAAACGCATTATAGATGGAAGTGAACGCATCCGTATTGATCACGCTGAAATGGAAAAATCTGTTCAATATAAAACCTCAAAGCTTATGCATTCATTAGATGAAGAGGCATTATTTAAGCGAAAAGGCACGCAAGAATTTTTAAAAGACTTTTATCAAATGAGTGGGTTCATGTTTGATGAAGTGGATTATGATAAAGCGGTAAACCTTGAGGCGCTTTCTAAACTCAAACCTGAATAATGAAAAGAATGTTTAGAAGTATCAGTGCATAAGTCATGCACTGATACTTTTTTATTGTTATAAATTGACAAACCATCATCATAACGTTATACTTAAAATTGAATTAAGGTAACCCTTAAAAAACGAATGATAAGAAACGGGAGATTATTGATGAAAAAAATATTATATATAGCTTTATTTTTAGTGTTTACGTTAACGTTAGCTGCGTGTGAAAACGATAATGATAATGATAAGTTAACCGTTGTAACAACGACGACTTACATTTATGATATGGTAAAAACCATTGGGGGCGAACATGTAGAAGTGCAGTCATTGATGAGTGTTGGCGTTGATCCTCATGATTTTCAACCAAGACAAAGCGACACTAAACGAATTCAACAGGCAGATTTAGTGATTGTCAACGGGTTAAACCTTGAAGAACGTATGGGAGAAGTTTTATCACGAATGGATGATGATAAATTATTGGTATTAGGGGATTATGTGTCTAGTGAAACCTTAATATATGAAACCGAAAATGTGGTAGACCCACATATTTGGTTTGATATTAGTATTTGGAAAGCTTTGAGTGACGTTGCAGGTCAAAGGCTTCAAACGATGGATCCAAGCAATGCGACCTATTATGATAATAGAACCGAGTCATATATAAATGATTTGACCATGTTAGAAAGTTATGTAAAATCTAGAGTAGCGTCACTTGATGAAGACAACCGTATTTTAGTAAGTGCCCATGATGCATTTGCTTATTTTGGAAAAGCTTACGGATTTGAAGTGCACGCTGTACAGGGGATTTCTACCGCTTCTGAAGCGAGCATTTCTGATATTGAATCTTTAGCGAAATTATTAGTTGAATTAGATATTAACCGAGTATTTTGGGAGAGTTCTGTTCCACAAGGAACAGTTGATGCTTTAGTTGAAGCGACGCTTGATCTTGGACATGATGTTTCTGTTGGGGGTCAGCTTTATTCTGATTCTACTGGGGATTATATGAGCGGGCATGAAACTTATATTCGTACATTCAGGGCTAATATAGATACCATTGTAGATGCCTTATTGGAGTGATAAAATGAAAAATGCATTTAAAGTTGAAGATTTAAGTGTTGCCTATGATAAAAAGCCAGTTCTATGGGATATTGATTTAGAAATCCCTAGTGGGATATTACTAGGGATTGTGGGTCCTAATGGTGCGGGAAAATCAACACTCATTAAAGCAGCATTAAATTTAATAAAGCCTTTGAGTGGCTCGATTTTGTTTATGGATCAGCCTTATAAAAAAATGGTTAAAAACATTGGGTATGTCCCACAAAAAGGGAGCGTTGATTGGGACTTCCCGACAACGGTTTATGATGTGGTTTTAATGGGGCGTTATGGTCATATTGGTTGGATTAAACGGCCACGTAAAAAAGATAAAGAAGCGACGCTTAATGCTTTAGAAAAAGTGGATATGCTGCCTTATAGAAATAATCAGATTTCTGAACTTTCTGGTGGTCAACAACAGCGGGTTTTTTTAGCGCGTGCTTTAGTACAAGACGCTGATATTTATTTTATGGATGAACCATTTCAAGGTGTTGATGTTAAAACAGAAAAAGCGATTGTGAAACTTTTAAAAGACCTTAAATCTCAAGGCAAAACTGTTATCGTGGTCCATCACGATCTTCATACGGTTAAAGCTTACTTTGATTGGTTGACATTATTAAATATAAAAGTCGTAGCCCATGGTAAGGTTGAAGAGGTATATACGCAGGAAAACATCCGAAAAACGTACCAAGCTGATTCTTTAATGTCGATGGAAAGTGATTTTGATGTTTGATCTATCGTATACGTTAACCATCGTTTTAATTGGAACAATGGTGTTAGGGGCAATCAGCGGAATGCTTGGAACTTTTGTGGTATTAAGACGACAAGCATTAATCGGTGATGCTCTTTCGCATGCAGCTTTACCAGGCATTATGATAGCGTATTTATTAGTCGGCGTTAGAAGTCTTGAAGTTCTTTTAATCGGCGCTTTTATTTCGGCAAGTATTGCGATGGTGACTTTAAATTTAATCAAAAAATATACGACTATAAAGTTTGATGCGTCTATGGCTTTAATTCTTTCAGGATTTTTTGGGTTTGGTCAAGTATTGCTTTCTCAAATTCAAAAAACAGGGGCGGCTTCACAAGCAGGGTTATCTCGGTTTATATTTGGTCAAGCGGCGACGATGCTTAGAGGCGATGTTTTGGTGATTATAGGGGTATCAGTTACTGTTTTTGTTTTCATATTATTATTTTATAAAGAGTTAAAACTCTATATTTTTGATGAAGCGTTTTATAAAGCGTTAGGGCTTAGTGAAAAATTTATCTCAACGCTTTTAACTATGTTAGTCGTTGTGATTATCGTGATTGGGATTCGTATGGTAGGGGTTATTTTAATGAGTGCGCTTATAATTGCACCTTCTGTTGCTTCTAGGCAACTGTCGGACAAGTTTTTTATCAACATTGTACTTTCTGGTTTTGTAGGGGCATTAAGTGGTGCAACAGGAACATATTTGAGTGCTACAAGAGCGAATTTACCAACAGGACCTACCATTACAGTTGTTTTAGGATCTTTGGTTTTATTTGTTTTAGTATTTTCACCAAAACACGGCTTATTAAAAAACCACGTACAGGTTTTTGTGTATAAAAATCGAATTAAAAAGTTCCGTAAATTAATTCATCTATATGAAAATAGATCACAAACCGAATTGGATCCAAGTGAGTACCATTATTTTATAACACATGATTATTTACGGGTCGAAAACGGGAGTCTTAATTTAACCAATAAAGGGCTAAAACGGATTCGTAGTATAAAGGCGGTTGATTAACATGAATGTTGAAATTTTAATGACGGCCCTTTTAACCGCTATGGCAACATCTTTAATTGGGGTATTTTTAGTACTAAGAAGATTGAGTATGTTAACCGATGCCATTAGTCATACGGTATTGTTGGGGATTGTTTTAGCGTTTATGGTAGTGGGTGATCTTAATAGTCCTTTTTTATTAATTGGGGCGACCCTTATGGGGGTTATTACGGTATATTTGATTGAAACGTTGATTAAAACGAAACATATTAAAGAAGATGCATCTATTGGTGTAGTGTTTACATTATTGTTTGCGATTGCTATTATTATTATCAGTACACAATTTCGTAACGTTCATTTAGATGTTGATATGGTTTTACTTGGAAGTTTAGAGTTTATTATATTTGACCGTATAATGATCGGGTTTATTGATTTACCTGCCTCGTTGGTAATTATGGCTTTGGTTTTATTAATGAACAGCATATTGATCACTATTTTTTATAAAGAGATTAAGTTGGTTAGTTTTGATTATGCGCTCGGTGCGGCTTTAGGATTTATGCCAATTGTAGTGCATTATGTTATGATGACTTTTGTATCATTAACTGCAGTAGCGGCCTTTAACGCAGTAGGCGCAATCTTGGTTATTGCTTTTATGATTGGACCTCCCATTACTGCCTTATTTTATACAAAAACACTTTTTAAAACGATTATACTAACAATGCTAATTGCAATGTTTAATAGCGTATTCGGATACTTTTTAGCGTTTGTTTTTGACGTAACGATTTCAGGTACGATTGCGTCTTTAATCTTATTTTCCTTTTTGTTTTCTTTAGTATTTGCCCCTAAACAAGGGATTGTTGGTAAGATGTTCAAGTTAAGAAAACAAAGAGAAACGGTGAAAACTGCAACCTTAATGGTTCATATCATTAATCATAGACAGACTGAAAATGCCCATGTTGAACTTAATGTAGATACTATTCATGAGCATATGCACTGGAAAGCGCAGGCAACTCAGAAACTGATCAGTAAAGCAAGAAAGCATAATATCATTAACGTTAACAACAACATGCTTGAATTAAGTGAGAAAGGGAAAGTGTACTATGAATCATTAGACTTTCTACATTGAGGTGAAAAAGATGAATCAAGCTGAAGAAGATTATCTTAAGTTAATCTATGAGTTATCCAATGAATTAACCACGCCTTATATCAAAACCACAGACTTGGCTGATAAGTTTGGTTATACGGTTCAAAGTGTAAATGAGATGGTTAAAAGACTCGATAGAAAGAAATTATTAAAGTTTGAACCTTATAAAGGCATCAAGCTTACTAGTAAAGGAAGTAAAGAAGCCATTCGCATGACGCGCGCTCACCGCATTTGGGAAGTTTTTTTGTCGGATAAGCTCGGGCTAAGTTGGGAAGCACTCCATGAAGAAGCTGAAAAACTTGAGCATGCTACCAGTGAACCAGTATTGGAAAAACTTCATGAATTTTTAGGGTATCCTAAATATTGTAATCATGGTAATCCAATCCCGAATCAAGAGGGTATCGTAGAAAAAGTTGAATTAACGCCTCTTTTCGAGTTAAAAGCAGGGGAAACATTTACCATTAAACGCGTTTTAGATCATAAACCGCTTTTAAAACATTTGAATACCATTAACGTCGGACTCAATGAACCGTTAAAAGTTATAAAAAAAGAATCATTAGGCGATATTATTTATATTGAAAAAGCTAACGAGTCCATCGCGATTGCTAAAAGAATTGCTAAGATGATTTTTGTAAAAAAAAGAAGCGAATAATTTATTTGCTTCTTTTAAGTTATTTGTTGGTATGTTTCGTGGTATTTGACTTTTTCTTTCAAGAAACTTTCTAATTCAAAATTGATTTGAAATAAAATAGCTCTTGTTTCAAATGCATCTCGATTTTCAGGTAAAGCACTTTTCTTAAAATGGGCTTTTAAGGCATTGAGTTTTTCAAGCTGGAAAGTGGCTTTATTCTTTTCCCCTATATCGTTGACGAGTTCATCGATATAAGCAGCAATTTTTTTAGCATTTTCATGTGGGGTGTGAATATTTAATGTTAAGTCATACATCCGGTTTATTCGTTCCATCTGGGCATGCCGCATCCTAATGTATGCGATATGTCTGTGGTCGTTGTCAAACAATAAATCTTTATCCATTAATTCGGCATTATCTAATGATTTTTTTAATTCAGCATATATAGCAATATGTTTTTCATTGGCTTTTTTTCTTAAAGATAAATCATTTAACGCTTCACTTAAATAGGATAGTTCCTGTCTAGTTAAATGATCAATTTGCTTAATGGTATCGCTTAAATATTTGTATGTGTTAAGAGGATAGACTAAGTTGAGAATCATCGCAATCGCTGCGGAGATAATTAATAAAAGTATTGCGTTTATAAGCATAGCGGATGAAAAGCTATCTTCTAAAAGTAAATGTGTGACTAATACTAAAGAGGGGACGATTCCAACCGATATTTTTAATGCAAAAGATAGGCCTATAAAAATAATAGAAAATACCATAAACCCCCATAAATGATATCCGAATATTAAGAAAAACCCAGTAGATAACCCTAAAGCAATTAGGCCATCTACAATACGTTTAGTGGCGTTGATATAGGAGTCTTTTCTAGTCAGTTGCACAAATAAAACAGCCAAAATACCAGCAGTTATAGCGTTTTCTAAATTTAAGCTATACGCAATCAGGGTCGTTATGATTAATGCAAGTGACATTTTAATTGTTGTGTGAACAAATCGTCTCATGGTATCCCTACTTTCTATTTTAATTGTATCATAAAGCATTGCCCTTTAAAGGGCGTAAACGTATACATTAACTCTTTGGGATATATAGAATAACAAAGTGTATTGTAAAAATATTTTACAGTTGCTATAATCGTCTTATATTGAGAAGGGGAGTAAGACAAATGAAAATAAAGTTTATTACCGATTCAACCTGTGATTTAAGTGAAGCTTTAATCACAGAACATGATATTGAAGTGATTCCATTATTTGTTAATTTTGAAACAGAATCGTATAAAGATGGAGTTGAGCTAACGACTGATGCGATGTATAAAAAAGTCGATGAAAAAGGGATGGTTCCTAAGACAGCTGCGGCATCTCCAGGAATGTTTGAAACGACGTTTAAAAAATACATAGATGAAGGCTTTGAAATCATATATTTAGGGATTGGTGCGAAGTTTTCTACAACGTATCAAAACGCTATATTCGCAAAAAGTTTACTCGATAATAATCCAAGCATTCATATTGTAGATTCACAAAACTTATCGAGCGGATCTGGGTTATTACTACTTAAAGCCGCGAAATATAAAGCAGAAGGTAAAGATGCGAATACTATCGTTTCTTTATTAGAAAAGGATCGTTTGCGAGTACGCACTTCCTTTGTGATTGATACATTAGAATACCTACACAAAGGGGGCCGGCTTAAAGCCATCAGTGCATTTGTTGGCACCATGCTTAAACTTCACCCGATTATAAAAGTTGTCGATGGTGAAATGACTATTGGGAAAAAACCACGAGGCAAAATGGGCAATGGAATTAAGTATATGTTAAAAGATGTTTTAAAAGATGAAGGGAATATTGATCCTGATTTTTTAATGATTACGCATTCCCAAGCAAGCGATTATGTTGATATGATTAAATCAGAGTTAGATGACTTTGATATAGAAACCATCTATGAAACGCAAGCAGGATGTGTAATATCATCACACTGTGGAGCAGGGACAATAGGAATTTTGTATCTCGTTAAAGAAAGCAATCAATAAAGTTGTAGGTGTACTCAGTAGTTAAAGTAATGTTATAATGCAGTTGAATGTTTTGGTTGGAGGACTTCATGATAAATAAGAGTATAAACAAAGGCAATCTTCAATATTGGGATCGAGTGATGCCTATTAAAAGCGGAATGACAGATGACCAAAAATATAAAGTTTGGAACGTAAATGGCCAAGCTTTCTTTTTACGGATTGCCGATATTGAAAGATATCCAGACCTCCAAGAAGAAGCGAGATTGATCGAAGCTTTTAGGGAAAAAGGCTTGCCGGTGGCGAAAGTTGAAACGGTTGATTACTGTGAAAACCTTGAACAATGTTATTTATTGCTTCATTGGTTGGAAGGCGATACGCTAGAGATGACATTGCCGAAGAAAAGTGAACAAGAACAGTATGAAATCGGTGTCATAGCTGGGAAACATCTCCATAAACTTCATCATACGCCTTTAGATATTAAGCCGTTTTTAAATAGAAATCTAAAAACGAAGAAATTGAATGAATTTAATCATTATATCAATGCCCATTTGAGAGCTGAAAATGATGAGTTGATCGTAAAATACATAAAAAATAATATTGATTTAATCGGGAATGGACCAAGCGTTATAGAACATAGTGATTATCATCCTGGAAACTTAATTTTAAGGGAAGACGGAACGCTTGCGATTATCGATTTTAACGGATCGCATCAAGGCGATGCATACGAAGAATTTTATAAGTTAGAACTTTTTGTATTACCACAAAGTACACTTTATTGTTTAGGACAAATCCATGGGTATTTTAATGGTGATCCCCCCGAAGAATTTTGGCATTATCACCGTTTATACACCGCGCTTGCTGCGCTTTATGGCATTAGATGGGCGACAGATTATAAAAGCGATAAAGCACTTGAACGCGAAGCGGAAAGATTATCTAGAATTAGAAAAGACTATGATGATTTTAAGCGCTTAATTCCTAAATGGTATGTTCCAAATCATAAAATAGTCTATTAAAAAGACCTTTTTGAAAGTGATAGTAAACTTTCTTAAAGGTCTTTTATGTTATTCATCATTTTTTAGTAAAGTCTTAATTTCGTCAACTTTATTTAAGCGTTCCCACGGTAAGTCTAAATCGAGTCTACCAAAATGTCCATAAGCGGCTGTTTGTTTATAAATTGGTCTTTTAAGATCAAGCGCTCTAATAATCGCAACAGGTCTTAAATCAAATACTTGGTTGACAATATCCATCATCACTTCTTCACCAACGACTCCAGTTCCAAACGTATCAATTCTGATACTTGTTGGTTCGGTGATGCCTATTGCGTAGGAAAGTTGAAGTTCTAATTTTTCAGCAACCCCAGCGGCAACTAAATTTTTAGCAACCCATCGTGCTGCGTAGGCTCCACTTCTATCCACTTTAGATGGATCTTTTCCTGAAAAGGCGCCTCCTCCATGGCGAGATACCCCGCCATACGTATCAACAATAATCTTACGACCGGTAAGACCAGCATCCCCATGTGGGCCACCAGTGACAAATTTACCGGTTGGGTTGATGTAGTATTTCGTCTCATCATTCACTAATGCTTTTGGTAAGATTGGAGCCAAAACATATTTTTTTATCTCTTCTTTTAAACGCTCTTGTGAAATATTAGGTGCGTGTTGTGTAGATAAAACGACACTGTCGATTCTCAGTGGCTTTCCACTTTTATCAAATTCCATTGTAACTTGTGTTTTGCCATCAGGGCGTAAATATTTTATGGTTCCGTCTCTTCTCACTTGAGTGAGTTGTCTTGATAAAGTTTGTGCGAGCAATGCCGTAATTGGCATATAGGCATCCGTTTCGTTTGTCGCATAGCCAAACATAATGCCTTGGTCACCTGCACCAATTTCATCATTAGAGCGGTTGACGCCTTGAGCAATATCAGGTGATTGTTCGTCAATTGCGACCAACACGCCCATCGTTTCAGCATCAAAGCCGTATTTACCGCGGTCATAGCCTATGTCTTTTACGGTTTTCCTAACAACTTTTTGTATATCCACATAGGTTTTGGTTGTTATTTCACCCATGACAAGAATAAACCCTGTTGTGACGGCGGTTTCACAAGCCACTTTTGCGTTTGGATCATCTTCTAAAATCGCATCTAAAATCGCATCAGAAATTTGGTCACAAATTTTATCTGGATGACCTTCGGTTACGGATTCAGATGTAAAAAGTTTACGATTATTATTCATTGATATCACATCCTATTTTTGCAATACTCCTATAATAGTCTTCATATGATAAAAAATCAAGACTAACCATCACTAGATTTCTTATCATCGTTTGGGGTCTTTATATTGGGAGGTGTAATCTTAGAGGAGGTAGATTTTTCAGGGACTGGGTCATAGCCACCTTTTGAAAAAGGGTTGCACCGTAATATACGCCAAATCGTAAGCAAAGTAGCATAAAAAAAATTACGTTTTTGGTATGCCTCTACAGCATACTGAGAACACGTTGGTTTGTACCGACAGTTAGGCGCCGTATTTTTTGAGTAAGATTGATACTTTTTGATGATTTTTATAATCAAACGTTTCATAATAATCACTTCCGCTTTAATCATATCAAAGGTTATAAGGATTAACAATACTTATACGCTTCTAACCGTTTGATTTTCATTGGGATTCATGTATAATACACTTATAAATATGAATGGGTATTCAGTTTTGTATCAATCGGCTCTAATAGTGTTTTAATCAATAGACAAAAAGCTTACGCTTTGATACAATACCTTTGGTGATAACAATGAATGAATCTGCAAATTTGGAACAGTTTTATGCCTATTTAGACCAGGTTGCAACAAGGGTGAATGAAATGGATGGGACGCCTTATTTAGAAGGGGTTGCATATGCCCTAGATTATTTACTTGATGATGAGGTCTCTAAAGGGATTGTCGATGTTGTATACGAAGATTTAAAACAATATAAAAGCGCTGTGATTGATACATCGTTTGATAAAGAAACGATTCGTAAAGCCATTCAGCTTGCGCTTTTAAACGGGTTTAAAACTATGAAAATTACCAATTCTATGATGACGCCTGATTCAATAGGGATGTTTATCGCCTACATTGTTAAAAAACTATACGGTGAAGGGGCGAAGTTAAACGTGTTTGATCCTTTAATTGGGACAGGCAATTTACAAGCAACGCTCAATAATCATTTTTCAGAACAGTGTCATTTTGATGGCACAGAAACTGACCCATTACTTGCGATGCTTAGTAGAAATGTAATGGATGCTTTAGAAATCAATCATCAAATCTTTCATCAAGATACCTTATCTTTTGAAAAAAAGGATTATGATTTGATTGTTACTGATTTTCCAGTCGAGAGTAAGGATAGAAAAGAAACGTATTTTCCATATCAAGTCGTTTTACATCACATGAATAATGTTAAAGTTGGTGGGTATTTTATCGCTTTAATAGAAAATGATTTTTTCGAGCAAAACGAGGCAGTCGCATTCAAAGAAAAACTCATGAAAGACATGCACTTATATGGATTAATTAAGTTTGATGAAGGATTGTTTAAAAACCATCCACAAAGTTTACTTATTATGCAAAGAAAAGCGAATAAAACTGATACATTAAAAGATTTCTTATTAGCAGACTTGCCTCCCTTCTTAGAAGAAGAACGATTTAACGAATCGTTATATAAAATAGAACAATGGTTTTCAAAACAGAAAGGTTGATTTAAATGAAAATTATCGCAGTAAACGCAGGGAGTTCATCCCTTAAGTTTCAATTATTAAAAATGCCCGAAGAAATAGTTATCGCAAGTGGAGTTGTAGAGAGAATTGGATTGCCTGATGGGGTGTTTACACTAAAACAAAACGGGGATAAAGTCAGTAAAACAATGGAAATTCCTGACCACAGTGTAGCGGTAGATTTATTACTTAAAACATTAGTGGATAAAAATATTGTGAATTCTTATGATGATATAGCAGGCGTTGGCCATCGCGTAGTACATGGGGGAGAAAAATTCAGCGATTCAGTCTTAATTGATGATGAAGTGGTACAAGCAATTGAAGAGGTAAGTGATTTAGCGCCGCTTCATAACCCCGCTAATTTAACCGGCATAAAAGCGTTTCAAAAAGCTTTACCTGATAAACCAATGAGTGCAGTTTTTGATACGGCGTTTCATCAAACAATGGAAGATGATGCTTACATGTATTCAACGCCGTATGATTGGTATGAAAAATATGGTGTGAGAAAATATGGTTTTCATGGAACGTCGCATAAATATGTGTCACAACGTGTCGCCGATATATTAAAACGTGATGTAAAGCATTTAAAAACAATTGTCTTACATATCGGAAATGGAGCTTCACTATGTGCGATTAAGGATGGCATAAGTGTTGATACATCAATGGGCTTCACGCCGCTTGCAGGAATCGCAATGGGAACGAGAAGTGGAGATATCGATCCCGCTATTATAGAATTTATTTCTACTAAAGAATCAAAAAACATTCAAGAAGTCATGAATGATTTAAATAAAGCAAGTGGATATTTAGGAATATCTAGAGTTTCATCCGACTCGAGAGATTTGTGGGAAGCCGCTTATAAAGGCGACGATAAAGCAATGCTTGCGATTAATAAACAAGCTAAGATGATTGCGGATTATATCGGTGCTTACGTAATTCGGATGGGAGGCGTTGATGCCATCGCTTTTACAGCAGGGGTTGGAGAAAATGCGCCTAATACACGTGAGTTAATTGCGGAAAGATTAAAAGAAGCTTTAGGCGCGAAACTGGATGAAAAAGCAAACGAAGTTTACGGGGAAGAGAGAATTATCTCTACTGAGGACTCCAAAGTAAAATTACTTGTAGTCCCAACCAACGAAGAGGTAATGATTGCAAGAGACACCGTTCGGTTAATGAATGAGTAAAAAAAATATAAAATAAAAAAAGAAAAAAACAATTTGGTGCGTATCATACAGGTGAAAAGGAGGTATGATTATGCTAAAAATTGTTTTTTCTATAGGCATGATTGCATTATTTTTTACGACTGGGACACTGAATGCTCAGTCTGAACCAACGTTTGAAATTCAAACTTCAAATGATTATTATTATTTGGAGTTTGATCATCCATCATTAGACACCCCCATTACATTTGGTGAAGATTTGGACATTATACGGTTTAAAGCGAGTAATGTTACTGTTCATGAATGCGATGATTATGTTGGCGTATACGGCAGCTTCGCAATTAATTATGATGATCGTCAACCTATTAGACAGGGGTTTGTATTGATGTTTACCCGTGATGGTACTGTGTTTTTGGATGAAGTTTATGGTGGAACAGGAGATTATATAATTCCTGTCGTACAAACATTAAAGGATAGTTTTATGGTGATGAAAAATTATTCTGAGATGGGAAACAGTAATAGTGATTCAGGGGGATTTAGTACAAATTTCGCACATAATGTTTTTTATTTTTACACTGAAGAGGGCTTATTAAAAGAATTTAAAACAACTCAAGAATTTAGAAACAGTTTTATTTTACGTGAAGGTGTACTTTATTTAAGGGCACATTTTGGTAGCACTCCATTTTCAATTCACGATTCAAGTGGGTTTATAGAAGAAGGGGACTTAAGCTATACTTTATCTAAATCTACCTATTACGAGGCGGTTAATATCGACACGTTGGGAGAATTTAATATTAATGATTATGCTTATTTTAACTTCACAACCATTGACTACCCAGGGCATTATACAGTAACCACCGCTAGCGACATAAAGCAGTTTACGATTGAAGCTATTGTTGAAGGGATAGAAGATGGCAAAGTCTATCATGATTCAAGACGTATCGATGTGTCTAAAGGTCAATTATTCTTAAATGACCAAGCGTTTTTAAATGGGGGATTAGTCGACGAAATGGGGCATTATAGCTTGGTAGTAACCGGCATCAATGACTATGAAAAAACCCTAAACTTTACTATCGAAGATACTATTGAAGGCATCAAAGAAGGAAGCTTGTATAAAGCCGCTCCGACGATTACCTTTAACGGACGAGGCTATTTAAATAATCAACTCATTAGTTCTGGATTTAAGGTAGAAGAAAACGGCGAATACACATTCGTGACTGAAGGCAATGGTGATTATCAAAGAACCATCGATTTTGAAGTCGCGATTGAAGAGACAGAAGCTGGATTTTTAACAATGGAAATGGGCATTGTTTTTAGTGCTTTATTTGTGGGATCTATTGCAATATATGCAGTTTATAAAAAACGCTAACTCATGCCAAATGGCATGAGTTTTTTCTTCTAATTATGTTATAATCTTACTGTATGAATGAGAGGTGTTTTTGTGATTTCATCCTTATCAGTTGAAAGTGCATATAGTTTTAAGGGCTCTAATATAACATTGGATGCACTTTTTTCGTATGCGAAAAATCACAACCATAAGTTTATTACATTAACCGACTGGACTATGCATGGTGCGTATAAATTTATCACACGAGCCCAAAATGCTGGGTTAGTCCCTGTTTTAGGATTAAAAGTAGTGATAGAACCACATTTTACCAATCAGCCCTTACACGCTATTTTTTACGTGCAAAATGAGAGTGGGTATAAGAACCTTTTGAAACTTGCGTCTTTACAAAGTATTTATAATTTAATTACCTACGATGCTTTAAAAACACATAGTGAAGGGTTAAGTCTGGTTTTAAACACGAAACAAGGAGAACTCAATGAAATATATGATGATGAAAAACAATTAAGAATGTGTTTAGATACACTAAAAGAAAAAATCGATGCGGTATATATAGATTGTGAAAATGAACAAAATATTCCTTATGTCCCAATACATTATGTGATGTATCTAGGACAAAGCGATTATGATGTGTATCATTTGCTTGCGAATTTAATGCACGAACCCCCTTTAGATTATAAAGATATTTACGCTTTAGAACGTGTCACATTAAAGGATAGCGAACGCATCCGTGCCTTTATTAGAAAACATAGTATTTCATTTACCTTAACAACCGCACCCTTGCCTCAATATAAAACCAAAGAAGGAATTACTTCACAACGATATTTACGCGCTTTATCTGTTAAAGGGTTAGAAAAGCGGTTAGCCGCGTCCTATCAATCATTAAACGCGTATAAAAAACGTTTAGAAAAAGAATTATCAACCATTCATGAGATGGGATTTGATGATTATTTTTTAATCATTTGGGACTTAATCAAATATGCTAGAAGTCAAAAAATCTTAGTAGGGCCTGGTAGGGGAAGTGCGCCAGGGTCTTTAGTTGCGTTTGCCTTAGGCATTACAAGTATTGATCCAATTAAACACGATTTATTGTTTGAGCGGTTTTTAAACAAAGCAAGAAAAACGATGCCAGATATTGATATCGATTTTCCTGATGATCAACGAGAATTGGTGGTGAAGTACTTAAAAACGCGGTATGGCAGTGAACATGTTGCTTTAATATGTACGTTTGGGACATTTTTATCTAAGAGTGCTTTAAGAGATAGTGCGAGAGTCTTAAAGATTGATACAAAATTCATCGATGAAATGGCGAAGAAGATAGCTGCTTATGATTCAATTGAATTAATGATACAAAACGATGCGGATGTAAAAAATCGTATGGAAACCTATAGCGATACCGGGAAATGGCTAAATATAGCTCAAAAAATAGAAGGATTACCAAGGCATGTTTCTACGCATGCGGCCGGGGTTATGGTTTCACAAGACCCTATGTTTGAATACACAGCGCTTCAAGAAGGACTCAACACGTTATATCAAACACAGTATGAACAAAGCGACTTAGAAGCCATGGGACTATTAAAAATTGATGTTTTAGGCTTAAAGAACTTGAGTATGATTGAAACGGTGTTGAATCAATTAACCAAAGCGGGTCATGAACGGATTGATTTATATAAACTTCCACTTAACGATGCGTTAACGTTTAAAATGCTTAGAGAAAAAAGCACTACCGGTATCTTTCAATTAGAATCACAAGGCATGCGCCGTTTAATCAATGAAATGCAAATTGCTTCTTTTAATGATATTGCGATAGCGTTAGCGCTTTATCGTCCAGGTCCTATGGAAAGCATTCCAACGTTTTTAAAAAGACGGTTTAAAAAAGAGCCCATTGAAAAGATTGATCCGTCTGTAGATCCAATATTGGCAAGTACACACGGAATATTACTCTATCAAGAACAAATTATGCGCATTGCGACCGATTTTGCAGGGTATTCATTAAATGAAGCCGATATCTTAAGACGAGCAGTCTCAAAAAAAGATAGTGTAGTATTAGAAAACGAACGTAAGCAGTTTGTTAAAAAGGCCAAACAAAATGCCCATAGTGAAGCGTTAGGCAATAAAATATATGATTATATTGTCAAATTTGCGAACTACGGTTTTAATAAGTCGCATTCCGTTGCGTATGGTATGATTGCGTATTGGATGGCTTATCTCAAAACCAATTATCCTGAATACTTTTTATCGGTTTTAATGAAGAATGCTTTAAATAACGAAAGTCAAATGAAAATTTATATGCAAGAGATTCATGATTATGGTCTAAAGTTGAAAGGGCCTGATATTAGAAAAAGCGGGCTAGATTTTGTCATGAATCAATCTCTTCTTTATTTTCCTATCCTTGGCATTAAAACAATGGGAAAACGCACAATAAAAACCTTTTTAGAGATTAGAAGCGCTAAAATGTTTGGGTCTTTTGAAGCGTTTATTAAAGAAACACGGAGCGTGTTTACATCTAGAAATTATGAGTATTTAATTTACAGTGGTGCCTTAGATTGTTTTGGATATACTAAGCGTACGATGATAGATAATTTAAAAGGGTTAATTAACTTTATGGATTATGATCAGGCTTTAGCTTTGGATGAATTTGTGATTAACCACTTTGATGAGTATGACGCTAAAACATTAAAAGCGATGGAAAAAGACGCATTAGGCTTTAATATTGTTTATGATTCATTAAACCCTTATATGCCACTGATTCAGAAAAACAACTATAAAATGCCAGCTGATTTTATTGCATTACCTGTAAATACCACTGTAGAAGTGGTCGGAATTCTAAATAAAATAAAAACGATCACCACTAAAAAAGGCGATCCGATGGCCTTTTTTGCGATTGAAGATAAAACAACTATCATTGATAGTGTGTGTTTTCCTTCAACGTATCAATATGTGACTGATGAACTGGTTCAAGGGAACGTATATAAGTTTACCGGAAAAGTTGCGCTTAAATCCGATAAACGTCAACTCATTATCAGTCGTGTGGATAAAGTTAATCTTTAATGTTTTAAGCGGAGATGTTATAATTATACGTATGAAATGGAGTGAATCAAATGAAAAAAATTGCAGTTTTAACGTCTGGAGGCGACGCTCCGGGTATGAACGCTGCTATAAGAGCGGTTGTTAGAAGTTGTTTGCATTATGGCATTGAGCCTTACGGTGTATACGACGGGTTTAAAGGGCTATATGAAAATAAGATAGAACCTTTAGACAGAAAAGATGTGTCAAGAATTATCAATCGTGGGGGAACAATTTTAGGAAGTGCTAGATTTTTAGAATTTAAAGAACTAGCCTACCAAGAACAAGCAGTAAAAAATTTAAAAAATAAAGATATTAACGGGTTAATCGTTATTGGGGGAGATGGATCGTTTCGCGGTGCGCTTGCGCTTAATAAATTAGGCGTTTATACAATCGGGATACCTGCGACCATCGATAACGATATTGCGGGCACTGATTATACAATTGGTTTTTTTACTGCACTTGATACCGCAGTTGAATCAATTGACAAATTACGCGATACATCATTTTCTCATCAACGCTGTAGTGTCGTTGAAGTGATGGGTCGTCATTGTGGCGATTTAGCACTTTATGCTGGGATAGCGGTAGGAAGTGAGTTTATTGTGACCCCTGAAACAGGGTTTGATAAAGCGTTAACGCTTGAGAAAGTAAAAGAATCATTTGAACGCAATAAACGCCACGCAATTGTTGTTTTAACAGAAAAAATGACGGATGTGTTTGAACTTTCTAGAGATATCGAAGAAGCAACATCACATGAAACAAGAGCGACAGTACTTGGACATGTCCAACGCGGTGGGACTCCACAAGCATTTGATCGTGTGCTTTCAACAGAGATGGCAGAACGTTCTGTATATTTATTGAGTCAAAACGAAACAAGTAAAGTCGTAATCTTAAAAGGCAAAGAGATTACAGAACTTGATATGGAACGAGCGGTAAATATGAAAAAGGAAACCCCCAACAAGCGCTATGGCCTAGTCGGTCAGCTTAAAAACTAAAGGAGGCAACAATGATACCATTTAATCAAACAAAAATTGTTTGTACCATCGGTCCAGCGACCGATTCAAGAGATATGATCCGTAAACTTATTTTAGAAGGCATGGACACGATGAGACTAAATTTTTCCCATTCGGATTATGATGAACATAGAGTGCGTCTGGACCATTTAGAAGCTTTAAATAAAGAATTAAACGCAAATGTCGCGAGTCTATTGGATACTAAAGGACCAGAAATTCGAACCCATGATTTTGAAAACGGCCAAGCGATTATTAGTGTTGGCGACCGTGTTGCGATTCATATGGATGAAATTTTAGGGTCTAACGAACGGTTTAGTGTGAATTACGAACAGCTTTATAAAGATGTAAAAATTGGGGGAATAATCGTTGTCGACGACGGGTATTTAACCCTAAAGGTTAAAGATATTGATTACGAAGAAAAAATCATTTATACAGAAGCATTCAATACCCATAAAATTAAAAATAGACGCGGCATCAATGTACCAGGCATCAAATTAGGGCTTGAATTCATTTCGCAAAAAGACCAAGCCGATATTGAGTGGGGATGCGATAATAATGTTGATTATATTGCCGCTTCCTTTGTGAGAAGAAAAGAAGATATTTTAGCGATTAGAGAAATTGTTGATCAAAAATGTAAAGATCAAGCGATTCAACTTATTGCTAAAATCGAAAATCAAGAAGGCGTCAACAACATTGATGAAATTATAAAAGTGGCCGATGGAATTATGATTGCTCGCGGGGATTTAGGTGTTGAAGTCCCCCCTGAAGAAGTTCCTGTTATCCAAAAAGATATCATTGCACGGTGTCACCGCGCTGGAAAAATATCCATTACCGCAACCCAGATGCTTGAAAGCATGCAAGAAAATCCTAAGCCAACCCGCGCTGAGGTGTCCGATGTTGCCAATGCAATATTAGATGGTGCTGATGCGACGATGCTAAGTGGAGAAAGCGCGATTGGAAAATACCCAGTTGAAAGCGTTCGAATTATGCGTAACATCGCAAAACGGATGGAAAAAGAAGTTCAACGTATCGATTGGACCAACCGCGCCAATGAAATATATGATAAAGACATTCCGTCTAATATCGCCCTAAGCGCTGCCCATTCTGTTATGAAAGGCCATGCTGATATTATCATTGCCCCATCAGTCAGCGGAACAACGGCCCGATTACTTTCTAAAAACCGACCAGATACAATGATTTTAGCATTGGTTCCAAACGCAAAAAAAGCACGGTCTTTGGCCCTGCATCATGGGGTTAGGCCCATTGTGTTTGAACTTGGAACCGATACAGAAGATCTTGTAAAACGTTCGATTGAATATGTAAAAAAAGAAAATTTAGCTCAACAAGGCTCAAGAGTTATTATTACCGGTGGATTTCCACTTGGAACGCTAACCAACTCATTAAGAATTATGGATATATAGGCAAAAGGTCTAGCGTTTTATGAATTAGGTATTTATTAGAATTTTTTATACTTAAACCCTACAAAAAAAACCAGCCTCAAAACGGGCTGGTTTTTTTATGGTTGAGAGGCAATTATGCATTTTGTTCATTCCAGTTCCAATCATTCATTGAGAATCATCTTTGCTTCAATCGTTATCAATGTAATCATCTGTCTCTTCAGGCGCTTCGATTACATATAGCGTGTCATTATATTCTAAGACTACAAATATTGGGGTATCTGCTTCGATGATTAACCAAACCCAATCATCAAGTGTTTCTTTAGAAAAATCTTGTTCGCTTTCAATATTAATCAAGTGTTCTTCAGAAGGAGAAAAAGTATACTCACCAATTAAAGTTTCACTATCAATCGTATTCACAAGTTCACCAGGCGCTCTATTCAACCCTTCTTCGATATCAAATTCGTGATCGACATTGAACGATAAGTTAACCCCTACGCCTGTTTTATAGTTAACATCGCCAATAAAATACTCTTTTTCTACAGGGACATCTTCAAGTAAATACCAATCATCCCCTTGAGCGATTAGGTCGTGTTCTTGGTCATTAATAATGACATTTTCTATAACTTGTTCGTCGGCATTGCTCGTAATTTTTAAAAGGATACTTTGTTCATGCAATAAAACTCGGAAATCTTCTAGTTTTATGGACTCCGCGCGTTCTATTTCTTCTTCTATAATATCACAAGAAGCTAGTATAAATAATGCGAACATGATGGCTGGTATTGCGATTAACTTTCTCATTTTATCCCTCGCTTTTTTATTATAGTCTTATCATAACATGATGGGGCTTTAAAATTAAATGAAACGAGTTCGTTCACAACAATATTTCAGAAAAATAGTGTGAATTTAATGACCTGTTAACAAATTGTGCTATAATATAAATCGACCGACCATTCGGTCGGGCTTATTTTATTAATTAGGGATGTGTTCAATATGAAAGGTTTTATTAAATTCGCAGTAGAAAAATCTGTCACTATTTTTATGGTGGTACTGGCAGTTATTATTTTTGGGGTTGTCTCGTTTACACGATTGACAACAGATTTATTTCCTGATTTAAATATTCCATACGCAGTGGTCATGACGACTTATCCTGGTGCTTCTCCTGAAGAAGTTGAGCAAGAAGTGTCTATTCCACTAGAACGGACGTTCCAAACAACGAGTAATATTCAAGAAGTTCAAACAACGTCGAATGAAAATTTCTCCATTGTTATACTTGAGTTTTCTCAAAACACTGATATGGATACCGCGACCATTGAAATGCGTGAACAGCTCAATAATATGTTAGATCAACTACCAGATGATGCATCTAACCCTTCGATTTTGCTGTTGAATCCTGATATGTTGCCGATTATGACATTTTCGGTGTCGCATGACGGGAAAGATATTGAGGCATTAACAGCTTGGGTAGAAGATGAGCTTTCACCTCAGTTAGAACGCGTAAATGGTGTTGCTCAAGTCAATATATCGGGCGGGTATCAATCCGAAATACAAGTACGCCTCGATCAAGAATCAATCGATGAAATTAATGATCAAATTGAATCTATAGGGGCTATGGATCCTGACTTTGATGCGGATGAATTCACGTTTGATAAATCATTAATTAGTAGCTTATTAGAAGCCCAAAACTTTGCGTATCCTGCCGGGTTTGTCCGGGTTGAAGGTAGCGATTATATGGTACGCGTGGGTGATAGTTTTGCGTCATTAGACGAGATTCGCGAACTAAAACTATTTTCTGCAGGTCCAATGGATATTACTTTAGAAGAAGTCGCAGACGTGTCGTTTGTTGATGCGGATGAACAATCTTATTCAAAAGTCAACGGTGAAAACGCCGTTACCGTTACCATTCAAAAGGGGAGCGAATTTGCGACAACGGATGTGACAGATGCTTTAAATATTGTATTAGATGAAGTAGAAGAGGATGAAGATGGCTTCTCTTATACCATGCTTTTAGACCAAGGAGAATTTATTAATATAGCGACAGGGTCGGTTATTGATAATTTACTCTTGGGTGGAATTTTAGCAATTGTAGTATTATTCTTATTTTTAAGAAATGTCCGTACAACGTTAATTATTGGCGTCGCGATTCCTGTGAGTTTAATGTTTGCGATTATTTTGATTTATATTTCTGGCATTACTTTAAATGTGGTTTCTTTAGGTGGATTGGCCTTAGGGATAGGAATGTTGGTAGATAACAGTATTGTTGTGATTGAGAATATATATCGAATGAAAAAAGAAGGACGTACGACTAAAGAAGCTGCGATTCGTGGAACGCATCAAGTAGCGGGCGCAATTACTGCTTCAACTTTAACAACGATCGGAGTATTCTTGCCGATTATGTTTATTGAAGACTTTATCCGTGAGATTTTTATGCAACTAGCGTTAACAATCACTTTCTCACTACTAGCGTCCTTAGTCATAGCGGTATCGTTTGTGCCTACGATTGCCAATCAAATTCTTCGTGATGATGGGAAAGGGATTAGAAAAGACAAAGTCACTAATAAAACACCGTTGTTTGAAAAAGTGCAAAATTTATATACGGTTGTGTTTGAGTTTTTCTTTAAAATTAAAACCGTTGTCTTAGTTGTCGTACTTTTACTATTTGGTGGTGTCATGATGCTTGCGGTTTCAAGAGGCTTTGAGTTTTTCCCTGAAACCGATGAAGGAAGCTTACAAGCAACACTAGAGTTTTCAACCGATGAACCGATTGATTTTGATGAGTTAGGCGAAACATTGGATAATTTAGGCAATGATTTATTAGCCTTTAACGATGTTGAAACTGTGGGCATTACGTTTGGAGATTCAGCCGGTATGATGATGCCGATGATGACCGGATTCGGAGGCGGAAGTGATAGTGTAAGTCTTAATATTGTCTTGCGTTCAGACCGTGAACTTTCTACCATTGAAAACGCTGATGAAATTGAAGCGTTCATTGAATCAAGTTATCCACAATTTATTGCGGATATTAGTGGAACGGAAGGCGATACCGATGCGATTATTGGCAGTGGTATTCAAGTACGTGTAAGCGGCGATAGTTTAGATACATTAAGAGAAGAAGCCCAGCGTATGGCGACAGTATTAGAAGGTATTGATGGCGTAAGAGAGGTCGATTCAGGCTTAGGGGATGAGACAGAAGAAATCCGGATAACCGTAGATAAAGATGAAGCGATTGCGGTAGGCTTAACGAACGCTCAAGTCTTAGGTGCCGTATCAGAGTATTTAAGCGAACCATCAGTGGTCACAAATGTTCGAATTGAGGGGAGAAACTATGAGCTTTACGTATATGATGAAGATGAAACCTCTCGTCGTGCTTTAACGGAGATCGATGACTTAAGATCTTTAGTGATTGCGACCGATATGGAAGATAACCCTGTGATGCTTGATGATATTGCGTCTGTTGAGTATGCGGCAGGATTTTCATCCATCACCCGTATCAATGGCGTAAGAACATTGACAGTTGATGCGTCGTTAGAGACAGATGCTAATGCGACGTTGGTTGCACAAGATGTTGAAGCTGCCTTAGATGATTTTGAAATTGCGAGTGGCTATGATTATTCTATGCTTGGTGAAAACGAAGAAATCCAAGCGGCGATTGAAACCATGTTATTGGTTGGGGCTTTGGGGATTATGTTGGTTTATATGATTATGGCATCACAGTTCCAATCATTAACCTATCCATTCATTATTATGATTACCATTCCTTTGGCGTTTACCGGAGGATTTGGTGCACTTTATTTAGCAGGTGACCCTGTGAGTATTGTGGCGTTAATTGGTTTGATCATTTTAAGTGGTGTTGTTGTCAATAATGGAATTGTATTGGTAGATTATATTAATCAAATGCGAGAACGTGGACGAGATTTAAAAGATGCGATTTTAGAAGCCGGTCAGATTCGATTGAGACCAATATTTATGACCGCCTTAACGACAATCTTAGCCTTAACAGGAATGGCGTTTGCAGGAGGGGAAGGTTCTGAGTTAGTACAACCTATTGCCTTTACAGCAATTGGAGGTCTTATTTATGCGACATTCTTAACAATCTTTGTGGTTCCGATTATGTATTATGCGATGACGGTTTATGGTCGCTATGTGATAGGCTTCTTTATTTCACTTATATTAATTGCGGCAGGGTATTATTTCTTTGTTGAAACCCTTTATCTTTATTCAGGGATATTGGCTGCCTTACTTGTGTTATTAATCTTGGGGATAATTTTCATACCAAAATCCCAACGTGAAACGACAAGTGGGCCTTCAAATAGCACGGATGATTTTATCAATAAGGTGATTGAGTCCGATGAATAAAACAAAAAAACATGAAATTTTAAAAGTTGTTTTAGATATGTTAGCCGACCCAGACAACAAACACTTAAGTATCTCTAATGTTGCGAAGCGGGTCGGGATTGGAAAAAGCACCATTTATGAATATTTTGATAAAAAAGAAGATATGATTATTGGGGCTATTGAACTAATGTTAAAAAGAAATCTTGATGCCATCTTAGGCGTTGAAAATTTTGAGACAATGCCGTTTAAAGAAGCGTTTTTTGCACATTTTGAGAAGCTTTTAGAGATTGCAGGAAACAACGAAATGATGCAAAATTATATTCATCACCCAGATATTAGTATGTTAGATAGTGAAAAAAAGCTGACTTTAATGAAGAAAATGCATGAAACATTTGATGTGATTAAGAAACGGTTATATGAAATAATGGAAAAAGGGATTCAATCAGGGCTTTTGAAACAAAATATTTCATTAGAACGAACGCATACCATTGAAGCCACAATTTTTGGGGCGGTATTAGCAATTTCTGATCCTTTAAATAATTGGGAATCGTCTAAAATGATAGAAGATGTCTATCAAAGTATCATCCTTTTACATCAATAAAAACCCCTCTTACAGTCGTTAAACACTGTAAGAGGGGTTGTTTTTAACAAAATATAAATACGATTGATGCTTATCGTATAAAGCGACTAAATAGCCTGTTTTATAATGGGTGATCAGGGCGTTTTTATACAGTTTCGCTTCGCTAATGTTGTGTGTATTACTTACCGTTTCAATAATTGATTTACGCTGTTTTTTATCGGTGATTTTCTCAAAGAAAGGTTTAGGTTTGGTTTTAGCACGTGCGAGATAGGTGTGTTTTAAAGGCTCTAAAGAAGCAGGTTCTATGGTTAAATCATGTAAATAGTTATTTATAAAGCGATATAATGGTTCTATTTGATAGCCTATTCGTGGTAAGTTTGCTTTAAAGTAGGCATCATATAAATCATTAAAAAAATCAAAATAATTGGAGGTGAAAGATTGTAAGATGGTAAATAATGTATCATCAAAGTAATGTTTATTATGAAAAATTTCCAACATGGTTTCAACCTTTTTGATGGTTGAAATATCTTCTTCACTTAAGCAGTGGTTGCTTATAATTTCGTAAGGCGCTTTTTCACTGAAATGATAATCATATAAGGGCGCGTTTTTTCGGATTCTTGTGCCTCTTAACATTTTTAAAAAGCCTAGTTGTAATTCCTTGGCCCCTAAATCAAATACTTCGTTAAAAGTTTGTTTAAAGCGGGTCAAATTCTCTTTAGGTAACCCTGCAATTAAATCTAAGTGTAAATCAACAATTTTTGCATCAATCAGTTTATTGATCATGTGGAAAAGTTTGTTATTATTTTGGATTCGGCCTACGAGTTCATTTGTGATAGGATGCGTTGATTGAATGCCAATCTCAAAACGAAATAAACCTTTAGGGCTGTTTGCATGAATGTAATCGACTAAGGTTTCATCTAACGTATCGCCAGTCATTTCAAACTGAAATACGCTCCCTTTAGTATGATGTTTGATAATGAAATCAATAATTTCAATAGCTTGTGTATTGGCGTTGAAGGTTCGGTCTAAAAACTTAAATGTCTTGGCGCCTTGGTCTAATAAATATTGGATATCAGACTTAACGTGTTCAATATCAAAGAATCTCACTGTTTTTTCTAATGATGATAAACAATAAGAACATTGGTAAGGACATCCTCTTGAGCTTTCTATATACATAATCCTATTTTTGACCATAGGGGTATCACTTTCAAAACGATGCGGGGTATTTAACGTGTCTAAATGTTTATTTTCAAGAATAGGATTATTTATTGTTTTTGTTTGAATAGAGGGGGTATTCTGCAGTGTTTTCTGTGTTTTAAAGTGTTCGATTACATCATCAATGATGTGTTCCCCTTCGCCTTTTACAATCATATCAGCGTGCGTGTTTGTTAAAAAATAGTCGCCATCATAACTGACTTCAGGGCCGCCGAGTATGATAGGGACATCACTTAGGGTTCTTAATTGCTGCGTGAGGCGTTTAATCATTTCTACATTCCAAATATAGGTTGAAAATCCCACAAAAAGTGGGTTTCGGTTTATAATATAATTTACGATGGTATTAATGCTGTCTTTAATCGTAAATTCTTGTATATCGATAGCGTGCAAAGAATTGGCTTTTAATAAACGTATTGCATTGTTTGTATGGATGTATTTTGCGTTTATTCCAATAATGAGTGGGTTCATAATATCACTTCCAGTGTCATTGTATCATAAACCCTATAGCTATGATAAACTATTATTGAATTGAGAGGTGCTTCATTATGTATAAATTACGGACTAAATATGACCCTAAGGGTGACCAAATTAAAGCGATTGAAGAATTGGCACTCAATGTGAAAAATGGCAAAAGAGAACAAGTGTTGTTAGGCGCTACAGGAACGGGGAAAACCTTTACCATGAGTAATGTTATTGCGAACAGCACTAAACCTGTATTGGTGCTTGCACACAATAAAACTTTAGCAGGTCAACTCTATTCTGAATTCAAAGAGTTTTTCCCGGAAAACCGCGTTGAATACTTTATCTCTTATTATGATTATTATCAACCAGAAGCTTATGTGCCCTCAAGAGATTTATATATCGAAAAAGACGCTCAAACCAATGATGAAATCGATGAACTTCGACACTCTGCGACTGCTTCTTTATTAGAACGTGATGATGTCATTGTGGTTGCGTCTGTTAGCTGTATTTATGGAATTGGAGACCCAGAAGATTATAAAAACGCAACATTAACGCTAAGAAAAGGCGATGTTATAGAACGTGATGATGTGTTGGTGAAATTGGTTGACATGTTATTTGAACGAAATGATATGGACTTTAAACGCGGGACGTACCGTGTTAAAGGTGATGTGTTAGAAATTTTACCGACGTACCAAAAATCGACTGGAATTCGGATAGAGTTTTTCGATGATGAAATTGAACGTATTCGAAACTTTGATGTGGTTAGTGGTGAAGTTTTAGACGACTTTAGTGTCGTCACGATTTTCCCAGCAACGCAATTTGTTACCAACAAAGATAAGTTAGTTGAAGGGATTAGAAGAATTGAAAAAGAATTAGAGGAAAGACTTTCCTATTTTGAAAAAGAAGGGAAGTTAGTTGAAGCTGAACGGTTAAAACAGCGAACCAATTATGATATAGAAATGCTTAGAGAAATTGGCTCGTGTAAAGGGGTAGAAAACTATTCAAGACATCTTTCTTTAAGAGAATCAGGCGGAACTCCATCAACACTAATGGACTTTTTTGGCGATGATTATTTACTGATTGTGGATGAATCTCACGTCACTTTACCTCAAGTTAGAGGGATGTATAATGGCGATCAAGCCCGTAAAAAAACCCTTGTTGACTATGGGTTTAGACTGCCATCGGCGATGGATAACCGTCCGTTAGATTTTAATGAGTTTTATGATAAAATGTCACAAGTTGTCTATGTTTCTGCGACACCTGGGGATTATGAGATGGGGCGTTCAGATGCTGTGATTGAACAAATTATTCGCCCTACTGGATTGTTAGATCCTGAAATAGAAATCCATCCTAAAGAAGGACAAATAGATGATATTGTCGGTGAAATAGAAAAGCGTATTAAAAAGAATGAGCGAACCTTAATCACCACCCTAACCATAAAAATGAGTGAAGATTTAACTTCTTATTTAAAAGAAATGGGTATTAAAGTAGCTTACTTACACTCAGAAATTGATTCCTTAGAACGCATAGAAATTATAAGAGATCTTAGGTTAGGGGTGTATGATGTCTTAGTAGGAATTAACCTATTAAGAGAAGGATTAGACTTACCAGAAGTAAGTTTTATTGCAATTTTAGATGCTGATAAACAAGGATTCTTAAGAAGTGCACGCAGTTTAATCCAAACTATAGGTCGCGCCGCGAGAAACAAAGATGGGTTTGTTAAGCTTTATGCAGATAAGATGAGTGAGGCGATGAAAGAAGCCATTGGTGAAACCAATCGCCGGCGTGAAATTCAAGCCAATCATAATGAAAAATTTGGTATAACCCCACAAACTATCATCAAAGAAGTGAGAGATTCAATCCGCATTAAAGTTGAAAGTTTAGAAGACGAAGCAGGCGCTAAAAAACTTTCAGAAATGAGTAAAACTGAAAAGCAAACGATGGTCGATGATTTAGAAAAAGATATGCGAAAAGCGGCGAAGAATTTAGACTTTGAAAAAGCAGCGGAAATTCGGGATATTATACTAGAAATTAAAGCATCCTTATAGGGTGTTTTATTTTTTTATAAAACTATCGCACTTTTGTCATAGTTATTGACTTATTGTATTACTACTGTGATAATTTAATTATTATACGTATGTTGATATATAAAGCAAACGTTTAACAAATTATTAAGAAAGCTTCCATTCCTAGAGTGAGTTTTTATCAATATTTTGAGATAAAATAGGATGGTTTTCTTAATTAAAATTTACCTTAACAAAGAAATTCAGTTATGATACCTCGTGATATTTTAAAGATGCTTTATAACGACAACAAAGACTTAAAACATTAGAAGTGACGAAAAAGACTTTAAACTATGATATTTTATAGTGTATTGGAGGAAAAACATGAAAACGATATTTAAAGTGGATAATTTAAGTTACACGTATAAACAAAATGGCATAGAAGCGGTTAAAAATATTAGCTTTGATGTAAAAGAAGGGGAAATTTTTGGAATATTAGGCCCAAGCGGGGCTGGTAAAAGTACAACACAAAAGATATTGATTAAACTTCTCAAAGATTTTAAAGGATCAGTAGAATACCTTTGTAAACCATTAAAAGCTTATGATAATACATTTTATGAAGATTTAGGGGTAGGCTTTGAATTGCCTGTGCATTTTTCTAAGCTCACTGCATTAGAAAACATGAAGTTTTTCGCAAGACTGTACAAATCGCATGATAATATAGAAAGCTTATTAAATCAGGTAGGATTATTAGATGCCAAAGATCAAAAAGTCGGCGAGTTTTCTAAAGGAATGAAGATGCGTCTTAATTTTGTTAGAGCGATGCTCAATAATCCTAAGGTTTTATTTTTAGATGAAGCGACTAATGGCTTAGATCCAAAAAATGCTAGAATTATTAAAGATTTAATAAAAGCGTTTAAAGATTCAGGTGGGACCGTTATTTTAAGTACTCATTTAATGAATGATGTGGAAGAATTATGCGATCGAATCGCTTTTATAAGTGGGGGAGAAATCCGTGAGATTTCAACCCCGCGTCAACTAAAACTGAAGTATGGAAAACGCATTTTAAAAACTGAATTTAGAATTAACGGAGAAACCGTAAAAAAAACCTTTGATTTAAATGAAATAGGAAAGAATGAAACGTTTCTTAACATGGTTCAAACCCATGATATTGAAACGATGCATTCAGGAGAAACGAGTTTAGATGATATTTTCATTAAAGTTACTGGAGAGCGGATCGATGAGACAACTTAGCGTGCTTATCAGGGGTGAATTTAAACGGTTAATTCGGTATAAATTAATTCAAGTAGGATTTGGTGTAAGTATTTTATGGGTTATGGTGATGTTTTTAATTGGTCCAGAAGAAGCTGGTGCTTTTGTGCCTATGTTCATATTTATGGATGTCGCAATGATGACAGTGTTATTAATTGGCGCCTCGTTTTTTTACGAAAGACAAGAAAATACTTTAAAAAGCATGTTGACCTCACCGGCATCTATGCGGTCGATAATCGCATCTAAAATGTTCAGCGCAGTCTATATTGCGCTTCAATCATCCCTTTTTATTGGGCTTATTGCTTATTTTTTCTTTAATGTTGATATTAACTTTTTCCTTTTGATACCATTCAGTATTTTGATTGCGTTCTTTCATGCAATGATTGGCTACACCTTTGCCGTTTTGGTTGAAGATTTTCCAGCTTTATTGGCTTTAATGATGGCATATATGATTCTATTTGGGTTTCCATCATTATTTTACGCCCTTGGCTTATTGAGTGAAACGTTAGAAACTATATTGCTTATATCGCCGACCCATGCTTCCATGTTGCTGATAGATTATGCATTCTATGCCTCGAATGATTTATGGATCATCGCCCTTGGAATAGTTTATTTATTAATCGCTTCTATTGTGCTTTCAAATATGGTCGTGTTTCCCAAATATATTGATAAAGCGATTAAGGAGTAGGTGAATGATGAAGTATATAAAACTTTTGAGGTTTGAACTTAAAAATATTATTCGTGAACCTATGACAATGATTATGCTTCTATATCCATTACTAATGATTGGGATTGGGGCATTTGTAATCCCGACGCTGATAGGAAATTATGCGGATAGCCAACCTAATCAAGAACTTGTATCACTTGTAGTGATTGTGGTCTTTTCAAATATAGCTCCATTTGTAACGGCAGCTATGTTAGGGTTTAATTTACTAGACCACAAAGATGAAAATACCCTGGATACAATTAGGGTCACTCCACTCTCATTACGGGGTTACGTTACATTCAAAGCGTTCTATGCGTATTTGATTAGTGTCAATGCATCATTTTGGTCTCTTCAAGGGACCAAATTGTTAAGTGGGGATAACTATACATTTGGTGGAGTCAATCTTTGGGAATTATTTGAACTACACCATATATTAATCTATGCTTTGGTTGCCGGATTATTTACACCAGTATTTGGCTTAATTCTATCTGCCTTTGCACGAAACAAAATTGAAGGCTTTGCTTTTATGAAAATTTCGGGCATCATTGCATTACTACCAGTTTTAATTGTGTTAGAGGGAATGCAAGATTTCAAGCAATACTTTCTAGGAGTATTTCCAACATTTTGGTCAACTAAAGGGTTGATGGTTTCAAGTGATTTACTTTCACATCAGCATAATATAAGTGTTGTGTTATATATGATTATCGGTATTGGATATTCACTTACTTTAACTATTTTAAGTTATCACATTTTCGAAAACAGATTAAATAATAAATAAATTTAAAGAGTGTTTAATAAAATTAAGCACTCTTTTTATTATGTTTAAAATTATTTTAAAAATATTTAACTAAAAGTGTTGACAATTAATAATTGATAATATATTATATAGTTGAAGTTAACAAAATCAATTTAATACTTAATAAAATCAATCAATAAACAAATTAAATTAAAGGAGAGTATAAAAATGTTCAATTCAATTTTATTAGACGAAATTAATCGTGAAGCCCAAAAATGTTTAAACAAAGAACAAGCTAACTGTGAAATTACTAAACTTAAATTATCAACTAAATAAAATGTAATAAAAAAATTAAAATGAGGTGATTCCTATGATGCAATCTTACTTCATAGATGAATTAAACCGAGATGAAACAAAACGTTTAATTCGTGATAGACAAAATAGCGAAATAGAAAAAATCAAAAACGCATTAAAATAAGCTTTTTATAAAGATCATGTGAAAGGACCGTGATGAAGGTGAACCAATTATTTAAACAAATGGTTAATAAACGACACAATATAGAATTATGCGATGGGTTAGTAAATTGCAATAAAACAAAACGGATTAATAGAAAATAAAAGAAGAGGTGAAATAAATGAAATTTCTAAATGCATTGAATTTTCTCGAATCTAATCAAGAAATGAATAGCATGAATACCGAAAAAGAAGACAGAAACTTCACTTCAAAGAAAAAATATTTACACATTCAGATTCTAAGTGAAGAAAAAGATAAAGTGAATATTAAAATTCCTTTGGCGTTGAGTAAACTATTACTTAAAAAAGATTCAAGACTAAATACAAAATTTAGTGAAAAAAACAACATTGATCTTGAAGAAGTTATTAAAGTACTAGATGAAACACAATCAGAAGAATTGGTTGATATTGAAAGTTCAAATGGCGATATTGTAAAAATATTTATTCGTTAAAAACAGCAAAGCTAAAAAAGCTTTGTTGTTTTTTTCTTTAATGATATAATTGAACTATAAGAAATATAGGGGGTAGAACAATGGGAAAAAATTTACAAGCTTATCAAGATAAAAAAAGACGCGGCGAAATCTTTTTTTCTGTCGGAGCACTTTTACTTATAGGGGCTATCATAGCATTAGTCTTAAGTGATGGCAGTGTGTTAGAAACATTAGGACTTTTAACACTTGCTGTTGGTTCGATATCGCTAATCTTTGGCGGGGTAATTTACACACAAGCTGTAAATAAGTTTAAAACTGAATTTTTGAAAGATTATTTTAGTGAAACTATTCAAAATGGTGTGTATTATCCTAAAAAAGGGTTAACACCACAAGATGTTTATGAGTGTGGATTTTTAAAACGTGCTGATCGATTTAAAAGTACTGATTTTTTATCGGGGACTATAGATGGCGTGGATTTTCGCTCAAGTGATGCACATCTACAAGAAAAACAAGTTAGATACGTAACTCGTAATGGTAAACGGCACCGTAAAGTTGATTATGTTACTTATTTTAAAGGGAGAATCTTCAGTTTTGATTTTCATAAAAAAATTGATCATCCCATACAAGTTTTAGAACGCTTTACACCCCAAGATGGACAAAAATATAAGAAAGTAGAATTGGAAAGTATTGATTTTAATAAAAAATTTAATACCTATTCTACGGACTCTCATACAGTATTTTATGTTTTAACCCCGCATTTCATGGAGTCTTTAATGAAAATTGAAAAAAATCATCCAGGACGTTTAGGGTTTTCATTTATGGGACCTAAAATGCATTTTGCGATAAATGATGGCAAAGGGTTATTTTATATTGCGCCATTCAAAAAAATTGATGAATCATTAATTAAAGGATTTAAAGGTGATGTCGACAAAATATATGATATTGTCGATGACTTAAAACTAAATAATAATGTATTTAAGGAGGAAATGTAATGGATAATCCAGTAGTAATTATTTTAATTGTTGTAGGGGTCATTTTATTATTCATACTAGTGTGGTTTATTGGAACGATGAACAAATTAAGACGTAAAGAAGTCAAGGTTGAAGAAGCAGAATCAGGTATAGATGTAGCATTGACTAAGCGCTTTGATACCTTATCAAAAATGGTTGATTCAGTAAAGGGGTACACCAAACACGAAGCACAAACGTTTGAAAATGTTGTGAAATGGCGTAAAGGAATGCCGGATGAAATGACCATGGAACAAAAACAAGAGTTTATGCAAAAAATGAATCAAGTTCAAGCAGATATTAATGTTGCTGTAGAGCAATATCCAGATCTCAAAGCAGAACGTGTATTCTCTAATTTGCAAAGAAGTATTGCGGACGTTGAAGAACATCTTCAAGCAGCGCGACGTCTTTATAACTCAAATGTTTCATATTTGAATCGTTTAATTGTTTCTTTCCCAACAAGTATTGTTGCAGGTAAGATTGGAATGGCAAAGAAAATCTTCTTTGAAGCAGAACTTGAGAAGCGTGCAGACGTAAAAATGGATTTTTAAACCCTTAAAAAACCAGCTGTAAATCAGTTGGTTTTTTTTATGGAATATAGAAGGGGAATGTTTAAAATGAAATCTTTGCTTATGTGTTATAATGTAAATATGCAATATATTATCAGGAGGCACTATGAAATCGATTAAAGCTTTATATAAAATCGGTAAAGGGCCTTCCAGTTCACATACTATGGGACCAGAGCGTGCAGCTAGGCTGTTTAAAAGTGACTATCCTGATGCACAGTACAAAGCTATTTTGTATGGGTCATTAAGCTTAACTGGTAAAGGTCACTTAACTGATAAAATTATAGAAGAAGTTCTCGGGGATGTTAAGGTCGTTTTTTCGTCAGACTTTATTGATGTGCACCCTAACACGCTTGATTTTTATGCGTACGACAAAGCGGGAGAACAACTTGGATTTATGCGTGTATATAGTATTGGTGGCGGGACCATTGAAATAGAAGGTATTCCCCATACTGAAGATGTTGATGTTTATCCCCATCAATCGTTTGATGAGATTATGCACTATTGTAAAACTGAAGGCATTAGATTAAGTGATTATGTATCTAGATTCGATGATCGTGATATTCGTCAGTTTTTGCATACAATTTGGAAAGCAATGCAAACTTCGATAGAGGAAGGCTTACGTAAAACTGAAACATTACCTGGTGATTTGATGGTGCAAAGAAAAGCTAAGACCTTGTATGAAAAAAATATTAAAAAAGAGCCATCTGAAATAAAAGAAAATCGTTTAGTCAGCGCTTACGCATTTGCGGTCAATGAAATGAATGCGAGTGGTGGGACGATTGTTACTGCTCCGACGTGTGGGGCGAGTGGAACCATGCCTGCTGTCTTACGGTATATGCAAGAACGCCATAAATTTAGCGATGATGATATTATCGATGCCTTAGCGACTGCTGGTGTGATAGGCAATGTGATTAAACAAAACGCATCGATAAGTGGTGCAGAGGCTGGCTGTCAAGCTGAGGTGGGTTCAGCGTGTTCCATGGCCGCTGCGGCCCATGCAGATTTATTTAATCTTACTCTAGACCAAATAGAATACGCTGCTGAGATTGCTTTAGAGCATCATCTAGGGTTAACATGTGATCCCATTGGTGGCTATGTCCAAATTCCGTGTATAGAAAGAAATGCAGTCGCAGCGTTACGTGCAATTGATGCATGTGGGTTAGCCTATTTTTTAAGTGATACAAGAAAAATATCTTTTGATTTAGTAGTAGAGACAATGTTTGAAACGGGTAAAGATATGCCGGCTAATTATCGTGAGACATCTTGCGGCGGATTGGCTAAAAAATATCAGATTAAGTAAGGTAGAAGGTGAAAACGTGGTAGAAGTGAATAGTGTTCACGAAGTTGTGTTTTCCGATTTGACGCATGATGCAATGGGAGTTGCGAAAATTAATGGATTCCCTGTTTTTGTTAAGGATGCTTTAAAAGGGGAAACTGCGCGCATTAAGATCCATAAAGTAAATAAAAACTTTGGTTTAGGAACCTTGTTAAACGTTACCAAAGTTTCTCCGTTTAGAAAAGAACCAATTTGTGATGTTCACCATCAATGTGGTGGGTGCAATTTAATGCATATGAATTATGATATGCAACTTTCATTTAAACGACATCGAGTCAAAGAAACTTTAAATCGCTTAGGCGGCGTTGAATCCTCTGTGAATGAAACCATAGGGATGAATAATCCATATTATTATCGAAATAAAGCAATGATTCCGTTTTCTACGAATAACGGTAAAATTATTGCAGGATTTTTCAAACCTAGAAGTCATGAAGTGGTTGATGTAAAGAAATGTTTAATTTATCCCAAAATCTTTACTGACCTTTTAAAACATTTTAAATTATTATTAGAAGAACTCAATATACCAATCTATGAAGCTTATACTAAAAAGGGGATCTTTAGAGGGCTTATGTTGCGCCAGTCGTTTAGTAATAATGACTTAATGGTGGTAATGATTACCACAGGCGGAAAAATTCCACAAAAAGATAAACTCATAAACATTTTAGTTGAGCGGTTTCCTTTTATCAAAAGTATCATAGTAAATAGCGCTTCTTCTAGTGGAAAATTTAGATTAGGCAATCGTTCAAAAGTTTTATATGGACAAGATAATATCCAAGATGTGTTGCTCGGTATAAAATATAATATATCGCATCAGTCCTTTTTCCAGATTAACCCTGAACAAACGGAGTTATTATATAAAAAAGCTATTGAGTATGCTGATTTAAGTTTAGATGACACTGTATTAGATGCATATAGTGGTATTGGGACTATTGGATTATCAACTGCAAATGATGTTAAGCGTGTTATTGGGTTTGACGATGTAAAAAGTGCCATTAAAAATGCCTATAAAAACATAAAAGAAAATAATATAACCAATGCAGAATATTACCATTTAAAGGCATCAGATGCTTTAGATAAGTTAAAGGATTTAGCAATTAATAAAGTGTTTGTTGATCCCCCTAGAAAAGGGGTAGAACAAGAGTTCTTACAGACACTTAGTAAATTAAAACCTGAGCGCATTATATATATTTCTTGTAATGTCGCAACACTTGCAAGGGACACTAAATATTTAACGTCTGAAGGGTATCAATTAAAAGAAGTGACGCCTGTAGATATGTTTCCACAGACGTCGCATATTGAAGTGGTTGCAAAGTTCGTGTATAGAGGGAATTAATCAAAGGTGCTTTTATAAGTACCTTTTTTAATAGAGATTAGGAGGTTACTATAATGATTACAAAAATTGAGGATAAACCATTAAAAAAACAGATTGCAACTATGGTCTTAGATGATCTTAAAGATTGGTTTGGAATATCTAAATATAGAAATGCTTATATTGAGCATTCCCAATCCCTTCCTTTTTTTGCTGCGTATATAAACCATCAACCAGTTGGGTTTGTCGTACTTAAAAAAACAAGTGAAGTAACAGGGGAAATTTATTGTATGGGTGTTATAAAAAAATATCACCGAAATGGATTAGGTAAAAAGCTTTATAAAGAACTTGAAGCTTTTGCTCTAAAAGAGGGATATAAGGTAATGCAAGTCAAAACTGTTGAGGAAGGGACTTATACGTTATACGATTCAACAAATAGATTTTATGAAAGTTTAGGGTTTTTAAAACTTGAAGTTTTGAAAACGTTATGGGATGAGCAGAATCCTTGTCAACTTCTCGTTAAACCGTTATGAAGCAAGACTAGGCCTATGATGTTTTTGAAATCTTTGGGGGTAATGACTTAAAAAAAGGGGCTATATGCTAAAATATAACTATAGATACCTTTAGGGGGTGGAACCATGGATTATAAAGCGTATAATGATTTAGCTTGGGTTGATCTTGTATTTAACACGGTTGAAGGGTCTAAAAAAGAATCTGAGAAGTATATTGAAATTATTCAAGATAAGCTTGGTTCTAAACGGTTAAAAGTATTGCACCTTGGGTGTGGGGCCGGAGGTCATGATTATACATTTAAGCAGGTTTTTGATGTTACAGGTGTTGATATATCTGAAGGTATGTTAGAATTAGCGAAAAGAACAAATCCAGAAATCCCTTATGTGCAAGGTGATATGCAAAATATTTCTTTATACGAAAGATTTGATGTTGTCATTATCCCTGATTCGATTGCGTATATGACATCTACTTTAATGTTAGAAAACACGATTGAGAATGCCATAGGCCATTTAAAAGAAAAAGGATTATTAATTATTACTGCTCAAATTAGAGATACATTTAAGCATAACAATTTTGTTTATAGTGGGAAAAATCATTTAGCGCATGTCACATTATACGAAAATAATTATATAGTTTCCCCTTCCACTTATGAAGCTACGCTTATATATTTAATTCGTTATCATAATGGTCAAAAAGAAATTCATCATGAAACCCATAGGTTAGGATTATTTTCACTCTCTTATTGGAAAAAGATGATTCATAACTTAAATATGCAGTTTACAACATTAGAGATGGATGAATTATATAATGATTATACAATGCATAAAGGGAATTACGACACTAAACTGTTTATGATAGAGCATAAGCAAACGTAGAATAGAGGGGTTTCAATGGGAACGATTATTAATGCGATTGCGATCGTTTTAGGGGCATTCATAGGGATGACATTTAAGAAAAGTCTTCCAAAATCTCTACAGCAATCCATCATGTTAGTTTTAGGGTTATCGTTAGCGGTGTTATCGATTGGTTGGTTCATGAGAGATTTTTTAGTCATTGAGTCAGATGGGTCGCTGTCTACGCAATATGATTTGTTGGTTATTATTGCTTTAGTATTAGGGACGTTAATCGGGGAAAAAATTGATATTGATGGTGCATTAAAACGGTTTGCGAGTGGGGTTGAAAAAAAGTATAGTTTACCCCCTTTAGCACAAGGATTTATATCAGGAACCCTTATTTTTTGTATCGGTGCCATGGCGATTTTAGGGGCATTACAAGACGGCCTTTATGGAGATATTACAACGTTATTAGTAAAAAGTGTTTTAGACTTTATTACTGCGATGATGCTAGCGAGTGTTTTTGGGATTGGTGTAATGTTTGCCGCAATAAGTGTTTTAATCTATCAAGGCAGTATTACGATTATGGCTTATTTTGCAGGGATGTTTTTGACTGACGCCATGATTATAAGTATGTCGTTGGTAGGCAATATTTTGTTAGTGGCGATGGGGATCAATTTTATGAAAATAACAGAGATTAAAGTTGCCAATATGTTGCCAGCTTTAATTATTCCGATTATTTATTTCTTAATACTTGGGGTATTTTAATATTGTATTTATTTTTTTAACATGGTAGAATGCCTCTAGGCGATGGCGTTCGCCTTTAACCGCATTAAATGTGCTAATGACGCCTGCATTCTTTTTTAAGTGTGCAGGCGTTTTTTTATAGGAGATGATGAGATGTTACTTTCATTTGGAATATTGCTATTTTTTGGACTTTTAGGAAGTTTAGTTTTTCAAGCATTAAAACTACCGGGACTTTTAGGGATGTTAATAGCAGGAGTATTGATTGGACCGTATGGACTCGATTTATTAGATGAAACCCTCTTAGCAATCAGCTATGACCTTAGAGTGATCGCGTTAATTATCGTATTATTACGTGCAGGATTAGGATTAAATAGAAAAAAAATACTAAAAGCTGGAAAGACTTCTATCTTTATGGCGTTTATTCCAAGTATTTTAGAAGGATTCGCGGTGCTTTTATTTGCGATGTTGGTTTTTGATTTTACATTTATTCAAGGGGGTATTTTAGGGTTTATCATCGCAGCGGTATCCCCTGCTGTTGTGGTGCCTTCTATGTTAGAGTTAATTAAACGTAACGTTGGGATGAATAAAAGTATCCCTGTGATGATCTTGTCGGCCGCGTCTTTAGATGATGTAATTGCGATTACGATTTTTACTACATTTTTAGGATTTTACTTTGGCACAACAAACTCAATTACCATACAAGTTTTAAACATTCCAATCGCTATCTTTTTGGGCATTATGATAGGGATTGTAGTGGGCTCAATTTTTGTCTATACATTCAAAAAATTACATGTAAGAGATTCAAAAAAAGTGATAGTCTTACTTGCGCTTGGCATGTTTTTAGTATCCTTAGAACGAGGGGTAGAAGATATAGTGTTGGTGGCGTCTTATTTAAGCGTCATGACCTTAGGCCTCACCATTAGTGAAATTTTGCCAAAACTTGGAAGCCGATTAAGTATTAAGTTTGATAAGATTTGGGTTAGTGCTGAAATTGTTTTATTTGTATTAGTGGGGGCGGCAGTCAATCCGTTATTAGCCTTAAGTGTGGGCGTTTTAGGAATTGCTTTAATCGCCTTTGGATTATTATTTAGAAGTATTGGTGTTTTACTAGCCGTATGGAACAGTGGGTATAACTATAAAGAGAAATGGTTTACTGTTATCGCCTATTGGCCTAAAGCAACAGTTCAAGCAGCTTTAGGATCAATCCCGCTTACTTTAGGGGTTGAAAAAGGAGAATTGATTTTAGCGTTAGCTGTTTTAAGTATTATTGTGAGCGCTCCATTAGGAGCCATTATGATTAAGATATACGCTAAGCGTAATCTTCATCAAGGAGAAGGATTGATTTGATTGTGAAGGGGTCATTCATGTGATACTATAAACGTGTAAATATGTAGAAAATTTGTAGATGTCTAAAAAATAGTGAGGAAATTATGGAAAGTCAATTAAAATTAAATCAAGAAGTATTAATTACCATTAAATCAATAGGAATCGATGGAGAAGGTGTAGGGTTTTATAAACGCCAAGCTGTTTTTGTTCCTGGTGCGATTCCGCCAGAAGAAGTTGTGATAAAAATCACAAAATTAAATAAAGGTCATGCGATAGGGGAAATCGAAAGAATTAAGAAAAAATCTTATTATAGAAGACCACCGTTAAGTAAAAAATTTGAAAATTGCGCTGGTTTTGAACTTCAACACGTCCTTTATGAGGAACAACAAAGGTTAAAAGAAGGTCTACTCAAACAAAGTTTTGAAAGATATACCGATATTAATCCTAAAACGGTTAAATTCCATCATTTTAATCCGATTGTTAAACCATTACATTACCAGTATAAAACCAATTTATATTTGTTGAATACGAAACAAGATGGATTAATGAGTGCATTACCAAATGTAAGTGGTAAAAAATTATTAGAAATAAGTGATTGTCCGCTTTATGATCAAGACTTAAACACAATCAATAAACAAATCTTAGAAATTTGTGATGAGTCAGAAATCTATGCATTTGAAGAAAAAACAAAACGTGGGATGTTAAGAAGACTTGTTAGTCGTAAGTCCCATTTAAACGGCGAGATCCAAGTCACGTTAGTGGTGACAATATTTAATAAAGTGTTGAAAACTGCAGCAAAAGCTATTCTTGATTTACCGAATGTCAGTAGTGTCTCGATTAGTAAAAATCACGATATACGTAACAAACACACTTTTGGTGAAACTTATGAAGTACTTGAAGGAAAAGGGCTTATTACAGATAAGTTAGGTAATATTACCTATCAATTATCTCCGGTGGACCGTTTCCCTGTTAATCCAAGTGAAGCAGAAAATATGTATGAATACATCTCCACTTTACTTGAAGGTGGGAAGTATAATTCAATGGTTCATCTTTATGCAGGGAGTGGTGCACTGGGCTTATACCAAGCATCAAACTTTGATGAAGTGACACTAGTTGAAAGCAATACTACATTATTAAATAGCGCTGAACGCTCCGCTAAAACCAATGGGCTAAACAACATTAAATTTACTGTTGATAAAGAAGATAAAGCGCTTCAACGTTTGAACGCTAAAAATATTCGTTCAGATGTAGGCATTGTTTCTCCCCCTAAACATGGATTGAATCAAACCATGATTAAGCATCTAAAAAATAGTCAATTAAAAATGATTGTTTATGTCTCTAAAAATCCATCGACATTGGCCAAAGATATGAACCATTTAACCAGTGATTACACCTTGAAAAGCGTCATGCCTTTTGATATGTATCCTCAATCATCAAGCGTAGATTCTGTAAGTGTTCTTTTTAAAAAATGAGATTATAAAGCCATCGATTGATGGCTTTTTTCATAAAAAGCAAAGTCGAGTGTGTTAAAATAAAATTAGTATTATAGTTAAATAATAATATATTGAGGTGTTTTATGTTTAGAAGTGTTGACCCAACCGCACTAGAGAAAAGCGATATTTATACGCTTTTAACCCATACTGTTGTGCCTAGACCTATTGCGTTCGTCACAACTTTATCTGCACAAAATGTTTTAAATGCAGCCCCCTTTTCTTACTTCACAGTACATGGAACAAAACCGGCAGTATTAAGTATATCAATCGGTAAAAGAGAAGGGGTTGATAAAGATACCGCTAAAAATATCAAACATACAAAATCATTTGTGGTACACATTACGACTGAAGCTTTTATACAAACCATCAATAACACCTCAAAATTTCACGCTCCAAACGAAAGCGAAGTTGCTATATATAACTTAACCCCTATAAAAAGTGATACCATCAAAGTAGATGGCGTGGGCGAACTCCCCGTTAGATTTGAGTGTGAACTCTACGATATCATTCCTTTAAAACATGAAGGGGTCATTACAAGTGAAATCTTTTTAGGAAAAATTAACCGTATTCACTTGTTGAAATCTTTAGGAGAAAGCTTGGAAATTAATCCTAACGTATTAAACCCTGTTGCCCGATTGGGCGGTAAAACATATGCGCCTTTAGGAAAGCCATTTGAATTGAAGCGTCCAAAATAAAAGGAGGATTTTAAGTGTTAGATTATAAATTTGAAGATAATAAAAGTTCAAGAACTTTGGTATTATTTCATGGAACCGGTGGGACCAAAGAAGATCTTATTCCTATTGCTAAAATGATTGATTCATCCGCAAATATATTGTCATTTGAAGGCGACGTGGATGAAGCGGGTATGAAACGGTTTTTTAAACGAAAAGGACCTGGTGTTTTTGACGAAGCAGATTTAATTTCACGTACTCATAATTTAAAAGCGTCTTTAGATCGAATTATAGATGAAAAAAGATTGAATAAAAATCATTTGATAGCGATGGGCTACTCTAATGGTGCAAATATAATTGGCAGTTTACTTTACCATTATGAAAGTCCATTCAAAGTGATATTTTTACATCATCCAATGATGCCTTATTCTGATAAGGAACCTTGTAAGCAAGAAGGGCTTGATGTTTTTATAGGTGCTGGTAAAAATGATCCAATCTGTTCTAATGATCAAACGTTAGGCGTTGCAAAGGTCTTGCGTGATAATGGTGCCTTTGTTGATATTCATTGGCATGATAGTGGTCATCAACTCACACAAAGTGAATTGAGTGCCGCAAAAAGTTTTTTTGAAACTAAAAGATAATAAAAAAGCCTCAGTTTAAGAGGCTAAATTTTTATTTTTAAGTAGTAATCCCCAAGTTAACCCATTTAAAATACTACTAATAAAAAGGGCAACAGAAAATAACCAATATAAATCGACATCAATTGCACTTGGCGAACGATTGATGAATAATATAAATGCGCTAAATAATAGAATTACACTAGGCAATAAAGCAACCCGTTTAGATATATAAAATATTAAGCGCGTTATGATAACACTTACTATTACAAAAAAAAGCGTTAACCCAATGCCGATGAATAGATTAAAAAGTCCCATTATTTAAACACCTTAAAGCGATCTTCGATTGGTCTATAATCTTTTGGTTTAAGTGGGCCTTTTTGTGTCCCAAAAGGCATTTGTGCTTGTAAAGTCATGAACGAAGGAATATTGAAAAGCGCTTTAATGGCTTCATCTATTTTAGGATTATAATGTTGTAAAGATGCGACCATTCCATAACTGCTTATAAGATTCCAAACATTAATTTGGGTCATACCTTGCGCTTGATACATCCACATTTCAAATCGGTCTTTTACTTTTGGGAATCGTTGTTGTAAATCTTCAATATGTAAAACATTATCAAAAAATAATATAGTTCCATAGCCTGCTTTAAACCCTTCAATTTTCGCTTTTAATGTTTCGTATCTTTCGGGTTTTGTAGAGGATTTTATAGTATCGATTACAATATCCCACACTTTATCATGGTATTCGCCCAAAGCAACATATACACTTTGGTGTTGCGTATTAAAGGGGCTTGGTGAATGCTTAACAATTGATTCAATATCTTGAATTAAAGTCGCATCATCAACAGTAGACTTTTTGTCTATCGCAAAATGCGTACGCCTATTTGTGATACTGTTTAATAGTTCCATAAAGTTCACACTCCGTAATATAAGTTACTTTCATTATAAAGAGCTTAATTCAAAGTCACAAGCCATACGACAACAAAGTTCGTGGTAGAAGAAAAAAAGCTACTTTTGGATTTATAAAATAAGGGGCTCCATACGATATTCTATTCTCTTTTAAATACACCCATTCAAATTTTATAACAGTATCAAACAAAAATTATTTTACCCAAAAGATGTAATCTTGAGGATTACGTTATTGAATAGGTCCACAATTATTTATAGATAGGCCTGGTTTTTAGTATTTTTGGTATAAAAACTCAATTCACTTAAAAAATAGAACCTTTAGAAACCTTCATAGCTTTTCATGAAACTGATAAATATCATAAAACGTATTGGATTTCGTTAAAGAACCTTTTATAATGGGGAGTGTAATTAAGCCCTTCATTTTACATAAAAATGTACTTAGTTTGCGTAATTGATAAACATCAGTATTCACCAGGAGGAATAAATATGAAAAATAAAAAACTGAAAAAAATGTTACCTTATGGCATTTTTGTATTAGGATTGGTTGCGTCCCTTACGATGTTTTTACCGACCTTACATTTAGAAGGAGAAACCTACACTGGTCTGCAGTTAATGCTTGGGGTTGATCTAGTAGAATTTGAGTTTCTAGGGCTAGAAGTTGCGAGTGCGCGTATTGAGCCTAATATGGTTGCTATGGCTACGTTTTTATCGCCATTCATCGCAGGGGTACTTACCTTAATATTTAAAAAAGGCAACACGTTTTCTTTGGCGGTGTTTGTGCTTGCTGGAGTCCTTTTCTTCATCTTTCATGATTATGTAGAAATCCAGTATCAATTACTAGAGGGGGAAAGGGAATCTACTGTTCCACAATGGGATACAAATTTAGGGGTTCTCTTAGGAGCGTTTGCTTCTATTTTAGCCGCAATTGGGGAAATGCTTCATATATCCGCAACTGATAAATAATATTATTTTAGAGCACGCTCATGGCGTGCTTTTTTTATGTACTGGCATAACGGTTGACAATGTAAGAATTTTCATATATAGTATGTAACATAATGAAAGTCACTAAAAACATGTTGGAGGTGAAGAAGTTTGATTGCGATAATACAACAAATTACTACTGTTCAACCGCTTAAAATTACGGCAGTGAAAACTCTTCACGCCAGTATTTTTAAGCACTCAATTTAAATCAAGGAGTGTGATAACAATGAAACAAACAAAACAAAACACTAAACAAAATATTGTAATTGAATATTTTGATACAGCTTTAAAATTATATTATAGACAATTAATTAAGTAATATATACGGAGGCTTTTTATGAAAAAATGGTTTCATAGTATTAAAAAACGTGTTAATAGAGGTGACCGTCTCATTTTTGAAATAAACTGGTTAACGCAAACAAACTTTCATCATTAAACAAGGCCATTTGGCCTTTTTTTTATTGTAACGTTGTATGGCGCTTAAACCTTTGTTATAATGAACGTGTTATAAGGAGAGAAAAATATGGAAAACGATGAAATTAAACGCAAAAAACGAATGACGATGCATGCCCGTATTTGGACGAGTGGCTTAATTGCGGCGAGTGTGTTTACTTTATTTATGATGATTTTTGAAGAAGAGTGGCCTTTTATTGATGCCTTAATCAACTTCGTTGTTATTTATGGGGTTTGGAATTTAATCCATTATGTCATGTTACGCAAACATTTTAAATCATTAAAATAACATTGAGACCCTTTGGTCTCTTTTTCTTTTGCGGTGTAAGTGGTATTATATTCCTATAGAATAGTTTGTGGGGGGAGACCTATGAATAAAATCAAATGGATCCGTTATAGCCTTTTTGGACTAGCTGTGATTTTTACTGTTTTTTTCATTGTGTCTTTTTTTGTTTGGAATGAAATTATTATTAGGGTGTTTTTGGTGTTTGTTTTTGGGTGCTTAATCGGCGCTATTGTATGGATTCATTATGCATTGAAAACGTTACGTAAAGAAGCGTTTTATCAAATGTCTCCAATTAAAAACTTTGATTTTGATATATATTCTAAAACCTATATTTGGGAAATTGATCAAAATGGGTTGATTACGTATATGAGTGATTCTATTGTGAATACTTTGGGGTATGCACCAAAGGATTTAATTGATAAATATTATATCTGGGAATTGAATAAAGATGCCGAACGTTTAAAGATAATGAGTGAATTAATGGATTGTATTTTTATGGGGAAATCCCTTGTAGGGTATGAAAATATTGTAATAAATAAAAATGGAGATAATACTTATGTTGTGAGTTCCACGATTCCAATCACCAATAATAAAGGGGAGATAATTGGACTTCAAGGATGGGATACAGATATAACCCATGAGAAAAATATAGAGAGTGCCTTGCGTGATAACGAAGCGATGTTAAGATCACTTTTTGAAAATATGAATGAAGCTTTTGTTATTTATGAAATATTGTATGATGCAAAAGGCGATCCGTATAATTATAAAATTGTTGATCACAATAAAAACTTTTATTCATTTATAGGAACAACGGGAAACCCCTCACTTAAAGGGAGACTGATCACTGATGTATTTAAAATTAATACCCCTCCGTTTTTTGATAAATTTGTAAATGTAGAAAGAAACAAAACGTCGTTAACATTTAATCGTTACATATCGGTTTTAAAAAAGTATTTTAGGATTTCGTTATTTTCCCCGTCTACTTCGAAAGTAGCGGCGATGTATGCTGATGTTACTGAGGATAAAAAACTAAACGAAGTCATTGAAAATTTGAGTTATGTTGATAAACAAACCACTCTAAATAACCGCAGATATTTTGAAGAATCAATTCCTTTTTTTACAACGGATGACAAGCTTCCTTTGGCAATTATTTTAGCAGACCTAAACGCTCTGAAACTAACGAATGATGTTTATGGTCATGAAGTAGGAGATGCACTTATAAAAGCATCTGCAGATATTTTAAAGTCTTTTGCTAAAAACGATGCGCTACTCGCTCGCATCGGTGGCGATGAATTTGTGATGTTATGTCCATCTACCACTTATGATGAGGGATTAACGCTCTTAAAAAACATTGCTCAAACAGCAAAAGAAACAAAATGTCATGATATAAGCCTTTCTTTATCTTTAGGGTTTGAAGTGTTAAATAAAGACCCCCACCACTCTACATTTACTACTACCCTTAAACGGGCAGAAAGTAAATTGTATACATATAAATTAAAATATAGTTTTAAGGCGAAAGAAACCATTTTTAAACAAATAGAAACGCTTCTTTATGATGCTTATCCTCACGAAAAAACGCATGCTCAAAATGTGATGGATTTAACGATGAAACTTGCTAATTATTTAAAAATTGACGCGTCTAAAAAGATACTTTTAAAAGAAGCGGCTTATTATCATGATATAGGGAAAATCCATTTATCAAACGCTACCTTAACTGGGGAGCCATTAACTGAAAGCGAAGCGCTTAAAATGAAGCGTCACCCAGAAATTGGGTACCGAATTACATCATCAATTTTTGAAAAAGCAGCTTATAGTGTTTATCTCCTTTCTCATCATGAGAACTTTGATGGATCAGGGTATCCTAGAAGAATTAAAGGCGAAGAAATACCGTTATTTTCACGCATGATACGAATTGTGGAAGCGTACGATAGGATGATTAATGGCTATTATAAAGATAAATTATCATTCGAAGCCGCTGTAAAAGAATTATTAGAGAATAAAGGAACTTTATTTGATCCCAAGTTGGTTGATGCGTTTATTGAGGTGATTTCATGAACATGCCCTTTCCTTTAAGTGTTGAATATGATGGAAAGTATGTAGTTGGAATTCATTTTAAAAAAGGGAATTTCAATCGATTTAATGAAGCTGAAAGACAGTTAATCGAGTATCTTAATGGCAATAGAAAAATGTTTACCTTTCCATATAAATTAACCGGCACTCCGTTTCAAAAAGATGTTTATAAGACATTGATTAGTACGTCGTATGGGTCGGTTATATCGTATGGTGAACTCGCAAAACGTTCAGGACATGAACACGCTGCACGTGCAGTTGGGCGTGCGATGAATAAGAACCCCTTAGCAATATTGATTCCTTGTCATCGAGTATTGCCAGCTGATAGAACGCTTGGAAAATTTGGGGCTTCGATAGCAATAAAAGAATGGTTATTAACGTTAGAAAAAAATCAGGGGTAAAAAGAGGTGGAAAAATGCTTAGTGATGAAGCAATGGTAAACCATATAATAGAGGTAGCTAAAAATGATGATCAAGTCCGTTTGGTGATGTTAAACGGATCAAGAGTGAATCCACAAGCAAAGGTAGATTTATGTTCAGACTATGATATCGTCTTTTTTGTAAAAAATTATAATGAAGCAATAAAGAAAGATTATTCAAAAAAATTTAACGATATTATGTTGCTCCATACTAGTGACGATATGGTGTATTTAAAAGATGATAGAAAAGAAGTGTTTATCTTTCAAATGCTTTTTGCAGATAAACATCGTCTTGATTTATCGTTGCGTCCTATTGAGCGTTTGAACCACTATATTGAAACAGAGCCTGTTTATAAAGTATTATTCGATAAAGATGCGGTTTCGATTCCTAAATTACAACAAAAAGTATCACAGTACATTGTTAAAAAACCATCTTTTAAATTGTTTGAAAGTTGTGTAAAGACATTTGTATGGTTAGAACCTTATGTTGCGAAAGGGTTGTATCGTAATGAACCTATTTATGCCCTTAAACATATAACATTATTGAGAGAGGCTTTTGAAACCATGTTGAAATGGAAAATGGGCGTTCAAACTGATTTTGGAAAAATCATGGGAAAAGCGATGAAACACATGCGTTATTATTTAGGGGAAGAAACGTATAATATGTATTTAAAAACTTATTGTTCTGGGGATTTAAAAACCATATGGAATACGCTCTTTTTTATTCATGATAAATTCTTAAAGACCGCCCAATCAGTAGGGAAAGATTTAGGGTACGAGGTTGATTTTACATCATTTGACGCCATGAGAAAATATCTCAGAGAGATTAAGGGTTTAGCAATGAGTAATAAACCATATAATGATTTTGAAAGCATGGTGGGATAAAATTATTATTTGAATACACAAAAAACGTTGCTTTAAAGTACAATATAGTAAAAGGGGTGAGACTTATGAATGGGTTTGAAAAACGTGCAGCCTTAAAGCAAAAGCAAATCATAAGAGCAGCATACGATTTGTTTTTAAAGCAAGGGGTAAAAAATACCACTATGCAAATGATCGCAAAATCTGCAAATGTTTCTCAAGTGACAATTTATAATTATTATGAGAGTAAAGACAACGTTTTATATTATGTTGCGCAATTATTCTTTGAGAAATACACCCGTGAATTTGAAGCGATTGTGTATGATGCTTCGCAATCATTTGAAGAAAAAATGAATACATTAATTGAATTTGAAATTAATTATGTTAAAGATTTGAATATAGATTTAATTGAAGGGTTTCACACAACTAAAAGTTCTAAAATGAATGCCTTAAGAGCATGGTATGATAACAATCGAATTTATGTTGGAATGGAACATTTAATTAGAGAAGGAAAAAAAGAAGGGATTGTAAATAAAATGATTGATAATGAGTCTATTATTTTATTTATTGAACTTATCCGTGGGGTAGGAGATCGTCCTGAGATTAATAATAAAAAACGGTTAATTGATTTATTTCATTTATCATTTTACGGGATTGGAGGAAAACAATCATGAAAGTACAAGAACTTAATGTGTATGCTGCACTTGCAAAACAATGTATGAAACTATTAAATGAAACCTTTGAAGCACATTACCCTAAATCAAGGGCGAAAGAAGAAATTATTCGGTTTTTAAAAGACGATAATATTTTATACGTCGCTAAAGAAGCGGAAGAGGTGATTGGTTTTTTAGGGGTGTCTAAAGCGCGACGATATTTTAGCGCTTATCAAATTGACTTAATGATTATTAAAGAATCACGACGTTTTCAAGGGATAGGGACAGCTCTATTAGATATCGTTGAATTACGTTTAAAAGATAAAGGGATTCTTACATTGTTTTTGGGCAGTGATGACCAAGGCTATAAAACCTCTTTAACAGGAAAAGATTTATATAAAGAAAATATATTTGAGTTAATTAAGACCATCGACAGTAAAACGCATCCATATAAGTTTTATCAAAAATTAGGCTATTCAATAGTTGGAGTAATTCCAGATGTGTATGGACCGGGCAATCCTGATGTTATTATGTCCAAACGTTTAAAATAAGAAGGTGATTGAATGGATTTAAATGGCAAAAACATTATCATTACTGGCGCTTCTAGTGGTATCGGAAAAGGATTGACACAGGCGCTTTTACAAAATAAAGCGAACGTGTATGCAGTGAGTAGAAGTATTGAATCTACAGCGCTTAATCATCCTAATTTAATCAAGAAAAACTTGGATGTATCCAAGGTGAATGAGATCGATGCTTTATTTAATGATGCCTTAGCTAAAATGGGGTCTATTGATATGTTCATTGCGAATGCTGGATTTGCATATTATGAAAAATTAACCTCATTAACGGCAGATCATATCGATACTATCTTCAACCTCAATACCCGTAGCGTCATTTATAGTGCCGTTAAACTAAAGGAAATCAATCATGATAAACCATTCAGGTTTATTGCGACATTAAGCGCTGTTAGCTATGTCTCAATGCCGGGACATGCTTTATATAGCGCGACTAAAGCAGCTTTAAGAGGGTTTTTTGATGGGTTTGAGTGTGAACTAACACAGAACGATCAGTTGGTGCAGACAATTTATCCTGTTGCCACAAAAACCGACTTCTTTAACGTAGCAAATCAATCGCGAAAACCATGGCCTGTGCAGTCTGTAGATAAAGTAGTCAAGACTACTATTAAAGGTATAAAAAATGGAAAACGTAAAATTTATCCTTCGAAACTTTTTAGATATTCATTTTTATTAACGCCGTGGTTTTATAAGCTATACGTAAAAAGAGAAACCAAAGCATTTCATCGCCTTATGAACAATCAAGATAAATCTAAACTTTAGGAGTGTCTATGTTTACCCTAAAATCGATTCAATACAAAAATATTTTATCCATTGATACTCTGAGTATACCGACCGATAAAGTCACGGTGTTTATCGGTGAGAGTGGGGGCGGGAAAACAACGCTTCTCAAATTGCTAAATAAAACGATCTCCCCTAAACAGGGAGATATTACTTATAAAGGCACGTCTTTAACAGAATTAAACAGTGTAGAGCTTCGCCGTAATGTTATCTATTTAACCCAAACGCCGTATATTTTTAAAGGCAGTATAAAAGATAATTTAGTGAAAGGACTTTACTTTCATAAAAAACCATCCCCGAGTGATAAAATACTTCAAGAAATGTTGGATAAAGTCGCTTTAAATAAAGCTTTAAGCGATGATGCATCGACGTTATCAGGGGGTGAAAAACAACGGCTTGCTTTGGGCAGGGTGATGTTGTTAGATGGGGATGTATATTTATTAGACGAACCATCTAGTGCACTAGATGATGAGACCGAATCGTTAATAATCGATACGATTACCAATATGTGTAAAGAGACTAATAAAGGGTTAATTATGATTTCGCATTCTAAAGCGATTGCTTTAAAATATGGTGACTTAGTCCATATTGTTAAAAACGGGAAGGTGAAAGCGTATGAATAATGGTGTAATCGAGCTTTCCTATTTCCAAGTTTTTTTAGGGTATGCATTTGTGATATTTATTTTATTTATTTTAAATAGACGTAATATATCAAGAGAAAAAGAATTAATTATTGCGACATTTAGAATGACCATTCAATTGCTTTTGGTCGGCTATATTTTAACAATGGTATTTGATAATGCTCACCCTTTATTAACAGTTCTGATTATCGTGATTATGATTGGATTTGCAGTCTATACAGTATTTAATAAATTCAAAGGCCAACTTAGCCCTTCTTTAAAACGAGTTATTATGGTTGCTTTACCTAGTGGGGGTCTTATTGCGTTATTGTATTTTATGTTTGTTGTTATTCAAGTAAGGCCTTATTATAATCCTCAATACTTCATTCCCATCACAGGGATGATTATTGGGAATTCTATGACTGGAATTTCTCTAGGCATCCATACGATGATAACCCGTTTTACCCATGATAAAGCAGAGGTAGAAGAGGCGTTATTCTTGGGCGCTACCCCTAAAGACGCGAGCGAAACGATTATTAATGATGCGTTTGATTCAGCAATTATGCCAACAATCAATAATATGCTTGGAATGGGCATTGTTTTCTTGCCAGGCATGATGACCGGACAAATTTTATCTGGTACCGACCCATCTACAGCGATTCTTTATCAAATAGGGATTATGTTAGGCATACTGGGTGGCGTTGCGTTATCAACTTATTTCTTTTTGCGGTTTGGCTATAAAACATTTTATAATATAGATGCGCAACTAAAGTGACATAATTTACAGTGTTTGTCTCTTTTGTGGTAAAATGGAGCTACTGACAGATGATGCTTAAAGAAGGTGAACCAATTGGAAAATAAAAACTCAAATATTTATGGAATTTTAAAAAATAACAAACGATTATTTTGGCTTTTAAATGTGGTCGCAATAGTATCGATTATGACGACCGTTCTTTTTATCTATGCATACGGTAAACAGTATTCTTCTTTAAGTCATCTTTTATATATCCCGATTGTAATAGTTGCTTTTTTGTGGGGCAAAAAAGGCGGGATTATAGCAGGATTAATCAGTGGGATATTAATGGGCCCACTAGTTTTCGAAGCCATTACATTTCAAGAGATGACACTGTTTGTCAACTGGAAGGTCCGGCTTGGTGTATTTGTTTTAACAGGGGTATTAATCGGGCATGTTTCAAATGTTTTAGTTCGTCAAATTGAACAAATATCATTCTTCTCTTCTCATCACTTAGATACCCAACTTCCCAATTATAAACATTTCTTAATGACACACCATCCAACAAAGAAAAGTGATAATAAAGTGTCGATCACCCTTCAAATCAATAACTATGAATCATTAATCATATTACTTGGACCGCCTGCTTTCGCAAATACATTGATTAATGTTTATCACAAACTGGTAGAATTGTTTCCAAAGCCATCAACCATAATACAAGTAGATAATCGCCGGTTTTGGATAGATATGACTATAGAAACATACAAAGAGGTTCGAAAAGATTTTACAGAACATCTAGAAAGTATTTTATTTTTCCAAGACGAGATTCCTTTATTTATTGATTTTTCTTTAGGGGTTTCCCTTCCAAACAAACCCAAAAATGTATTCCATCGTTTTCGTGAAAGTGATATTGCGGCACTTCATGCCAAAAATAATCATTTAAAATTTGTTGTTTTTCACCAAGAACACGAACGTGATAAACTTAATATACAAAGACTAGGAGAACTACCAAAAGCGCTTGAAGAGGGAGAATTGTTTTTAGAATTTCAACCAGTATATGACATAGTAGCTCAAAAAACCCATAGTATAGAAGCGTTGATACGATGGAAAAAAGATGGAGAATTATTAGTCCCAAATGAGTTTATTCCATTCGCAGAAGAAACGCGTGTCATCGACCAAATTACAGCATGGGTATTAGATGAAGTGTTAAAAGCTTATGATGTGTTTAAAACGATACAAAAAGACATTGTTATTGCGATGAATATTTCACAAAGAAATCTCTTTAATCCAACGTTAATACATTCAATGCGTCAAACCATTCTTGACCACGGGATTGAAAAAGGGAAACTTGAACTTGAGATGACTGAATCTACTTTAATGCTTAACCGCAAACTGACACAATCGTTTTTAGAGTCATTTCGCTCGATAGGCGTAAAAAGTATATTGGATGATTTTGGTACAGGCTATTCCTCGCTATCATGTTTAAGAGATTTACCTGTAGATAAAGTGAAAATTGATCGGGAGTTTACGCAGGCAATAAATGAAAATGATTCAACAAGAATGATGGTTAAAGCGATTATTAATCTTGCCCATTTTATGAACTTAGAAGTAATCGCAGAAGGGGTTGAGACCAAAGAAGTTCTTAACACTTTACGAACACTAGGATGTAATCATATTCAAGGGTTTTACTTTTCAAAGCCGCTTAGTATGGACAAGATGAAAACTTGGTTAACCAATGAAAAATCTTCTTAACCCAAATTTACGGTTAAGAAGATTTTTTTAATGAATAGTGTTGACAGATAACGCGTTAATGATTATAATAAAATTGCATTAGCACTCGTGGTAATAGAGTGCTAACAAATAAAATATACTATGGTATTAGGAGTGATTTAAATGTTTAAACTTACCCCTTTTAATGCATCATCTAGAAAAGATGCCTTTGATCCATTTACAGATTTTTTTGAAGATTTCTTCTCGCCTATGCGTTTAATTAAGAACGACACATTTAAAGTGGATGTTGAAGAAAAAGCAGATCAGTATTTGATTAAAGCAGATTTACCTGGTGTAAATAAAGAAGCTCTTAAACTTTCTTACGATACTCAAACGTTACATATTTTGGTTGAACACAAAGAAGAAAAGGAAAATCAAGATGACAAAAACTATATTCATCGTGAAAGACAGTTTAGTTCAATGAGAAGAAGATTGTATCTTCCCGATGTGAATCCATCTAAAATACGCGCGACATTAAACAATGGCGTATTACATATTGAAGCAAAGAAGAGGGATGGTCAGACCCAAGGCACCGTGATTGATGTTAAGTAACTCAATATAGCTTCAGGATTTTTATGAAGCTTTTCACTCTATAGTAGAAAGGAAACAAGACTATGAAACCTGAAAAAATGACTGCAAAAATGCGTGAAGCATTTCAAGAAGCGCAAAACAGTGCGCTTCGTTATAATCACCAAAAACTTATTCCATCCCATTTTCATATGGGACTATTAAACATTCAAGACTCATTAGTTGTCGATATTTTAACCCGATTGAATGTTGATGTTTCTGCTTTAAAACAAGATTTAGTGAAAGTCCTAGAAAAAGAACCAAGGGTTGAAAATGCAGAAGATTTGTATATGAGTCGAGATGCTCAAACTTTAATGATTAAAACCGAAGATATACAAAAAGCTTTTAAAGATAGCTTTATGAGTGTTGAGCATATCTATTTAGCATTGTTTGAGAGTAAAGATGAAGCGACAAATAATCTTTTAAATACGTATCAAATTGATAAAAAAAGTGTTAAAGAAACTTTAGACTCTATTCGTAAAAATAAAAAGATTGATTCTGATAACCCTGAAGCTTCATATGAAGCCTTAGAAAAATACGGTCGTGATTTAGTATCGCAAGCAAAAGACGGAAAGTTAGACCCTGTGATTGGGCGAGATAGTGAAATTCGTCGTGTTGTGAGAATCCTTTCAAGACGAACGAAAAACAATCCTGTTTTAGTAGGGGAAGCAGGGGTTGGTAAGACTGCAATTGCTGAAGGATTAGCAATGCGTATTGTCAATGGCGATGTTCCTGAAGGGTTGAAAAATAAAACGATATTTGCCCTTGATATGGGTGCTTTGGTCGCAGGCGCTAAATATCGTGGTGAGTTTGAGGAACGCTTGAAAAGTGTGTTAAAAGAAGTGTCTGATTCAAAGGGAGATATTATCTTATTCATCGATGAGTTGCATTTAATCGTTGGCGCTGGAAAAACGGATGGTGCGATGGATGCTTCCAATATATTAAAACCTATGCTTGCAAGAGGTGAACTTCATTGCATCGGGGCAACAACGATTGATGAATACCGTAAATATATCGAAAAAGATGCTGCTTTAGAAAGACGGTTCCAACAAGTAATGATTGAACAGCCTACGGTTGAAGATACTATTTCTATTTTAAGAGGCATTAAAGATAAGTTTGAAATTCATCATGGGGTGCGTATTGCTGATCAAGCACTAGTCGCTTGCGCAGAACTTTCTCATAAATACATTTCTGAAAGATTTTTACCGGATAAAGCTATTGATTTAATGGATGAAGCTGCGGCTTTAGTACGAACAGAAATCGATTCACAACCTAGTGAATTAGATGAATTATCCCGTAAATTATTACAGCTTGAAATTGAAAAACATAGTCTGCAAAAAGAAAAAGATCCTCAAAGTAAAAAACGGTTATCAACGATTGAACAAGAGATTGCAGATATTAAAGATAGCCATGATAGTTTAAAAACACAGTGGGAAAATGAAAAAGCGTCATTAGGGGACTTAAAAGCGTTAAAACAACGGATAGAATCGATTAAACGCGACATCGAAGCCGCGTCTAGGGATTATGATTTAGATCGTTTAGCGAAGCTTAAATACGGAGATTTACCAGAAGCCGAGAAAGCATTAGAAAATGCAAAAGCAAACGAAGGAAAAGAAACGCATTTAATTAAAGAAGAAGTTAGCGAAGAAGAGATTGCTGATATTGTCTCAAAATGGACAGGCATCCCAGTTCAAAAACTGGTTGAAAGTGAACGCGATAAACTACTAAATTTAGATAAATTCTTACATCAACGTGTCATTGGACAGGATAATGCAGTAAAAAGTGTTGCTGATGCAGTATTAAGAGCACGCGCCTTTTTAAAAGACCCTAAAAAACCAGTTGGGAGTTTCATTTTCTTAGGCCCTACCGGGGTTGGGAAAACTGAGCTTGCGAAAACTTTGGCTGAACATTTATTTGACAGCGAAGAGCACTTGATACGCATTGATATGTCAGAATATCAAGAGCGTCACAGTGTGGCGCGTCTTATTGGAGCTCCACCAGGATATGTAGGTTATGAAGAAGGGGGACAGCTTACTGAAAGTGTTCGCCGTAAACCTTATAGTGTCATCTTATTTGATGAAATTGAAAAAGCGCATCCTGAAGTATTTAATGCTTTATTACAAGTGTTAGATGACGGTCATATGACTGACGGAAAAGGCCGTCATGTGAATTTCAAAAATACCGTAATTATTATGACCTCAAACATTGGGTCTGATCTATTATTGGAGGGGTTAAATGCTGAAGGTGAAATTGATCGCGTAACAGAATCTAAAGTGTATGATTTATTATATAAACACTTCAAACCAGAGTTTTTAAACCGAGTTGATGATACGATTCTTTTCAAACCATTAATGAAAGAAGAGCTTATGCAAATTATTAATTTACAAGTCGAATCGCTCAATCAAAAACTAAAAGATGATGAGATTACCATAACGTTTAGTGATGTTGCGTTAAAACAAGTTCTTAATGAAGCGTACTCTCCACAGTTTGGTGCGCGGCCTATGAAACGCTATATTCAAAAACATATAGAAACGGAATTAGGGAGAGCGATCATAAAAGGGGATGTAACGCCTGAAAGTGATATCTTAGTAGATTATGAAAATAATCAGTTTGTTTTTAAACCGAAAACGCCTATCACTTAAACAATATGTAAAGGTCACGATGCAGTGGCCTTTTCTTTTTATGAAGAATTGTATATAATGAATTCAACTTAAGGAAGTGAAGCCAATGATCATTTTTCATAATTTTATCTACGCAATATCGCTTTTTATAATGATTTCCATTGGTGTTTATGCCTGGATGTATAAAGATAAACCAGGCGCTAGAGCGCTAATTTTTTTAATGTTTTTATCGTTTTTTTGGAACATCACTTCATTTTTTGAATTGATTGCTTCAACACTTGAGATGAAACTATTTTGGCGCAATATTCAACAAATAAGTAGTTTCTTAATTCCATTTACGATTTTTGTTTTTATTCAAAGCTTTTTAGATAATAAACGTATGCTTAATGCTTCAAAATATTTAATTATTATACCCATCATTTTTTTAGGATTGATTTTAACCAATCCGTTTCATGGGTTAGTAAGAAGCGGTTATGAATTAATTGTAGTGAATGATAACTTTGTGTTTTTAGATGTAAAGCTTACCGCGTTAGGGTCGATCAATGTATATATCAATTTATCGTTAATCTTTTTTGGAGTTGTGAGTTTATTTTCACATTATAGAAAAGCACTTGATCAGTTGGAAAACCAAATAAGATTGTTTATTGTTGGTTTAATACTTATATCATTTTTATTGGTTTTTAATTTGATTGTTTTAAGAGGGCTAAGTGTTTATATAATGACGTCTATATTTTATATGCCAGGAATCTTTTTGATGTTTTATGCCTTGTTTAAGTACGACTTTTTCAATACATCCCCTTTATCGAAAGATAAGTTATTAGAAGCGATTAATCAAATTATTGTTGTCATCAATTCATCTGGCGATATTATTGAATATAATTATCGTGCGCAGACATTTTTTAAAGAAGTTAACGATGTCACCATTGAAAAAGGGATGTCTTTTTATGAAGGGTGTCATATTCCTTTAAAGGTTCATATCAATGATTTGAAAAGTAGAAAAGATTTACAACGTATTAAATTTCATATAAAAGAAACACCTGAATATTTTGCTATTTATTATCATCCATTATATGCAGATAAAAAATATTTAGGTATGATGATTATTATGGAAAATATAACCATTACCCATAATTACGAGAAAAAGCTAAAAGAGCGCGCTGATCGTGATAGTTTAACCGACCTTTATAACCGATCAACGTTTGAAAAAGCGTATAACAAAATTTCCCATCATCATAAGGGGATGATTATGGGGGATATTGATGATTTTAAACACATAAACGATACTTACGGTCATGCGGTTGGGGATATTGTGTTGAAACAAATCAGCCAACTATTAAAAACGACCTTTAAATCAAAGTGTTTACTGGGTCGTCTTGGAGGAGAAGAATTCGCAATTGGGTGCTATGACCTCAGTGAAGCTACCTTGTATGAATTTGGAGAAACATTTAGACAGGAAGTAGAAAACACCCCAATTAAAGTCAATGGAAGCTCGATTAATATAACCGTTAGTGTGGGAATAAGTTATGATCGAACAGGTCAAAAGTTGTTTGATGAAATTAGACATGAGTCAGATAACGCATTGTATCAAGCAAAAGACGCTAATAAAAACTGTGTAATGCAATTTAAACATTGAGTGAAATAGCCATATATGCTTAAATATATGGCTTTTTTTAAACGTTAAATAGAAAAATAAATAACTATTTTTTGATGAAAACGCTTTATGATATAATTGCAAGTAAGTGATGATAATTTTGTGAGGTGGAATATGCGTATAATAAAGCATCCGATTTTGGAATTTGATCAAAGTGAACAAATTTCTTTTACGTTTAATGGAAAAAAATTATATGGTGTCAAAGGCGATACAATCGCATCGGCATTACATGAAAATGGCATTAAGAAACTAAGTGAAAGTATTCACCTAAAAAGACCAAGAGGATTTTACTGCGCGATAGGAAACTGTGCGTCATGCAATATGCTTGTCGATGGAAAACCAAATGT
>CAYLQZ010000003.1:0-67730 GCA_964386055.1 uncultured Candidatus Izemoplasmatales bacterium | reverse complement strand
TATAAGTTAAAGGAAAAACTGAAAAATCGCAATTGATAATCAATTGCGATTTTTATTAGAACGTAATACTTAATATGCTACAATAAACTTGAAACGTTTAAGAAATGAGGGATATCATGGGAAAAATTATCCAATTAGATGAACAAATATCCAATATGATTGCGGCGGGTGAAGTTGTCGAAAACATGGCCAGTGTTATTAAAGAATTATTAGAAAATTCAATTGACGCCAATGCGACTGTGATTCATGTTCGCCTTAAAGAAAGTGGTTTTAAATCGATTAAAGTTGAAGACAACGGGGATGGAATGGATAAAAGCGATATGCAAATTGCGTTTAAGCGGCACGCTACGAGTAAAATTAAAACCCATCATGATCTTCACCATATTACGTCTTTAGGGTTTAGAGGCGAAGCGTTACCTTCCATAGCGAGTGTCTCTAAGATAATACTTGAAAGTTCAACTGACAATCAACCAGGTCATAAAGTTATAATCGATAGTGGCGTGATGAGTAAAATCACAAAAGGCCATGCAGTAAAGGGAACCAGCATAACGGTTGAGAATCTGTTTTATAATACGCCTGCTCGTTTAAAACATTTAAAAAGTGAACAAAGAGAGCTGGCTTACGTCTTAGATTATGTCAACAAACTCGCCTTATCTCATCCTTTTATTGCTTTTGAATTATCAAATAACCAAAAAGTATTATTGAAGACAAATGGCGATGGCAATCATTTAAAAATATTAAATAGTATTTATGCTTTAGATATCATTAAAAATATGGTTGCGTTTGAAAATTCCAATCAATACTTTGGCGTGCGAGGATATTTATGTAAACCAGCATATAATCGGTCTTCCAACCAACATATCCATATCATTACAAACACCCGTATCATTAAAAATAAAAAAATTGTCAACGCTATAAAAGAAGGATATAGAACTTACCTTCCAATGCATAAAAGCCCTATTATCTTTTTAGAGATTAAAGTGGATCCCATTATGTTAGATGTAAATATTCATCCTCAAAAACTAGAAGTGAAGTTTACAGAACAACAAAGCCTAGAAACCTTAATATCTACAACCATTAAATCGCATCTAGAGAAAGAAAACTTAATTCCTTCTATTGCTAAAAAAACCGCCCATTCTTTTAAGGAACCAGCTAATCAAATTCAAGAAAACTTTTCTGCTAATAATTCATTTGAGGCTCCCCCTATAGACCATTCCCTAGAAAAAGAAAATATAACACACGATGATGCTATATCTAAACATACTCCCGATGAAACCCATTATCAAGGACACAATGAAGATACTTCCCATACAAAAGTGAATGAAACACCCCGCTTTGAAAAAAGTCAAGATGATTCAAAACAAGTCAATAACCGACTACCGATGCTTAATTATATAGGACAATATAGCGGAACTTATCTTTTGTTTCAAAATGAGGAAGGGTTATATATTATTGACCAACACGCCGCTGCAGAGCGCATACGTTATGAGAAATACTTATATAAAATGTCTCATCCAGAAAAAGAAACCCAATCATTGATCACTCCAATAGAACTTCACTTATCCAACGACGAAGTAATGGCCTATGACACATTTAAAGATAAACTCCATAGTTTTGGGTTAAACACAACCCACCATAATTCAACCACATTACACATTCACACCATACCAACATGGTTTAAAAAAGGGCTGGAAAGTGATTACGCTGAGTCAATGGTTAAATATATATTAAATGACGCTACCTTATCGATTGAAAAAATCATCGACCAACTCGCTAAAGATCTATCATGTAAACATTCGATACGTGCTAATAAATATATTAACCGTAATGAAGTGGATGTATTAATAGAAGACTTAAAAAAAGCTGAGAATCCCTTTACTTGTCCACACGGCAGACCAACCATAATACAAATATCGTTACACGAACTTGAAACTCGGTTTAAGAGGGTGCAATAATGGTAGTGGTTATTACAGGCCCAACAGGGGTAGGAAAAACACAATTATCCTTAGAAATTGCGAAACACTATCGTACTGAAATCATTTCAGGGGATTCAATGCAAATTTATAAAAGTTTAGATATTGGAACCGCAAAAGTTACCAAAGCGGAACAATCAACTGTTAAACATCACATGATTGATATCATAGCCCCACAAGAAGCGTTTAGCGTTGCACTTTATCAAAAGAAAGTTAGATCTATAATAGCTCAGTTTAAAGCGAAAACCAAATTACCACTTATTGTTGGGGGGACGGGCTTTTATATTAAAAGTGTTTTACATGATTTCAATTTTGAAAATGCGCATTCAGACGATGATTTTAAATCAAGAATGGAAAAATTAACGAATGAAACATTATATGAAAGATTAAAAAAAGAGGATCCTGAAGCTGCTGAATCCATTCATCCAAACAATAAGAAGCGGCTTATTCAAGCACTTTATAGAGTTCAAACCCAAACGCTTCGTTCTAATACACAAAACGCGGATGCCCCTTTATATGATTATTGTTTGATTGTACTGAGAAAAAAACGTAGTACCCTTTATGAAAATATCAATAAGCGCGTCGATAAAATGGTCCAAGAAGGGTTAGTAGATGAAGCTTTTAAACTCTATCAAAACAATCCTTCAATCACAGCGAAAAAAGCTATAGGCTATAAAGAGTTATTTCAATATTTTGATGGTCACATCACATTAGAAGAATCAATAAATCTAATCAAACGAAATACGCGGCGGTATGCGAAAAGACAATTTACGTACTTTTATAATCAATTTACGCCGAATATTATAGATGTTGATAATAAATCCTTAAGTACTATTAAAGAAGAAGCCATCAATTTGATAGATAAAGCACACCAATCGAACTAGTAAACTAAGCTATTTATGAAAATAAGTAGCTTTTTTTAACTAAAAAAGGTGATAAAAGTATTTACTTGTATTACAAAATAATCTATAATACAACTACACGGGTGAGAAGTCTATAATATAATTACTAAGGGAATTTAGCTTTAAATAAAAAAAGTTGATTGCTTTAAAAAACCTGTATTTAGACTGATTTATAAAATTTCCAAAACTAATGCTACACTAAAAAACCCTTTCATTTTTTAGTTCCTCCGCACAATTTATTTGTGCATAAGTAAAGACTCGGGGCTTGTAATAAGCTCCTCCCGTCTAGAAAGAGGATACCTTACACCCGGGTGTTCTCTTTCGTTTAATTAAAAAAGTCTACATTATTGTAGACTTTTTATATGGGTTAAACGGTTGCGTTATCTTTTTCTTCACGCTCTTGGTCATCGTTAATCGTTTGATCGTCATCATCTTCAGTGATTGTGTCTAAAACATCTTTCACTTTTTTTGACAAGCCTTTGATTTTTGCTTTAGGTATTGAACATATTGCAACTCTTAAGCCACCATAAACATTTACAAAAAAGATGTTATGTTTTTTGAGCTTTAAGTGTAGTTCATTTTTAATAATTTGATCATTAATACGTATAGTGATGAAAAACCCTTCATGATAAGGATAAAGGGATAATCCTACTTCTTGGGCTTCTTTAACCATAATATCAGCGCGCGCTTGGAGTAACGTAACATAATGATTTTTTTCTTTTAAATACATTGCTTTATTATCTTTATTTAAGGCAATGTCACTAAACGCCATCATGCCACCATTGTTAACGGTAGACCATCCACCTCGTGCAGCATTTCCACAAGCGTGTTTGAATTCTTTTCGTCCTGTTTCGTTATTAGAAATAAGAATTTGAGCTCCAACGCGCCATCCGTATGCGGTTAATGTTTTACTAGCTGAAAAGGCAATGACTGTTAAGACATTTTCATTCATTTTTGTGAATTTATTAAAGATTTTTTTATAGTCATCGCCTTGTTTATTGAAATCAATGTAAGCTATATCGTGTAATAACACAAAAGGACCTAATTCACTTAATTGATTTATAAAAGTTAAGATTTCATCCCATTCAGCATCGCTCATTGTATAGCCAGTAGGATTCTGACATGGATCATTAATGAACGCTAAAACCTTGCCCTGTGATTTCATAACTTTTGTGCAAGATGCTTTAAATGATTCAACATTAAATGTGTCGCCATCAAATAATTTATAGTATTCTACTGGCGTATTGTTTTCTTTAGCAATGGTTTTATAAGGGCCCCATCCGATATCAGGATGAATGACCGTTTCACCTGGGGCGAGCGTGTTTTTGGTTGTTGAAGATAGTGCACCAGTCCCACCTGGTGTTGCAATGACATCAGCATCTATATCGAGATTGGCACTTTTAAACAACCAATCTTTAACCGCCATTTGAAATTCAGGAGGCCCAGCAATGGATGATGCATATTTCGCTTTTTGAAAATTGGCAACATTGTCGAATACTTTATAGACACTATCAAAGGTTAAAAAGGCTTTGTCTTCTTTAAAATAGGTTCCAAACGCCCCATTAATAACGGCGTCATCACCATGTTTTTTGATCGCGTTTATTGCACCACTTGCAGCTTCAAAGACAGTATCGACCATTTCTTTGCCATGAGCAGCCTCACTGATAAAAGATTTCATTACTGATCACCACCAGCATTCTTTGCGGTTTTTTCTAGCGTTTTAATGGCTTCTTTAGGAAGAATATCTTCGCCTTTAAGTCCATCAATAAAAGCGATTCGTTTTTGCATTCTACCCTTAAAGTCATCGACATATTTAGTATCCTTATCATCAACTTCAAAGCCATCAAGCGGAAGATAAGAAATGGTATCAAGGGTTAAAAAGGCTTTAAAAGAAGCTTTATTTTCAATAATGGCTTCAATCGCACCCAGTGTTGTTTTCGGTAGTATTTTCTTTGTTTTATAATGGCCAGTATTGATGATATAACAATCAACATTATGGTCTTTAAATAAGTGTTTAAAGTTTTCATAATCGTCTTTTAACGCATAAAGTCTAAAGGGATTGGCGTATGGAACAAACGCGAGTTCGTTCGGATCCGCTCCTTCCTCCGCACTTGAGCGTTTTGTTGCTAAGGTTGCGCCCATTGTAGAAGCCAACGCAGGATCATTCACTTTCAATAATGGAGGTAAAGTATTATCTTTCATAATCCAAAATATGGAGTTAATAGGCTCATTAAATTTAAAGACTCTAGTAGGGGTCCAAAAAATGGATTTAACGGCTCTACCATTCCCATTACGAATATCTTCAGTTACGGGAACGATTAAGCCATCTTCATCTCGCGTTACTCCGGTATTTTGGACAGTTAACAAAAAGCGATTTTCTTTTGAATCAGTCGGATAGTCTTGTACTTTATCAAAATAAGACGGTTCTAAACTAACCGTATATAGTTCGTCGTTTTCTATAACAAAAGCATCATCATGCAAAACATCTACATCGTATTTTCCATCATGTTTGGCATGCGTTATGGTACTTTTTCCACTTCCAGAAAGTCCAAATACACTCATAATATATGGCGAATCAGAACTGCGTTTAATCTTTTTAATACCACCATGAGCAGCGGTAAAGTTTTGCCGTTTCGCTAAAGACCACGCCATTGTTAAACTGCTTTTTTTGTGTTCACCGAAGTAGCGCATGCCTAAAAGTGCTGCACAATTATGATCGCGGTCAAATAAAGCCAGTCCATTATCAAATCCATCGACATAATAATCAGGATCACTATAAAGAAAAATATCGCCTTCATCAAATTTTCTTGAATTATTGTACATTTCAATCCAAGTATCTTCCATACTTTGGAAATTGAGCATCCATGAATACAAGGTGTTTTCATACCCTTCAGGTATTAAGAGATGAGCGCGTACAGAAAAGTCTTCATGTAGCCCAATAATAACGCTTGCGTGATACATTGTGACATCGCGCGACCCAAAAATCGCTTCGCGTAAAATTTTTGAGTAATCTTTACGATTTTCATCATCGATGATTCTACGGTTTTGGGCTTGTCTACCGGTAATTGCCCCATCGTTAAACAGCAATACTTTCGCATCACTGGGTAATCCTAAGTCTTCACTTCTATAAACCGGAAGGTCAGTTTTAATCACACCAGGCGAATTTTTAGCTAGATTATAGGCTTCTTCTAAATTGTTGACGCGGATGACGTTATTTCTATAAAATGCTGTCTCAATCGTAGTACGTACTCGATTGAATATATGCGAATTTTTCAATCCAATGTCCTTGCGGTTTAGATTGTATTTTGTTGCCATAAAAATCAGTCCTTTCTACTTTATTCGATATTCCACTTGAATTTTGGACGTGATTTCACATAATCCCCGCGCATTTTTAAGTTTTTATCGATACGTCTTTCTGCCATGATATTGGCTGCTCTATAAGTAGGGATTTTTTCATTTTCAGCAATGTCAAAGATATCCATTAAACGATCATATATTCCTTCAGTAGTATTAATTGCAGAAGGTTGATGATAGCCGATCATTTCATGGTATACATTAATCACGCCACCTGCATTAATGACAAAATCTGGCGCATATAAGATGCCTTTTTCTTCCAGCATTGGTCCGTGCTTATCTTCATCTTTTAATACGTTATTGGCAGCGCCAGCCACAACTTTTGCGGTTAATTTAGGGATCGTGTCATCGTTTAATACCGCCCCAATGGCATTCGGTGAAAAGACATCCATATTTTTATTAAAAAATTCTTCAGGTTCTACAAAGTTTGCCAGAGGCATTAACTCTTTAAATTCTTTGATTTTTTCTTCATCAATATCAGTGAAATAAACGCGTTTAAGATCATTTTCTCTTAAGTATTGCACCATCTCTTGGACAACAGCACCAACCCCTTGAAATCCGATGACAAGTCCATTCAAATTATCTTGATTGAATTTTCTTTTAACAGCAGCAAGCATTCCTACATAAGTTCCTTTGGCAGTAAGAATAGTGGTGCTTCCTGCTCCTTTTCTTAAAACGCCACTGACATAATCCGTTTCACGGTCCATGTACTCACAGTCTTGAAGGGTTATATTCATGTCTTGTCCCGTATATAATCTACCATTTAAACTTTGAATATAGCGTCCATAAGAACGGAAAAAAGCTTCATTCTTTAATTGTTTTGGATCGCCAATAATGACAGTTTTACAGCCGCCAATATCTAACCCAGCAGCCGCGTTTTTATACGTCATCCCACGTGCTAAACGTGTAACATCATAAAGCGCTTCTTCCTCACAAGTATAGTTATAAAAACGCGTTCCACCACAGGATGGCCCTAAACGTGTATCGTGAATACAAGAAATCCCTTTTAATCCAGTTTCCTTGTTGTGAAAATAAATAATTTGTTCAAATCCCTCATTTGTATATGAGAAAACTTCATTCGTAAAATTGGTCTCTTTTTTCATCTTATTCTCCTTTAAAGATATAGTATTATTGTAATTCCGCAACCAATGCGGACAGTGCAATCGAATAAAATTTAGATTCTTTTGAATCGGCGCGAGAGGTTAAGACAATTGGCCTAGCAGCGCCTGCAATGACAGAAGCGCTTTTAGCCCCTGCTAAAAACATCATACTTTTATAAAAAACATTGCCAGCTTCAATCATTGGCATTAATAATAAATCTACATCTCCCGCAACGGCTGAATCTATGCCTTTTTGCTTTGCAGCTTCTTTACTTACTGCATTATCTAGTCCAAACGGTCCTTCAACCCTAATGTTTTTAATTAATCCTTTTTCACTTCTTTGTTGTAATTCTTTTGCATCAAGGGTGGCTTGCATTTTAGGATTAACTTTTTCTAACGCTGCAATGCATCCAACTTTTGGGTCTTCAACCCCAAGAGCGTTAAGAATTACGCCAGCATTTTCTATAATCTCTTGTTTTTCATCTACAGTGGGCGCGATATTCATGGCGCCATCACTCATCGCTAGCAATTTATGATAATGAGCGATCTCAAAGACACTGACGTGCGATATACGTTTGGTTGTTCTGAGCCCGATATCTTTATCTAAGGCAGCTTTTAAGATAACAGAAGTATCAACTAACCCTTTCATTAAGAAGTGTCTAGAATTAGAACTTACGTGTTTTACTGCATCATAAGCAGCTGTAACCGCGTCTTTACTATGATGGATTTCATAGTTATCTGCGTCTAAAGTTAATTTTTTAAGTATTGTATGAATTTTTTCAGAATCCCCATATAATACCGCTTTAATAAAGCCTTCTTTTCTGGCCATTTCAACAGCTTCTAATACAGCGCTATCTTCAGCAACCGCAACGACCAATGTTTTTTTAGCTTGAGATTTTGCCTTTGTAATTAAATCTTGCATTGTTTTCATATTATTCACCCTTATTTATAGGTTTTTGGTTGTTCTTTGTTTTGTAGGACTCTTAAAGCGCCTAAAGCGAGTGACTCCATCTCATCTTCTCCAGGATAAACTAATAGTGGTGCGATAAAGCTAGTACGACTCTTAATTTCTTCTACAAGAATATGTTTATCATAGGCTAGCCCACCTGTAATGACAATCGCATCAACATCTCCTTTTAATACGGTTGCGCCGCTTCCAATTTCTTTTGCGATTTGGTAACACATGACTTTGTAAATAAATTCAGCATCAGGATCGCCATTTTCAATGCGCTTTTGTATTTCATACCCATCGTTAGTTCCTAAATAGGCGACTAATCCCCCTTGACCATAATTTTTCTTTTTAATTTCTTCTAAAGAGAATTTCCCAGCAAATATCATTTTATAAAGTGGGCCTAGTGGCACTTGTCCACTGCGTTCTGGACTCATAGGTCCATCACCGTCTAAAGCGTTGTTCACATCCACAACGCGTCCTTTTTCATGAACGCCTACACTGATTCCCCCACCTAGGTGAGCAATAATCATATTTAATGACTCATAAGGTTTTTTTAAATCTTCACTCGCTTTTAAAGCGACTGCTTTTTGATTGAGTGCATGAAACAAAGAATCTCTTCTAATTTCTGGCATACCTGTATACCTTGCAATATCTTCCATCTCATCCACTGCGACAGGATCAACGATAAATGATGGAATATTTTGTTGATCGGCTATTTCTTTTGCGATAACACAGCCTAAATTAGAAGCATGTTCGCCTCTTGGTGCTTTTTTCATGTATTCAATCATCGCATCATTGACACGATAAGTTCCACTTTCAATTGGTTTTAACATTCCTCCGCGACCAACGACCGCATCGAGATTGTTTGTGTTTATATTTTCAGCTTTTAATGCAGAAAGAATTGCATCTTTTCTAAAATCGTATTGTTGAATGATTGAATCATACGATTGTATAGTATCAGTATCGTGCCTTAACGTGGTTTTAAAAGTACATTCTTTCTCATTAAAAACAGCAATCTTCGTTGAGGTTGACCCAGGGTTGATTGCCAATATTTTTTTACTCATATAAGCCTCCTATAAGCATGTAGTTTAACAACAATTTTGATTATAACATGATAGCGTTTTCACAACAACACCTTTGAAGAAAAAAATCAATAAATTATATGATATCGATTTTTTCCCTTAATTCAGCTTTTTTATTGAAATATAAAAACACTAAGTCAATAATTTTCGACTTAGTGTTTTGAAAAAAAATTTAGGAATTAATGGGGTTCATTTTGGCTGTAAAATGTCTTAGAATATTAGGTTCGTAAGTAAAGGTTAATCCTTTAAGTTTTTCTCTATTTTGGTAAACGTTGATAACACCCTTTGCGACAACATCAAGATGACTATAAGTGTAGGTTCTTCTTGGAATAGTAAGTCGCATAAATTGAAGAGGTGTATCAATGTTATGTTTAGTATCTGGGTCTCTACCTAAAAGAAGGGATCCTATCTCAACCGCTCTTACTCCACTTTCTAAGTAAAGCGCATTGACAACACTTTGTGCTGGAAATTGATCATATGGAATATGGGGAGCAATAGCTTTACATTCAACAAAAACAGCATGGCCTCCAGTAGGGTATTGTATAGGAACGCCAGCGGCTCTTAATTGATCGCCTAAATATCTTACTTGATCGAGTCGGTGTTGTAAATAATCTTCTTCTAAAGCTTCACTAAGGCCAACTGCCATCGCTTCCATATCACGTCCACTCATGCCCCCATAGGTAGGAAAGCCTTCTAAAGGGACAATGCTTGCTTGAACTTTTTGGAATAATGCTTCATCGTCCTTGATGGCGATGAGTCCACCGATATTAACAAGTCCATCTTTTTTAGCGCTCATTAAAAAGACATCAGCTAAGCTGAATGCTTCTCTTGCAATTTCTAAAATAGATGTATTTTCGTAGCCTTTTTCACGTTGTTTAACGAAATAAGCATTTTCAGCATATCGTGCTCCATCTATAATCACAGGGATATCGTATTTTTTTGCGATAGTAGAAGCGGCTTTTAAGTTTTCCATGCTGACAGGCTGTCCTCCTGCTGAATTATTAGTAATGGTCATAATCACCCCCGCAATATTTTCTTTCCCTCTTTCGGTGATGATGGATTCTAGTTTATCTAAATTAAAGTTTCCTTTAAAAGGATGATAAGTATCCGTATCAAAACACGCTTCTATAACACAATCAATTGCACGTGCCCCCGCAAGTTCTACATGGGCTCGTGTGGTGTCAAAGTGCATATTGGAAATGAATGCCATTCCTTCTTTATGAACGTATTGTGGTAAAACGACTTGTTCAGCGCCTCTTCCTTGGTGTGCAGGAATAAAGTATTTGTATTGAGTGATATGATTCACAACGCCTTCTAATCTATAAAAACTTCTAGAACCTGCATAAGCTTCATCCCCGCGCATTAATGCGGCCCATTGATCGTGACTCATTGCGCCTGTGCCACTATCTGTTAATAAATCAATATAGACATCTTCACTTTTTAGTGAAAAGGGATTATATCCAATATTCTCAAGTAATGTTTTACGTTTTTCTTTTGAAATTTCTTTAATAGGCTCTACCATTTTAATTCGATAGGGTTCTGCTTTATAATGCTTATCCATAGTGTTCATTCCTTTCTGTATTAACTCAAACGTTATTATACACGATAAGCATAAAAAATGAAAACGCTAACTTTAAAGATTTTTGTGAAATCATGCTATAATGTTTTCTGAAAAGGAGGCACAAACTATGAACCCATTTGAAAAAACAACTATCGGTGGCATTGAACTCAAAAACCGTTTTGCATTAGCCCCTATGACAACCTATAGTGGGAACCCAGATTTAACCCCTTCAGATGAAGAAATTCATTATCTTTCCTTAAGGTCTCATGGGCCTGCGATGATTATTTCTCCCGCGATTGCGGTGAACGAACAAGCACAAGCTTTTACTAACCAAATGTCGTTAATGGACGATGGAAAAATCCTTCCAATGAAGTGTTTGGTTGATTCTATTAAAGCAAAAGGGGGCGTTCCAATTGCACAGCTTCATCATGGTGGACGGATGAACGACCCTGAGTGTCATGCTAATCATGATAATATTGTAGCGCCGAGCGCTGTAAAAGCTTTATATGGCAATAAAGTGACACCGCGTCCTATGCGTTTAGATGAAATTGAATATACAGTTGCTGATTTTAAAGCCGCAACGTTGCGCGCCATTAAAGCAGGCTATCAAGGCATCGAATTGCACGGTGCGAATACGTATTTATTACAACAATTTTTCTCACCCCATTCGAATAAACGTGATGATATTTATGGGGGGAGTTTTGATAATCGTATGAACTTTATTAAGCAAGTCATTGATGAGACTCTCAAAGTTATCAAAACCCATGCTCCAGAGAAATTCATTTTAGGGTATCGTTTTTCACCTGAAGAAATCGAAGAAGATGGAATCACCATGGAGATGACTTTAAAGTTAATCGCTTATTTAAAAACCAAACCCTTCGATTATTTACATGCTTCTTTAAGACATTACAAACAATCATCCTTGCGTGATGAAAAAGATGAAACATTATTAGTGGATAAAATTCAATCGGTTTTAAACCATGAAATTCCATTAATTGGCGCAGGCGGTGTTGATACTAAAGAAAAAGCAGAAGAAGCCCTAAATGCAGGTTTTGATTATATCGCAGTCGGATTTAGTGTTTTAGCAGATCCCAATGCAATTGACCAAATGCAACAAGGTAAGTTACCGTCTAAAGCGATTGATGCGTCTACTTTACCTACCAATTTACTCAAACGGTTAGAAAAGTATAAAGACCGTTTAGAAAAAGACGGATTTACCTTTTATAACTTGCCTTAAGCATCATAAATTACTATAATGTAGATACAAGGAGTGTGATTTGATGTATGCGATTGAAGAAGTAAAAACAACAGCTTTGGCTAAAAAATTAGGCGGCCCGCCAGTCTTTCATGATGGCACCCTTAAAAAGGTTCATATTGAAGCTAATTGGATGATTTTAACCATTGAAATTCTTTCTGATCATAATCCAAGATTGAGAAAAAATACGTTAGTTTCTTTAAAATTAAATCAAGTTTACGCTTTTAATGTAGGAGCATCCAAGGTAGTTGACGGTAATATCACGATTCATGACCTTGAAATACGCCGCGAAAATGAAGGGCTTCATCTAAAGTTAGAAACGATTGAAGGCGATTCATCATTTGTACGTTTCGACTCCATTGAGTTATTTGAAAATGATTAAAAAAATGTGAATCACTACGAGAGGGTAGTGATTCACATTATTTTTTTACTGTTTCTTGGTTGTATGCTTCAAGTCCACCTTCTAAAACGTAGACTTCATTAAATCCTTTACGACCTAATTTTTTTGCAGCTTTTTTGGATTGGCTCCCATTGCCACAATAAAGATAGACTGGCTTATCTTTTCTGATTTTGGTTTGATTTTTGCTTTTTATGTATTTAACAGAAAAGTTGCGGGCACCCTTAATTTTATCAGATTTAAACTGTTTATCTTTTCTAATATCAATAAGTTGGCCTTTACGCATATTTTTCTTAAAAGCCTGTACCTCTAAACTGTTAACTTTGACATTTTTATTCTTTTGTAAGTTTAGAACTAAAAATCCTATGGTTAGCCCAATGATGACTGGAATTCCATATTGAATGATTAAATCCATACAATCAACTCCTTAAAATCATTATATAGATGCTAAATTTAGATGTCAATTTATTTATGTATTTAGTAGTCTTTGCTTTTTTAATTTAATCATTATGTGCTATAATAATATTGCTTATATTTTAGCTAAGGAAATGATTTGTTATGAAAAAATTGCTGCCGTATTCTATTGGTTTTTTTCTGGGTGTCATTATGGTTTTACTATTTAGTTTAACGTTTGATGCGTCCCATATCGTAGGTAGAATACTTTTTGGTGTATCAATGGCCTTGTGGCCCGTTTTCATCTTAGGGATCACGGTCTATAATCTTGTAATCGTAAATAATGATGCTTTGCAAAAAAATATTTTAACTAAAGCTTTATTTATGCCGTTACCTGGTGCTATTTTAATAGTAGCTTTACTGTATCTTATCACGTGATACTGCTTTTTGTAGGAGGGGAATCCATTGAACCGATTAATGAAAAAGTATTTAAAGATAACTAAACGCCCTTTAGCAGGATATAAAATATTTAAAAAGTTGACAAAAATCCCAATTAAAATTTATTTGATTATGGGACTGTTTTTTATATTGACAGTTTTTTATATCTTAGAACTTACCAATGTAGTTACTACAGAATTGATATTTATCGAAACGATAGGAATTGCATTTGTTTTCCTAGTTGTGTTTCCAATGCTCTATATTCGGAAAAAAAGAACAGGGGCTATACTGTTAACGCATGATGCGGTAGCGGTACAAAACTACTTTAATCGTTATCGTTTGGTATTTTATGATGATGTTCTTAAAGTGAAACATACCAAGAAAAATACATTAATTATTAAAAGTAAAAAACAGAAAATAAAAATACGCATGCCTTTATATGAAGATAATTTAAATGTGCTTAAAACCGTTTTAACTTATGAAGGCCATTTCAAACAAAAAAGGAAACAATACAAACTCTTTTTTGAAGCCGATAGAGTTGACATCCAAGAATTAACGCCTGCAACAGATCCTACGACATCTCGATTAGTAGAAAGATTTCATGATGATTATAAACACGTAACCCCTGGGTTTTTAAAAGATATTATTTTTTATAATGCTGAGGTAGAAAAAGTTAAATTTTTAGATGAAAATCATGTCTATTTTATTTTGAAACATATCGATCTAAAAGGAGATTATCCTGAGAACACCCATTTTGAGTCAATGCAAACAGATCAAGCGATGGCGCTATTTCAAGCTGTCTCTCATGTAGAAGTCTATACTTTAGGAGCTAATAAAAGTCCGGATGTGCAATTGCTTGGGACCTCTACTGAAGCTTTTAAAAAACTCTCTAAAGGGGCGCTCATCATTGAAACCAATTTTAAAGAAAATGATCAACGAATTAATGCGAACATGACCATTATGCAAGGGACCACAAAGCTTAATGTACGGTTTGTGTTTAAAGATTTAATTATTGGCTTTAATGAGCTTAAACAACCGTCTTGGTTTGAAAACTAATAGACAAACGCATCAAAATACTTTATATTATATAGATACAACTAGGAGTGATGATTATGATTACAAGCAACGATTTTAAAACAGGACTTACGATTCAAAACGAAGGAAGTATTTTTCAAATTATAGAATTTCAACACGTAAAGCCCGGAAAAGGCTCAGCGTTTGTAAGAAGTAAATTACGTAATTTAAGAACCGGTTCTATTGTTGAAAAAACATGGCGTGCAGGGGAAAAAGTTGAACCCGCTATGATTGATAAACAACCAATGCAATATATTTATGCAGATGGGAATATGTATGTTTTTATGAATACACAATCATACGAACAAATAGAAATTCCAAAGGAACAGATCAATCACGAAGTGAATTTCCTTAAAGAAGGTATGGACGTGAATGTTATTCAGTTTGAAAATGAAATCCTTGGTGTAGACTTGCCTGAAAAGGTAACTTTAGAAGTGACTGATACTGTCCCAGGCGTTAAAGGAAATACAGTCACAAACGCTTCAAAAGATGCCATAGTAGAAACAGGGTATAAACTACAAGTACCTTTATTTGTTAATGAAGGGGATTATATTGTTATTAATACATCAACAGGAAAATATTCGACTAAAGCTTAAGGGAGTGAATGCATTTGGACTTATCCGACAGTATTGTGCTGCTTAGCAGCATTCCACCAATCAGTATTGCATTAATCTTGATACTTGTGTTAGTATCAAGTTTTTTCTCAATGAGTGAGACTGTGTTCTCTTCGTTAAATCCTATTCGTCTAAAAAAATCAATTGAGGACAATAAAAAAGGCGCTAAAAAAGCGTTTTGGATTCATGAACGATTTGATCGTGTACTCACCACAATTTTGGTGGGGAATAATTTGGCAAACATTGCCTTAGCGACTATATCTGCTGGCGTTTTCAGTAGAATTTTTGCTGATAACGAAACACTCGTAACCATTATGAATACCTTGATAATGACGACGATTATCTTAATCTTTGGCGAAATTATTCCGAAGAGCTTTGCGAAGATGTATTCCGATGAAATTGCAATCAAGATAAGTGGTCCTATGTTTTTTCTTATGAAAATACTTAAACCCATTGTTTTTGTATTTTTAGTAATTAAAAATTTATTCTTAAAAAAAGATAACCGTGTCACCATATCGGTAAGTGAAGATGAACTTGAAACCATCATCGATACCATGGAAGAAGAAGGTTCGATTGATGAAGAAGAAGCGGAAATGCTTCAAAGCGTTTTGGATTTAGGCGAAAAACATGTTTATGAAATCATGACACCACGGGTTGACATGATCGCTGTTGATATTAATGATTCGAAAGAAAGTATTTTAGAAAAGTTTTTAGCCTATCAATTTTCTAGAATTCCCGTATATGAAGACGACCGCGATAAAATTGTTGGAATTTTAAATGAACGTGACTTTTTTACGCATTGGATTAAAGACAAACCGATTCATATAAAAGAAATTATGAATCCCCCAGTTTTTGTATCAAAATCAATGCGTGCTGATACCTTAATCGAAACCTTGCAGCGTGAAAACACCCACCTTGCCATCGTCAGTGATGAATTTGGCGGAACGAGTGGGATCGTGACAATGGAAGATGCACTTGAAGAGTTAGTTGGAGAAATCTACGATGAACACGATGATATTGATGATGAGTTTTTAAAACAAATTAGCGATCATGAATACGGCATTAATGCAGATATTGAACTAGGTGATCTCTTTAGTGAGTTGAAACTAGGAGATGCGCCAGAAAAAGAAGAAAAAACGCTGGGAAGTTATCTGTTTGATCGTTTTGAAGAATTACCTGAAGTCGACAAAACATTTACCCTTACGCAAAAAATGATTTCTTATAATCATGAAGAAGAAACTAAAATGTTTAAGTTAACATTTATAATTAAAGAAATAAAAGAGCGCCGAATCAAATATGTTCATCTTATTGTAAAACCGATGAATCTAAATGAAGAAGCATAAATCTAGGAGGAAAAACTATGGAACGCTTACAAAAGTTAATTGCACAAGCAGGGGTAGCCTCCAGAAGAAAAGCTGAAACTTTGATTCAAGAAGGCCGAGTAAAAGTAAACGGTGAAGTAATAAAAGAATTAGGGGCTAAAGCATCTAAAAGCGATACTATTACCGTTGACAATCGTCCTTTACAGATTGAAGAAAAAGAATACTATGTTTTTTATAAGCCTGAAGGAACGGTTTCTACTGTGGATGATGAGAAAAATCGTAAAACGGTCGTTGATTATATCGACACCAGTGCGAGAATCTTTCCTGTAGGAAGATTAGATTACGATACCTCTGGTGTTTTAATCTTGACAAATGATGGAGATTTTACCCAAAAAATGATTCATCCTAAAAATGAAATAGAAAAAGAATATCACGTTACTGTTAAAGGCTTTTTAAGAAAACAAACCTCTAAAAAAGTCGAACGTGGTCAAGTTAGACTTGATAAAAAACGTCCTGCGCCTTCCCGTATTGCTGGGGTTGAATATAATAAAGAAAAAGAGACAACAAAATTTCACTTCATTGTGACAGAAGGAAAATACCGTCACATAAGACGAGTTTTTGAAGCAGTAGGTCACCCTGTAATTAAGTTAAAACGGATTCGTTTTGGTATTATAACACTTGAAGGCTTACCTAAAGGACAGGTCCGAACCTTAAAGCCACACGAACTCAAACAACTTCATGTAATGGCAATGAATAACCGCCAGAAAAACGAAAAAAAGTAAACCCTTACATGGCTTTATTAATACGTTTAAATTAATTTAATGATATATTTGTATGATAGAAATAAAACCGTTTACTTTTGTAAAAAACCTTTGTCATATCTTAATCACATGATACAATAGGTCCGAAGATGATAGGACTCCACGAAACCTTTTATAAAGAAAGTGGGTTATTCATGCCAAAAATGAATTCATTTCAAAGAGACGCCCTTGTTCTTATAGGACTTTTGTTCTTACAAGTAATCTTTGCATTCAATTTTCCATTACATCAATTAAGTGATGGCGCAACCGCAACTATTCAGCGTGATTTTATAACATTTAGTGCGACTGCTGGTGACACAACTATTACCTACGTTCCAATTCTGACTATTATATATTCTTTGGTTCTTGTTGGACTCTTGTTTTTCAAAAATAAACCGTTGACGTTGATTTATGGAATCGGATTAATGCTCTTAACAAAATTCAACTTTCTCAATGAATTAAATCAAATGAGTGGACAAACCCAAAATGTAAGAACCGATGGATTATTTACTACTAGAGTTTTAGTCGATGGCGAAGTAGTCGCGAGCGACATTACGTTTTATGTTTTGATAGTATTAATTTTAATTAAATTTTCTATTATTGGGCATCAAGCATTTCTCAAAAGAATGAATCATAAAAAGCAAATTATGAATGAAAAAAACGTATTATAACCCCCCCATTAATAAAAGGCCATCCTGCTAGTGATAGGATGACCTTTTTTTCTATTTAAAATAGTAGTTATAAAATACCGGATCCAAATAAACCAGCGAAAACTAAAGAAATAATAGTCATTAGTTTTATCAATATATTAATAGAGGGACCTGAAGTATCTTTAAAAGGATCCCCTACAGTATCCCCAGTGACACTTGCTTTATGTGCGAATCCACCTTTATTACCGTGGTTACCTTCTTCAATGTATTTTTTAGCATTGTCCCAAGCGCCCCCACTATTAGCCATAAAGATTGCCATTGAAATACCGCTTCCTAAAGCGCCTGCTAGCAATCCACCTAACGCTTCAGCACCAAGCATGAATCCAACTATTAATGGGGCTGATACCGCTAAAATTCCTGGAATAATCATTTCTTTTAGCGCTGCTTTAGTAGAAATATCTACACATTTAGCATAATCAGGTTTTTCGGTTTTATCCATGATGCCAGGCATTTCTTTAAATTGCCTTCTTACTTCATCAATCATTTTACTTGCGGCGCGTCCAACACTGCTCATTGTGAGGGAACTAAATAAAAATGGTAACATGGCACCAATGAGTATACCGATGATCACTTGCGGGGTAGTAATATCGATTGAAGTTAAACTCGCTGCTTGAACAAAAGAACTAAATAAGGCAAGTGATGTTAAAGCTGCACTCCCAATTGCAAAGCCTTTTCCAATCGCGGCAGTTGTATTCCCTACACTATCAAGTTTATCAGTAATTTCTCTTACACTTGCGTCCATGCCAGTCATCTCAGCAATCCCACCAGCATTATCGGCAATCGGCCCATAGGCATCGATGGCGATAGTATAGCCAGTTGTTGCAAGCATGCCTACAGCACTTAATGCGATACCGTATAGTCCAGCTAATTGATAAGACGTAATAATGACTACACTAATTAGTAAAACAGGGATTGCAGTTGATTCCATCCCAATGGATAATCCCCCAATAATATTGGTAGCGTGTCCTGTTTCACTTTGTTTAGCAATATCTTTAACGCGTTTATAATCGCTTGATGTATAAACTTCTGTAATAACCCCAATCAGTATTCCTACCGAAAGGCCGGCTAATATTGCGAAAAGGGGACCAAAATTAACAAAATAGCCTTCAATCACGTAATACCAAGTCAACCCTGTCGCTGCTAAAATAAATAAAAACCCAGCTACATACGTTCCCTTTTTTAAAACTTTATACGGTTCATCGGCTTCTTTAGTTCTAATCGTCATGGTTCCTAAAATCGCCGCAATTATACCAACTGCAGCTAAGAAAATTGGAAATAAAGCCCCTTGTAATGGGTAAGCTTGTCCTCCTACCCCTGTAAGCATGGCTCCAAGCGTAATAGCTGCAATAATGGATCCAACGTAAGATTCAAACAAATCAGCCCCCATTCCTGCAACATCACCAACGTTATCGCCAACATTATCAGCAATAACCGCTGGATTTCTTGGATCGTCTTCAGGAATGCCGGCTTCAATTTTTCCAACTAAGTCAGCGCCAACATCAGCTGCTTTGGTATAAATACCGCCACCAACGCGTCCAAACAACGCAATTGTTGAAGCACCTAGACCAAACCCTGTCATTACGGTCGCAACTTCTTCAGTTCCTAAATTAAACCAATAAGTTCCGATTAAATAATAAATAATTAACCCTGTTAACCCAAGTCCAACAACTGCCATTCCCATGACCGCTCCACCACTAAAAGCGATATCGAGCGCTTTATTCATACCACTTTGTTCAGCTGAAGTTGCTGTCCTAGAGTTTGCCGCAACTGCCCCCCGCATTCCGAGGTAACCGGCTAAACCACTTAACACTGCTCCTAATAAAAAAGCCCCAGAAGTTTGGAAGTTAATCGCAAACCCTAAGACAACAAAAATAACTAAAACGAAAATCGATAGAATTTTATATTGTCTCGATAAAAAGGCCATGGCACCTTCTCGGATATATCCAGAAATTTCAATAACTTCAGGATTTCCTTTTTCAATTTTTTTGATTTTGTAAAATAGCACTGCAGCGTATAAAAGTCCTAAAACACTGAATACCAGCGCAACCATTAAAAAACTTGTCATAAGCATCCTCCATTTATTATGTACTATATATTTAGTACAACAAGATTTGTTAAGAGTATAACACAAAAGCGCTTTCATTATCAAGATTAAAATTAATTCATAATAATTCGTAAAAATCTTTGAAATTATGGGTTAAATCACGTAAAATAGTGTTATTGAAAAAAGGCTTAGTATGTTATAATGTTTATGATTTTTAAAGAGGTGATCAAATGTCGAGAATACAAATTGCCATCGACGGTCCGGCGGGTGCTGGTAAAAGCACTATCGCTAAATTGGTGGCACAATTGTTTGATTTCACTTATATAGATACCGGTGCGATGTATCGTGCTATTACTCTAAAAGCGATGCAACTCAATGTTGAACTAAACGATGAAGACGCCTTTGACTTTCTTGATCAAACCACATTTGATTATAAAGACGGCGTCTTATTTATGGACAGTAAAAACGTATCAAAATCGATTCGTAGCCGAGAAGTCTCTAATAATGTTTCTTTAGTTTCATCGCACAAAAAAGTTCGTGAGATTTTAGTGAATAGACAACGCAATATTGCGGATAACAAGAGTGTGGTTATGGATGGGAGAGACATTGGGTATAACGTTCTACCGCACGCGGACTATAAGTTTTATCTAACCGCAAATGTTGAAACACGCGCAAAACGAAGGTTTTTAGAAAATGCACAAAATGGAATACATATTCCTTTAGAAGATTTAAAAAATGAAATTATGGCAAGGGATGATTTTGATACAAACCGCGCTATAACTCCATTAAAACCGGCAGAAGATGCCGTTACTATCGATACATCCGACATGCCCATCGAGGATGTCGTCAAAACCATAGAAACAAAAGTCAGAGAGGAAGATATCAAATGAATTACAAAAACATCAAAGAAGGAACCATCGTAGAAGGAGAAGTCTACAAAGTCAAAGACAATGAGGTTATCGTTATTGTCGAAGGATCACCAACAGAAGGAACTATTTACTTAGATAACTTAACAACAAAAGATGTTCCATCCGCAAAAGACATTGTAAAAGAAGGCGACATCATCAAAGCGGAAGTTAAGAAAAAAGACGATGAAGCAGGCGTATTACTTTTAAGCAGAATCGGAATCGAGAAAAAAGAAATTTTTGACGAGCTTCAAGACAAATTCACTAACGAAGAAACCTTTGAAGCAACGGTTAAAGACAAAAATAAAGGTGGATTAATTGTTAGAGCTTTCGGGATTGATATGTTCATGCCCGCCAGAGAAGTTAGTCTTTCATTCACCGAAGATCTTTCAGAATTTATAGGTCAAACGTTAAACGTTAAACTTATTGAAATTTCTCGTCGTAAAATTGTGGTGTCACATAAAGCAGTAGAGCGTCAGCTAAAACAAGCAGAAAAACAAGAAGAGTTAAAAAATATTCAAACCGGTGATGTATTAGAAGGTAAAGTATCTAAGCTTATGCCTTATGGTGCATTTGTACGATTTAATGAAGTAGAGGGACTGCTCCACGTTAGTGAAATTTCACACCATAAAGTTTCTAAACCTTCTGATCTATTAAAAGAAGGTCAAGACGTTAAAGTTAAAGTTATTGATGTTCAAGGACAAAAACGTTCTTTATCAATGAAAGCTTTAGAAAAAACACCATGGGAAAAATTCGCAGAAACGCAAAAAGTTGGAGACGAAGTCAAAGGGAAAGTCGTCAAGAAAATGCAATTTGGAATTTTAGTAGAAGTTGAAAAAGATGTTGCAGGCATCATCAATAAACAAGATTATTCATGGGATCCACGCTTCAACTTAGCTGGCAATGTTTCTGTTGGCGATGAAGTTGATGTGAAGATTCTCTCTATGGACCCTAAAAACAGAAAAATGCAACTATCTAAAAAACATCTTGAATATAACCCATGGGATGATATAAAAGTAAAAGTGAACGAAAAAGTAAGTGGCGAAGTTAAAGAAATTCAGTCTAACGGTGCTTTAGTAGAAGTTCATGGCGTTTATGCCTTCTTACCAATCGGTGAAATTAAAGACGAGCGCATCGAAGATGTTGGCAATGTATTAAAAGTAGGCGATGTTATTAATGCCGTAGTATTAAAGTTCGACCGTAAAAAATGGCAAATGGTTATTTCTAAAAAAGTACATGATCAAAAACAAATTCGTGCAGAATATGAAAAACATCTTAAAGATGAAGATAATTCTGACCAATCCCAAACACTTGGAGAACTATTCGCTGAAAAATTCAAAGATATGAAAAAATAGATAGTTATAGCAGGTGAGTTTTATGATACCATCCGTCGCAATAGTTGGAAGACCAAATGTTGGTAAAAGTACCCTTTTTAACCGCATAATAGGTCAACGACTTTCTATTACTGATGAAACACCGGGTCTAACCAGAGACCGCATATATGCAAAAGGCGAATGGTTGACACGAACATTTAATATTATTGACACAGGCGGCATCGATTTTGACGATGCGCCTTTTGTTCATGAAATAAAATCACAAACAGAAATTGCGATAGATGAAGCCGATGTTATCATATTTGTTTGTGATATTCATTCAGGTATTACAGAAGAAGATGCCTTAGTCGCACGTATGCTTTATAAAGCAGATAAACCCGTTATTCTTGCGGTTAACAAAGTTGATGACGTTAGCATGAACGATAAGCTGTTTGAGTTTTATGCACTTGGGTTAGGCGACCCGATGCCAGTAAGTGCCAATCATAGTATTGGGGTTGGCGATATGCTAGACAAAATCATTGAGAATCTACCTGAAGCTACGCAAGACCCCTATGATGAAGATACGATTCGCTTGTGTTTAATTGGGAGACCTAACGTAGGAAAAAGTTCTCTAACCAATACCTTGCTTGGAGAAAACCGAGTGATTGTCAGTGAAATTGAAGGCACTACCCGCGACGCGATTGATTCCATGTTTGAAAAAGATGGACAAGAATACGTCGTCATTGATACAGCAGGCTTAAGAAAACGTGGTAAAGTTTATGAAGCCGCTGAAAAATATAGTGTTTTGCGTGCCATGAGCGCGATTGAAAGAAGTGACATTGCACTCATTTTAATCGATGCTGAACAAGGCATTAGAGAACAAGATAAAAAAATCGCAGGATACGCCCATGAAGGTGGCAAAGGCGTTATAGTTGTTGTCAATAAATGGGACGCGATTGAAAAAAGTAACCGCACGATGAATCGTTGGGAAGATGATATTCGTTCCCAATTTCAATATATTTCTTACGCCCCAATTATTTATCTATCTGCACTAACCAAACAACGGGTTAATACCTTGTTTCCAGTAATTCAAAATGTCTACAAAAACTATACAAGACGTGTCCAAACCTCTGTACTAAATGATGTAATTAGTGATGCTTTTCACTCTAGTCCACCCAAGCGTCACGGCGGGGGTATTATAAAAGCGTATTATGCTACACAAGTCACAACGAAACCTCCAACATTTGTTTTATTTGTGAATAACACAGAATGGATGCACTTTTCATATGAACGCTATTTAAAAAACCAGATTCGAAAGGCTTTTGATTTTGAAGGATCACCAATAAAAATAGTATTAAGGAAGCGTGATTAATTATGAAAATTTCTGTAATAGGTGGAGGGTCTTGGGGCCTTGGCCTTTCTAAAGTATTATCCGATAACGGTCATGAAGTACTTGTTTATGATATCAACGAAAAGCTCGTAGATAAGATAAATACACTTCATATATCCCCCCAACTTAACGAATACATTCCAGAAAATATAAAAGCAACCACTAATATAGAAAAAGCAATATCATTTACCGACACTTTATTATTTGTCGTGCCGACAAAAGTACTTAGACTTGCGATTCAAAATGCACTACCGTTTATCAATCGTCCAAAACTATTTATTAATGCAGCGAAAGGAATCGAACCCAAAACATTCAAACGCATTAGCGAAATTTTTGACGAAATGATTCCGAAACCTTACCGCAAAGGCTTTGTTAACTTATCAGGACCTTCACATGCTGAAGAAGTTATAAAGGGGTATATCACCGCGGTAACAAGTGCATCAGACAATAAAGACGATGCCTATTTTGTTCAAAAACTTTTTCATAATAAAACCTATTTTAGAGTGTATTCATCGGACGATTTAAAAGGGGTAGAACTCGGCGGATCTTTAAAAAATATATTTGCCCTAGCATCCGGTATAATAAAAGGTCAAGGGTTAGGCGATAATGCTTTGGCTGCCTTCATGACACGTTCATTGGTCGAAATGGGAAAGATTTATCGTCATTTAGGGGCAGATACTGAAACTTTATTTGGACTTTCAGGCGTTGGTGACCTAATCGTTACTTGCACATCAGAACATTCACGAAATTTTCAAGCTGGATTTAAAATTGGAAGTGGAAAAGATCTTGAAGAAACACTCAACTCAATGACGATGGTAGTAGAGGGAATCCGCACAACAGAGGCCGCATACTACTTAGCGAAAGAAGCTAAAATGGATACCCCAATTATTAATGCTATATACGATGTAGTCTATAATAAGAACGAGCCTAAACAAGTATTATCAGAATTGTTAGCCCGCGAACTTAAAGCAGAAACCGACTAGTTTTTAGTCGATTTCTGCTTTTTTTGGCTTTATTTAGCGTAATTTCTTGCAAATACTATATCGGGTTGATATAATATGCGTATAAAATTTTAAAGGAGGGAATACATACAATATGAATAAAACAGAATTAGTAGCAAAAATTGCTGAGACATCAGGATTGACAAAGAAAGATGCCGAAGCTTCTTTGAACGCAACATTGACTGCGGTTCAAGATGCACTTGTGAGCGGCGATAAAGTAGTATTAACAGGATTTGGAACATTTGAGGTTAGAGAGCGTAAACCTCGAGTAGGGCACAACCCTAGAACAGGTGCACCAATCAATATTGATGCACAAAGATCTCCTGCCTTCAAAGCGGGGAAAGTTCTTAAAGACGCTGTTAGATAATCTTTTTACAAAAAAACACCCCTAAAATTAGCGGTGTTTTTTTTTGTCTACACACCCTAAAATTAAGGTGGTTTCATATAGCAATTTTTTTGTCTATATGATACGCTTTATACAAGGAGTGATTGACATGAAGCCTTTAAGTAAAAGCTTTTTACAAAGTATAAAAGAAAACCAACCATCCATCGAACATTTAGAATGCACCGCATTAGATGAACACCTACAAAATGCCCTTTTTTATGCGATCAAATATAAAGCGAATGAAACGTTAGAAGCGTTGCTCCAAGCTGGTTGTAATGTCAATCAAAAAAATATTAACGGAGACACGCCACTCCATCTTGCAGCGTATTTTGGTGATGTGGCGCTTTCTACAAGCCTTATTAATCATCAAGGTGATATTAATGCCAAAAATAAAAAAGGCATTACCCCCTTAATGTATGCGGCTAATAAAGGGGCTATTGACTTAGTGAAATTATGCGTACAACAAAACGCATCGCTAGATGCACGAGATTCACAAGGAAACTCTATACTTTTTTATGCCATAGGCAGTAAAAAAACAAAAATAATAAAATATTTAATAGCACTTGGATTAAGTCCATATGCCATCAACGATAAATTCGAAACCTTGCACCATGAAATTGCACGCAACGGACTTAAAACGATGAGTGATGAAATCTTTAATTATGCTTTGCATGCAGACACTGAAAATATTTATAAACAAACCCCACTTCATTTAGCTGCTAAAGCAGGCAATGAAGCATTGGTTCAAGATTACTTAAATTTAGGATTAGACCCTCAATTGAAAGATAGTTTTGATAAAACCGCTTTTCAATACGCTGAGTATTATGGTGAAATCAAAACATTAATGGAGCGTTTCATTCATAATTTAGCGATTGAATCTGCTTATAAAACCCATACACTCCATCGAGCTTTACGCTTCAATAAAATAGATGAAGCTGAAACGCTTTTGCAACAATCAAATCATATAAATGAGAAAGATTATTTTGGCAATAAACCGTTATTTTATATTTTGCGGTCAAAAGATCCTATTTGTTTAAAAATGTTTTTAAAACGAAGCAATGATTTTAAAGCAATAGATAGCTTCGATAACGATGCGTATTTTATTGCTGCATTGTTTAACAACCCCACTTTTTTCAATAGTGTAAGCGTAAAAAAAGACGCTTTAAATAAGCAAACATTAAAGCTTATTCAAGCGTCTGAAACATTAAAAAAATTATTAGCTGATAAATAATAGGCTTATCAACGCAAAACAGTTATATATTAAATGAATAAAAATGGGAATAAAAATGATTTTTCCTGAAAAGTAATAGGATAATGAGATGATAATCCCCATGGTTAAATAAGGTATGAGATTGATCAATACCATAGTCCCTGTTCCTAAATCCGCAATAATATGTATGGCACCAAACGCTAAAGCATTTAATATAATCGCACCAGCATACCCGCCCCATTTTTCGATTAAATCCCAAAGCCCTTTTCTAAATACCAATTCTTCTACAACAGGGGCTAAAAAACCAGCAAATATAACTAAAGATACTACCGCAATTGGCCCCCCCTGCAACAAGGCTTCAAGCTGAGCTTGATTTTCAGGGCCGACTTCGTATCCAAGGGCCCACAAAATTCCATTTACAGTTGCGCTTCCTATAATTACCGCTAAAAACCCAATGGCAATGTGGCGAATTGAACGGGATATATTTTGTGTGAAATAGGTCCATTGATTTTGGAATAAGTAGATTTTAGAAATATAAACTAAAACAACCAACATTCCACCATACCATATAAGATTAAGCACACTAAGTACTTGATAAAAAACTTCTTCTTCTACTAACATAGAAGGAAAAACGACCGTCGCTAAAACAGATAAAAACTGTAGTACTACAAAACTCAGTAAATATACAAGTACAATTTTTACGCTTAAAGAATGTTTGGTATTTGATTTCATGCTAACGCCTCCTGAGGTTTTTAAAATTGCTTATCAATGGTATAATAACATAAATAAGTAAAAATTTTGATAAATTATAAGTGGTGATGAAAATGGCACAGAAAAAAACATTTGCAGTAATTGGCTTAGGCAGATTCGGTCTTGCAGTCGTAGAAGAATTAATAAAAAGTGGACATGATGTTTTGGTGATTGATAGAAACCAAGATAGAATCGCTAAAGTTGCGAAAATAGCAACCCATGCGGTAGTGCTTGATACATCAGATGAGGGCGCTTTAAGAGAGGTTGGAATCACGAGTATTGATCATGTGATTGTTGCGATTGGTAAAGATATAGAAGATAGTATTATGACAACCCTTATTTTAAAAGAAATTGGCGTTAAAAAGATTACCGTAAAGGTTCAAAACTACTACCATGAAAAAGTAGTTAAACGTTTAGGGGCTGATGAAACGATCCAACCAGAACGAATTACAGGAACCCGTTTAGCGCATAGAATTATTTCTAATAACATGTTAGAGTTTTATGATTTAAGTAAAGAACATAGCTTTGTGGAAATTGAAGTTACCTCAAAAATCGTTAATACAACCGTTGCCAACATGGATTTACGTGATCGATTCCATATTAATTTAGTGGCAATAAAACGTGGAGAAGATATTATTATCCCAAAACCTGATGAAACCTTCGAAGCAACCGATCACCTTCTTTTAGTTGGGAAAAATTCGGATTTAAATAAATTCTCATCATGGAGTGAAAAATAAGCCTTTTTAATAATAAAGGCTTTTTTCATAGAGGAGGCAGCGTATGAAAAAAATAGTCTTAGCAACATCAAACGAAGGCAAAGTCGAAGAGATTCGGCCCCATCTTATCCAATTAGGATATGAAGTGTATGGGTTAGCAGACTTCGAGATTTCTGAGGCACTGGAAACAGGGAAAACTATGAAAGATAACGCTATTATAAAAGCAAGGCATGCTGCGAAAATTACAAACTTTATGATTCTTGCGGATGATTCAGGCTTAGAAGTCGAAGCGCTTGGTGGGAAACCAGGGGTCCACTCAAGTCGTTTTTCTAAAGCTGGTGATGATACATCAAATAATCAGTTATTACTTGAAAAAATGGCCAATCAATCGAACCGCCGCGCTCGATTTAAGACCGTGATGGTTTTAAAAGATGAAGAAGGACTAGAAAGAGTTTTTGAAGGCACATTAGATGGGTATATCCACACTACTTTAGAAGGAGAAGATGGCTTTGGATATGATCCTTTGTTTATACCGGTAGGTCATCATGAAACCTTAGCTAGCTTAGGATTAGGGGTTAAGGATAGAATTTCCCATCGTAAGAAATGTTTAAATAAAGTAATAGAATTCTTAAGAAATTAAGTTTAGTTATTAATGTTAAGTAGTGTTTATTTAAAAAATACGTAAATAATTGTAGTAGAAAATTGAGGGATGAATTATGAAAATACTTGTTTTTAGTGATGTTCACGGAAAAAAAGATCGTTTATTAACAGTGTTAAAAAAACATAACGATGCAGAATATAAAATATCACTTGGGGATAGTGAATTGCGTCGTGGATTTTTACAAAAGCACGATATCATTGCTATAAAAGGAAATTATCCTTTAGATGCAGGCTTAGCATACGAACACATAATGGATATCGGAGGGCTAAAATGGTTATTAGTCCATGGACACAAAAATAGAGTGAAACAAGGATATGAAACGTTATATCATAAAATATTAGAAACCGAATCCGATTTAGCCCTTCACGGTCATACCCACCAGTTACATATCGAAGAAATTTCTAATAAGTACTTCATCAACCCTGGGGCTATCAATAATGCAAGAGGAAATTACGACGAATCCTATTTAATTATTCACCATAACCCCCCGATACTAGAACTCGAGTGGCACAGCGTATATACGCATGATATAATCAGACACGAAACCATTCAAATTAAACCACGGTAAAGGCCGTGGTTTTAACTTTATAACCCGACGTTTTCCTTTTTATTTTACAAGATATATGGTAAAATTTTAATGATATTATGAGGAGCGAAAAGCCATGAAAAAACCCAATACTACTAAACCCAACACACGTGAATCAATGCGTGAACACATCATCTCTAAACTCTACCAAATGGACTTGACCGACAATTTTATATTCCGTGAAACGAAACATGAGTTTGTCAATGAAGCCCTACAAGCTATTACCCAAGATTTATCCGCATTTGATGAAATTATTGAACAGTCTTTATTTGATTGGAAGCTCAAGCGATTATCGTATGTTGATCGTGCTATTTTAAGACTTGCGGCATTTGAAATGCGTGATACCAAAACGGGAGTAGAGATTATTATTGACCAATCATTGAATCTAACCCATAAATATTCGGATGAAGGCGATAAAAAACACGTATCATTTAATAATAGAGTCCTTGAGAACCTCGCTAAAACTTTAAACAGAAAAGAGTGAAATCATGGCGGATACCCCGTTAACCGTTACGGCACTAACAAAATATATCAAATATAAATTCGACCACGACAGCCACTTAAAAGATGTATTGCTTGAAGGAGAAGTATCAAACTTTAAGCATAATGTCCGTGGCCATTTTTACTTTACCTTAAAAGATGATAACGCTTCAATTTCTGCAGTCATGTTTAAAGGGAGCTCACAAAAAGTTAATTTCAACCCTAAAGATGGAATGAATATTATCGTGAGAGGGTATATCAGTGTATTTGAAATTGCGGGGTCTTATCAAATCTATGTTAAATCGATGGAACAAGTGGGCCTTGGAAATTTATATCAAGCGTATCTACAACTAAAAGAAAAGCTTGAAAAACAAGGATATTTTGCTTCGTTTCATAAAAAACCATTACCAAAGTACCCTAAACAAATTGCGGTACTTACCTCAGCTACTGGTGCTGCAGTACGCGACATCATCAACATCCTTTCTAGACGCTATCCACTCGTGAAAATATTAGTATACCCAACAACAGTGCAAGGTGAAAATGCTAAACATGAAATTGTTGAAAATATTAAAGCAGCTGATGCACTAGAAGCCAATGATTTAATTATTGTTGGTCGTGGCGGCGGATCAATTGAAGATCTTTGGGCCTTTAATGAAGAAAGTGTTGCGGATGCTATATACTACTGTAAAACGCCTATAATAAGTGCAGTTGGGCATGAAACAGACTTTACCATCGCTGACTTTGTTTCAGATAAAAGAGCGCCTACGCCTTCAGGAGCCGCAGAGATTGCAGTCCCTGATCAAAACAGCTTATTCAACGACCTTAATAAAGACCATCAAAGACTAACCGATTCTTTTTTAAGAATAACAAAAAGAAAAAACGATCGGTTAAGCGAATTATTAGATCGATACGTCATAAAAGATCCAGAACGTCTTTTTGAAAAACACATTGTCAATTTCGAAGCGTTATTGCATCGCTTAAAGCAACAACACCCGGAAAAACAATGGCAAGAAGCTAATAAAAACTTATCCAAACAAACCGAATATTTAAACCGTTTCATGCGTTCCTTAATTGATAACAAACAAAAAACGTTACAGCGCTACAATGATAAACTACAAGTCTTAAATCCACGTTTAATATTAAATCAAGGCTATACCTTAGCTAAAAAAGATGGACACGTTATCAAAAGCATACAAGATTTGTCAATTGGAGATACCGTTGAAATGGAAATGATGGACGGGGCATTTAAAGCGGTTGTAAAAGAAAAGAAGGAGGATTCATAATGAGTGATAAAAAGGATAATTTCGAAGGAAAACTAGAAAAATTGGAATCAATTGTAAAAGCCTTAGAAAGTGGAGACCTTCCATTAGATGAAGCAGTCAAAAAGTATGAAGAAGGAATCAAACTTTCAAACGAAGCGAAATCAGATTTAAAAAATGCTGAAAACGTCTTAAATAAAATGATGAAAAATGGGGAAGAAACAACATTTGACATTCCAAAAAATGAGGATTGATAAACATGGTGAGCGTTGAAACCATCAAAAATCCATTGTTCTTAAAAACAATGAAAGAATCAGAGCTAGATATATTAGCAAAATCAATTAGAGAATTTTTAATTAATACGCTTAGTAAAACGGGTGGACATTTCGCATCTAATATGGGGGTTGTAGAACTTACCATTGCCCTCCATAAAGTTTTTGACTCGCCAAAAGATCATCTTATTTTTGATGTGGGTCATCAAGGGTATGTTCATAAAATATTAACCGGCCGTGCCGATAAGTTCTCATCCCTTCGACAAACGGATGGATTGAGCGGTTTTTTAAAAAGAGAAGAGAGTGAACACGACTGTTACGAAGCCGGTCACTCCTCAACTTCCATCGCTGCAGCTGCAGGGATGATTTTTGCAAAACCGCACAATGATACTATTGGTAACATTATCGCCTTAATTGGTGATGGCGCATTTAATAGTGGCGCAGCACTCGAAGCCCTTAATTTTTTAGGCCATTATCCAGATAAAAATCCCATTATTATTTTGAATGATAATGAAATGAGCATTTCTAAAAATATTGGGCACTTATCTAAAATGCTTTCTCAAGTTAGAATGCGTAAAGCGTATCGCGGTTTAAGACGAAAAACAAAAGCTTTGATCCCTTCTAAGTTACGCCCTATTACTTCAAAAGTCGAAAAAAGATTTAAAGGGTTTATTACCGGTCAGAACTATTTTGAAGCACTAGGATATGATTATTACGGCCCAATCGATGGCCATTCATTTAAACATCTATTACGGGCATTTAAAATGGCTAAGCATGCCAATAAACCAACCGTGCTCCATATTAAAACTCAAAAAGGAAAAGGGTATTCTCCAAGCGAAAACGATTCTTTAGGACTTTGGCACGGGGTGAAACCTTTTGAAAAAATAAATGGCAATCAATCTAAAAAAACCACAACAATGTTTACGTATTCTTCAGTCACTGCTATGTTTATGGAAGCCTATGCTAAAACACATAAGGATTTTTATGTTATGAGTCCAGCCATGGCATCAGGCTCTGATTTATCTAATTTTCAAACCAATTATCCTAATCAATTCATCGATGTCGGCATTGCTGAAGCTACAAGCGTTACAATGGGGGGTGCGATTGCGATGAAAGGGGTTAAAACATTTTTAAGCATTTATTCCACCTTCTTGCAGCGCGCTTATGATCAGCTTATTCATGATGTTGCTAGACAAAATGCCCCGTTAATTATCGGCATAGATAGAGCGGGATTGGTTGGTGGTGATGGGGAAACCCATCAAGGAATATATGATATCCCTATGCTTTCTCATATCCCTAATATAACCATTGCACACCCTAAAGATGGTCAAGAACTTATGGGGCTTTATCAATACGCGTTTAATCATCACCAGGGCCCAATCGCCATCAGATACCCAAAAAGTCAAACACCGTTTGATGAATCATATTTAAAAACTACTCCCATTTACCCGTCGTGGGAAAAACTTTTAAACGGAACGAAAGGAACCATTATTGCGTTTGGAGATCAACTGGCCAAGATTAAAGAGTTGGTAGAAGAGAAGAACCTGGATATTGATTTAATTAATGCTAGATTTATAAAACCATTAGATAAAACCATGCTTCAATCGATTAATCAAGACGCTCCTATTTTATGCGTTGAAGAATCCTGTGAGGATGGGGGATTAGGACAAAGAGTCTTACATGCCTTGTATGAACTAAACATGCCACCAAAACAGTATAAAATACTCGCTTTTGAAGATGCTTTTGTCCCACAAGGCGATCGAATGACTATGCTTAAACGTTACGGCCTAGACCCTGTGAGTATAGTAAAGCAAATGGAAGCGTTGATTCATAATGCGGCTTGATCAATACTTAAAAGAACACGCTTATTTCGAATCGCGCCATAAAGCAAGCATTGCGATTAAAAATGGGGCCGTCAGCGTCAATGATAGGGTAGTGAAAAAACCATCATTTTTAGTCCCATTAACCCCTAAGATTGAATTTGTTAAATCGGTTAATCCGTACGTATCACAAGGGGGATTAAAACTTGAAAAAGCTATCCATGATTTTAATATCGATTTTAATGATAAAACTGTTTTAGACATTGGCGCATCAAGTGGTGGATTTACTGATTGTGCTATCGTTCATGGCGCTAAAAAAGTATTTGCGCTTGATGTTGGGACCAATCAATTACATCCTAAGATTAAAGACAATACTGATGTAATCGTGATGGAAAACACCAATTTTTTAGCCACAAAACACCATGAGTTTAGAAATATTGATATCACGGTATGTGATGTAAGTTTTATCTCAGGGTTAAAAATATTAAACCATTTAAATAGTATTGGTATTAATCACGAAATTGTTATTTTAATTAAACCGCAATTTGAAAGCTTAAACACCCCTAAAAGCGGGGTTATAAAAAATCCGAAAATGCATGTAAAGATTTTAAGACATTATCTTGATAGTGTCGTGCATATGGGGTTCACAATCAGCGGGTTAACGCCCTCCCCTATTAAAGGTCAATCCGGTAATAAAGAATTTCTACTTTATTTAGGGACTAAAGAATTGAATATAGAGATTGATACCCTTATTAAAACAGCTACATCACTCGGCTAGGAGGATTTCCATGTTAAAATATTTAAAGGTTTCACAGTTCGCTATTATAGAAAATGTAGAAGTTTCTTTTGAAAATGGAATGAACGTATTAACAGGTGAAACAGGGGCAGGAAAAAGTTTACTGATCGACGCAATAGGACTATTACTAGGAGAGAGAGCCTCATCAGAAATCATTCGAAGCGAAGCTGATTATGCGGAAATAACCGCAATATTTGAACCCTTAAATAAAAAAGTAAAAGCAACGTTAAAAGCGATGGAAATTCCTTATGAAGACGATGAAATATTAATAACACGTAAAATTAAAAAAAATAGTGGAAATTTAATTAAAATTAATCGTGAAACGATTACCCTTTCAGACTTAAGACATATTACTTCACATTTAGCAGATATCCACACCCAACATGATACAAAACGATTGTTCGATGCACAAAGTTACTTAGCGTTAATCGATAGCTACGACCCTTCAATTGCCACTTTTAAAACGTTGTATCATAATGCTTTAGAAATATATAAACAATCATATAAACGCTATAGTACATTAAAAAATGATAAAGATACCATGCTCGAAAAATTAGACCTTCTAAAATTTCAAAGTGAAGAACTCTATAATCATAACTTAAAAGAAAATGAGCTAGAAACGATCGAAGAACGCTTAAATACCCTTCAAAACTTTGACGCTATTTTTCATGCCTTAAAACAATCATACGATAGATTAGAATCTAGCGATGCGACCGCCAATGTTTATGAAGCTGCAAAAGAACTTTCAGAAATTGAAACATTTGATGATGTATATGCATCCTTAAAATCCCGAACAGAAAGTGCTTATTACGAACTCGATGACATAAGAGAAACGTTATCGAATATGCTTGATGATTTAGATTTTGATCCTGAAGAATTAGAAACGTTAGAAAGTAGAAAACATACACTCGATACTTTAAGAAGAAAATATAATAAAAATATAGATGAACTCATCACATATCATCAGACAATCAATGACGAAATTCAATCGTTTGATAATTATGATGAAACATTAAACGAAGCGTTAAATAAAGTGAAAAATGCTTTTAGTAAAGTCTTAAAAGCAGGGAAATCATTACGAGAAATACGTATAAAAACTGCACGCAATATCGAAAAAACATTAAAGCATGAACTCGATGCTTTAGAACTCAAAGCGGCCCAATTTAAAATAGTTTTTGATGATACATTTCCTAAAGATTACCAAGCGTATACACGCTTTAATGAAAATGGTATAGATCAAGTAGAATTCATGTTAACAACGAACGCAGGAGAACCATTAAAACCTTTAAGAAAAATCGCTTCTGGTGGTGAACTTTCCCGTATCATGTTAGCACTTAAAACGCTATTGGTAAAAAAAGAAGGGTTAAACTTAATGATTTTTGATGAGATTGATACAGGTGTTAGTGGTTATGTGGCGAGTCAGGTTGCTAAAAAAATGCATCAAATATCAAAAAATATTCAAGTTTTAGCGATTACTCATCTTCCACAAGTCGCTGCTAAGGCAGACCATCACTACTATATACATAAAAAACAACACGCCTCTCGAGTTAGCACCAATATAAGTTTATTGGATTACGAAAAGCGCGTTGATATTTTAGCACAAATGATCTCTTCCGATAATATAACAGAGGCGTCTCGAAAAAGTGCCGTAGAATTACTCAAATAAAAAAAGCGCCTAAGCGCTTTTTAACTCATTATCACATCATTACTTGCCACATGACGAAAACAGTGGTCGCAACTAACCCTAAAACAAATCCAACTGCAAGGATGAATACAACAACTTTTCCCCACGTTTGTTTCATAGGATTAATATAAACTGGCGCCTCTTCTTCTTGATTCTTTTTCTTACGTTTACGACTTTCAGGCATAAATTTTCACCTCAATATACAATTTGACTTCGCGTATTCCATTATACTGTAAATCTCTTAAAAAGGAAAGTTTAAATCATGAAAAAATACAATGTTATCTTTCATATAGACCTAAACGCATTTTTCGCCAGCTGTGAAATGGCGGAGAACCCAGCCTTAAAAAATGTGCCACTGGGCATAGGCCCTAAAAATGACCGTGGCATTTTAACCACCGCAAATTACGAAGCTAGAAAATATGGCGTGACTAGTGCTATGCCTTTAGTAGAAGCTAGAAGGTTATGTCCCAAACTTAAAGTTTTACCGACCAATTTTCCAATATATGAAAAATATTCAGGATATTTCTTCGACTACCTTAAAACATACACAGACGCTTTAGAACCTGCTTCAATAGATGAAGGCTATTTGGATATGACCAATGACTTAAAAGGTGTTCATCCTTTAGAAATTGCTAAAGAGATGCAAGCCTATTTACTAAAAACGTATGATTTGCCTGTAAGTATTGGAATTGCGCCTAATAAGTTTTTAGCGAAAATGGCATCGGACATGAAAAAACCACTTGGCATTACAATATTGAGAAAACGCGACATAAAAGAAAAGTTGTGGCCTCTACCGATAGAAGCATTACATGGAATTGGTAAAAAAACTGTCCCAAACCTTAAACTTTTAGGCATTGAAACGATTGGAGATTTTGCGACTTTTACAAACACTAAAAAACTGGAAGCTTTTTTAGGCAATCAAACTGAAAGTTTTTTAGGAAAAGCACACGGAGAAGATGGGAGTAAAGTTGATCCTTCCAGACAAAATTCACACCAAAGCATCGGAAACTCAAAAACTTTTGAAGGCTTTCTACACGAATATACAGAACAAATAGAGGCTTTAAGAAAACTAACAAACCGTGTTGTAGAAAGATTACAAGATGTCTCATTAGCGACCAAGTCCATCGCAGTACAAGTCAGATTTATGGATTTTGAAACCCACTCGAAACATTTTTCATTTCCGTATCATACCGATAGTTTTTATGAAATATTTGAAGCCGTTGAAAACCTTTATGAATCATTGTATGAAGAAAAAGCGGTTCACTTACTCGGTGTAAGTGCCTCTAACTTAGAAAAAAAATCACAACTCTTTAAGCAATTAAATATCTTCGAACCCAAAGATTCTTTAAGTAAAGAAGAACATGTGAATAATGTTTTAAAAAGTATCAACGAAAACTACAACACACCGCTCCTTAAAAAAGGAGTCAAAAAATAGTATTAGGATGTGGTTATATGAAAGATATTTTAAACGCTCAAAAATCGTTTTTTAAAAGTGATGCGACTAAACCTTATACGTTTAGAAAAACCCAACTTGAAACGCTATATCGCATCATTCAAACAAATGAATCTGCCATTAAAGAGGCGTTAAAAAAAGACCTTAACAAGTCTTCATTTGAAGCGTACGCTACCGAGATTGGATTCACATTACATTCTATTCGTCAAACCCTTAAACGGTTAAAAAAATGGATGAATCCTAAAAAAGTAAAAACCCCTATTTATCAAGGCTTATCAAAAAGCAAAATATATTATGAGCCCAAAGGGACAGTACTTATTATAGGCCCATATAATTACCCTTTTCAACTCGTAATTGAACCATTAATTGGGGCGATTGCCTCAGGGAATACCGCGATTATAAAACCCAGTGAATTTTCTAGTCATACAGAAACCTTAATAGAAAAATTATTGAATGAAACGTTTGATTCAGCATACATTTATGTAAAAACGGGTGGCGTAGAAACGACACAAGCACTGTTAACGCATGCTTATGATCATATCTTTTTTACCGGATCGACACGAGTTGGTCAAATCGTTTACGAAGCCGCAAGCAAACATTTAACTCCAGTGACACTTGAACTGGGGGGAAAATCTCCCGCAATCATTACCAAAGATGCGAATTTAAAAGTTACAGCTAAACGCATCGCATTCGGAAAATTTTTAAATGCAGGTCAAACCTGCATTGCTCCAGATTATCTATATATAGACCAAGCCGTTAAACAAGAATTTTTGACTATTTTATCGGAAACGTTAAAAGCATTTTATGCTCATGAATCAACCAGTTATCCTACAATTATCAATGAAAAACATTTTAATCGGATCAAAGATTTAGTCGATCCAAACAAAGTAATTTTCGGTTTCGAAACAGACTCAAAAACGTTAACAATCACGCCAACGATTGTAGATAATGTAACCTTTGATGATCCAATCATGCAAGAAGAAATCTTTGGGCCTATTTTACCAGTATTAACCTTTGACTCTACTGACATGTTATTCACTACACTAAAAGAAAAAGCTAAACCATTAGCGCTTTATATCTTCTCAGAATCTAAACCCATGCATCAAAACGTTATTGATCGTCTTTCATTTGGTGGTGGCGCCATTAATGATACGGTTTTACATGTTGCGAATCCGTATCTACCATTTGGTGGCGTCGGGACAAGCGGTATGGGAAAATATCATGGCTGGTATAGTTTTGAGACGTTCTCAAACATGAAATCAATTATGAAAAAATCTACTAAATTTGATCCAAACTTAACTTATCCACCTTATGATAAAAAAGAGAAATTGGTTAAGAAAATTCTAAAATAAAAGCGATGCGAATCGCTTTTATTTTACGTTTTTTGTGGTTCTCTAATAGAGATGGATAAAATCATCGATCCAATCGTAAGGGTCATCATTAAGTATATGGCGTAATTAAAACTACCAGTAAAATCATGACTCAATCCAAGTGGTAACGGACCAACCGCAGTAGAGACGACCATAAACACTTGTGCCGCTCCACGAATTGATCCGATATATTTTCTGCCAAAATAGGTCGGCCAAATTACATTTAGTGTAACAACTTGCACCGCAACTGCGGTTCCATAAAATATGATAAACGCCAATGCGGTTATTAACCCTGAGACAAAAAAGGCTAACCAAATCATGGAAAGAAAAATCATGATAAGCGTCGTTAAAAAGATATATTTTGGTGGAAATTTATCAATAAGTACTTTAGCTACAAAGGGCATAAAAAATGCCGGGAATGCTAACATCCCAATAATAAACGCAGCGTTGTTTTCACTCAAATTGCGTTGCGACATCATCTCAAAAAAGTGGAATGTAACACCGGTTGAAAACATAGGCACAATTATACTCATACCCCCAATAAACCAAAACTCTTTTGTTTTTACGGCTTCTGATAACATAAAGCTTTCAGCATTCATCTTTTCTATTGAGGCTTTAACGGCATCTTCTCCGTTATGTTCGCCATCCATTTGCATATTTATATCTTCAGGTTTATTAATAACCGTTAAAAACACGACGGGAATAAAGATTACAATTAACGCAATACCCCAAAAACGAAAGGCCATTTGCCATCCAAAAGAAGTGATCATCCAATAGTTAATGGTTGGGACACTTAATGTAGCGATGAGGCCTCCTAAATTTTCTATACTCATCGCAAAGGCGCGTTTTTTTTCAAACCATTGAGGAACTAATGAATGTGGGATTAACGTCATTGAGCCTTGTCCAAAATATCTTAATAAGAAAAACCCAAAAAATATCATTCCAATATTTGTTACATAACTATTATAAAAAGCACTAAGCGCAAGCAAAAAGCCAACAATCATCATCATGGTTCTTTGTCCATATTTATCAACTAGTTTTCCCATCACAACCAGTAATGATCCACTCGCTATCGTTGCGACCATATACCCAGCACTCATCAAAGAAGAAGAATATCCAAATTCACTTCTCCAGGCATTAATAAAGACGCTGATAGAAAATGTCTGTCCGGGTGCAGAAAAAAAGAGCCCCAAGCCACTTACAGCTACCATGACCCATCCGTAATAGAGTTTTTTATTTATTTTATGTGCGACTGCTTGCATATGTGCCACTCCTAACCGTTTAAGATTATACCAAAAAATTTCTTAAGTTAAACAAAAAAAGCAAATTTTAATGATATTTCAAAAAAAAACACCCCAATAAGAGGGGTGTTCAATACAACGGGGTTACTAATCTACTAAAACGGTAGGCTTTCCATGGAGAATAATGGTAATTAAATCGATAATCCAAAATAAGAAAAAGCCTGCAAAAATCCATAATATACCCGCAATGATTAATATAGTATTTTGTTTATGAAGTCCTTTTGCAACACGATAAATGCCCCATGCAATCCCATCGATAAAAGGGAATGCTAAAATAAGCTTTACAATAAACGGTAAATTATCATAAAAATCAATAACGTCTTTCATGTAATGCCTCCTTACACTTTATTAATTTCATTGTATCTTAATAAATATAAAAAGTCTATTGCTCTATATAATAAACAGTGAATGGCTCTTGTTTCATTGGGGAAAATATGCGTTTATTCTTAAAACTAAACACCACAAAAACATCAAAGGGATTGGCAATATGATAATCTTTAAGCTTTTGGGCAAGAAATACTACATAAATTACATTTATAATTGCAGGGATTAAGTAATTCAAGGGCGCATAAAAACTCATGATAACACTAAACGCTAAGCCATACATTAAAATAATCATACCCATTAAGATTAGCAATTGATGATTGGTTGTTTTATTAAACGTTTTATTACTGACCGTAATCCCATGAGCGGGTAAGGCTTTATTTTTTAAAAAGTAAATCTTAGTGATCACCAATACCAATAGGATTAAAATACTTAAAATATTGATCCAAATTGCGTTAATATAAAGTGAATCTTCATAAGGGGATAATGCCATAATAATGCCCATTAAAGGATAAAATACAATAATCATGAGCAACGTAATTTGCATCGAATCGCCTTTAGATATGATTTGTTTTTTCATAATACGCTCCCTTTCTATAAAAATGCACAGGATATGGAATCCTGTGCATAGTATATCATCGAATCGCGTCAATTAATTTAGAATCATCATCAAATGATTCTAATGGTATAAATTCATCTACCTCGACACCCATTTCGATAGAATCATAATCTTTATTTGCCGAAACACTCGTAGAGCTCATAATAATCGTTGTTCCTGAAGGTAAAATATTCGTGGTGATAGATGCAGCCCCACCAGCAGAATTTTCTCCAATAATGTTTGCGATGTCTAAATCATTCGCAATTGAAATCATCATGTTTGCTGCACTGTAGGAAACAGGACTGGAAAGAATATGCCATTCATACTCATCTCGTGCTTCAACTTCTGATGTATACCAGGTTGTACTTCTTGCCCCATCGGTAGGATTAATTGAGTAAAAAGGTAAAGGCTCATCCGTCATGTATCCTAGTACTTGAATCATTGTTCCCACTACGCCGCCGGTATTACATGATAAATCAACAACAATATCATCTACAGTTCCACGATTGTCAATAATGTCTAAAGCATTAGAAAAACTTTGTGGTGTCCGAGATTCAAACCCACCAATAGAAATGACTGCGATTGAGTCATCATCTAAATATCTAATCCCACTCCGACATAAATCTTCATCAAATAAGTATTGGTAACTTTCATAAAAACCACCGGTACGTCCTTCGCTCATATCTGCATCTCTATCATAATTTGGGTCAAACATCCCACTCATTAAAAAGGAGGTATGTAAATCATCTAAAGCATAGACCGTCTCAAACACAGCGTCTGTATGTCCATTTGAATCCATAAATGCTTCTTTAGAAAATTCATCATAATAAGTAGAAACACCTTGATCATCCTTAAGCCCATAAAAATAATCAAACGTAAAAACCATATAGTTATAAGATTCTTCTAACAACGTATCGCTAATAGTATCATAATAATCACTAGACCTTAAGTTAGACCCAAAGCCCGAAGCGGTTCCTTGATACGTATCAAATCCATAAACCATATCGCCATTGTAATATACATCGTACATCATTCCACTAAAAAACAAGTTCGCTAAATGAAAAGGCATATAATAGCCTTCATCTTGATAAATTAATGATAAGTCATAAGCGTTTAAATCCATAGTGACAGCTTCTCCAACTTCTAAATCATAATCGTATAGTTCTAAATCCTCACCAAAATCGGTTTGAGTAGATTCGGAAAAAGCTCTAAAAAAATCAAAAGAAGTAACCGTTAATGTATTAGATTCAAAATCTATTTCCAAGATACGGTCTACATCATCATCCATCACAACATCCCCATCATCGATATCCTCTTCATCCTCTTCAAGATCAACAAGTTCTAAAGTTAATATAGCGCCGTCTCGTTGGAACTCAAAATATTCAAGATCAATGGCACCTTGAGATTCTCCACCATCTAATAAGGTTAAAAAGGATTCAACGTCAACAAAAGGCATGCCTTCATATTGTGAATAATTTAACTCAATTTCACTGTCATCTAATAAATACTCACTCGCAAGACTTTCAAACTGTAATGTTCGTTGGTTCACGATAAAAGGGGCCCCAGACTGTTCTACTTGAACACTCAATGTTTCTTCATAGGTTTCATCATCGCTACTAAGGGTAAACATTAAATCCACACTTGTGCCGTTTTCTGGAATACTCGCTTGATTAAGAAATCCAGTATTTGAAAGAATATCAGGGTTTGAAGACTCAAAACTAACAGCGAACTCTTCATATGAATCCGGAATCGTTATCGATTCATTAAGGGGCTCATTTAAGTTTAACTCAACTATAAATTCCTCCATAGGGGTTTTTTCTTCACTACATCCAACTAATATAAAACTTAATAAAATGGTTACAAATACAATTACTTTTTTCATCATTTTCCCTCCTTATAATATAGGTATCTTATCAAATAATCATCAAGAGCGCAACAATGGCACTCGTATCTTTTTATAAATAAAAAGGTATGGTATAATTTTTATAACTTACTATTAAGGATGTTTCGATGTCTACACTAATACTATATACATCAAAAACTGGAGTCACGAAAGATGTCGCATTACTGATTGAAAAGCAATTAATTGACCAAGGCATAGCCGTATTAACCATGGATATAAAATCATATCCCCTTTTATCAATGGACCCGTTTGATACGGTTGTTTTTGGAGCGCCTATGTATATGGGGCACTACCCTAAACCGATAAGAAAATTTATCTATAAACACCTTGTGAACCTTACAACTAAAAATCTTTTTATGTTTTTGGTTGGTATCGATAGCCAAATGGATATTGATAAATATTTAGCGCACTCTTTTCCTAAGCAGTTTATTAATCATCTAAACACGCCTGTCCATGTTGGAGGAGAGGTGAGAAAAGAAAAAATGCCTCTTTTAAAACGCTATGTGTTTGATCAAGTCATAAAAGATAGTGTTTTTTTAAATACTGACAATATTGAATTAAATCAGGCTAATATTACCGCATTTATAAACCAGGTTAAAATGTCACTAAGGGAAGAAGAGGGGGAATATGACTGTCATTAAAAAAACGCACTATGTTGAGACCCTAAACCGTGAGGTCACTTTATATATTAAGTTACCTGAAGATTATTATCATTCAGAAAAATCCTACCCAATTATTTATTTGCAGGATGGCCAGAATTTATTTTTTGATGAAGACGCCTATAATAATCAATCATGGAAACTTTTAGATATTGTTGAATCAAACGATGCGTTACAAGAAACCATTCTTGTAGGAATTTCCTCTCCGTTATCAGACAAACGTTTAGATGAATATTCCCCTGTTTCGTTTGAGCTGAAAAACTATGAACCCTATGGCGGAATGGGCGATATTTACATAGACTATATATATTTTACACTTAACCCATATATAACCAAAACCTACCGCACGATTCCCCGCCAAACTATAATGTTAGGATCGTCTATGGGCGGTGTAATTTCGCTATACGCAGCGATAAAATACCCTGATACTTTTAATAAAGTTGCTAGTTTATCCGGCGCGTTTTTTGTAGCGCCCACTAAGTTAACAACACTTTTTAAAGAAGCACACTATAAAAACGATATAAAAATCTACATGGATTGTGGAGATAATGAAACCTTTAATGCTTCTAAAGAGACCTATTTAAAGACGAATAATAAAATCTATAACACGATTTTAACCCAAGCACCCAAAGGGGCTATCATATATAAAGTCATCCCTGGTGGAGAACACAGTGAGTATGATTGGTCAAATAGATTGCCATCTATAGTAAAGTATTTATTAAATACCGTTGAATAATTTATTTCTATATAGCTTAAGTCTTTTTAAAAAGTTTAAAAAATGATAAAATTGGAGTATACCAACAAATGAAAGGTGGGTTATATGAAAATAGTCATTGCTAAAAATGCACAAGTAGCATCGCGTTATGTCGTAGAACAATTTATGAATGTGATCCATCAAAAGTATAATCCGGTTTTAGGCTTTGCAACGGGCGGAACTCCCAAATTATTTTATAGTGAATTGGTTAACGCGTACCAAAAAAGAGAAATAAAATTTAATCATGCAAAGGCGTTCAATTTAGATGAATATCTTGGACTAGAGCAATCTCATCCACAAAGTTATGCATACTATATGAAACAGCAACTCTATAAGTTTGTCGATTTCGATCCTAAAAATACACACATCCCAAATGGTATGGCTAATGATCCAAATAAAGAAGCAAAAAACTATGAAGAACTTATCCGTCTATCGGGTGGCGTGGACATCCAGTTGTTAGGGATAGGAACAAATGGCCATATTGGCTTCAACGAACCCAGTGATACATTTAGTTTACATACCCACATAGAGAATCTAAATGAATCTACCATCAAGACCAACGCTAGATACTTTGAATCAATTGAAGATGTTCCCAAACAAGCCATTACGATGGGGATAGGCAATATCATGCACGCTAAACGTATCATTTTATTAGCTTTAGGCGAAAAAAAGCAAGCTATTATAAAACAATTACTCAACCAGACAACCATTGATCCAGCATTACCAGCAAGCATCTTACATATTCACAAAGATGTGACAATTGTACTGGATGAAGCTGCCGCAAAACTAGTAGAGGAGCATTCTTATGAAAAAGTGTATTGAGAATATAAAACTCATTTCAGAAGATGGCATATTAAATAACCGCGGGATATTAATTGATAATGGAATTATTAAAAAAATTTACTTCGTCGATGATGATAATGACTTTAAAGCAGACCAAACCATTAATGGTCAAGGACAGTATCTTTCCCCTGGGTTTATCGATATCCACAATCATGGCAATACGGGATATGATGGGGTAGACGGAACTCAAGAAGCAATTAAAAATATTGCAAAGTATCATTTGAAGAATGGTGTCACAAGCTTTTTAGGAACAACTGTAACCGCTTCTAAACCGATTTTAGAAGCCTCGATTAAAGCCATTTCTAGTTATCAAAAAAGCCAATTATCTGATTCAAAAGCGGCCTTTGTCGAAGGCATTTATTTCGAAGGACCATTTTTTAACGTTTTGAAAAAAGGCGCTCAACCCGAACAGTCAATTATAAAACCAAATAGTGAACTAATGAAACATTATATTGACTTAGCTGATGGCAGCATGAAAGTTGTCGCGCTTGCGCCTGAAATCGAAGGGGCTTTAGAGGTAGTTAAAACCTTAAACCAACACAATATCAAAAGTGCAATAGCCCATACAGATTCAACCTTTGAAGAAGCCAGTTTAGGCATTGAAAAAGGGATGAGTATCGCAACTCATTTATATAATGGAATGCGCGGTTTCACCCACCGCGAACCTGGAACAGTAGGCGCAGTTTTGACTAACCCTAATATAATGGCAGAATTAATTGTTGATAACGTTCATTTACATCCAGCCTCGGTAGACTTAGCAATCAAAGCTAAAGGCATTGATAATTTGATATTGGTATCTGATGCTATGCGCGCTGCTGGGTTAAAAGATGGATCGTATGATTTAGGTGGACAAAGCGTTACGGTTGAAAATGGAGCTGCACACTTGGCTGATGGGACAATTGCTGGCTCAACATTAAATTTAAATCAAGCCATTAAAAATATCATAAAATCAAATAATGTCGCTATAGAAGATGCCGTGAAAATGGCGGCTACTAATCCAGCTAAAGCGATTGGAATATACGATAAAACAGGCAGTATTCAAGAAGGAAAACGTGCCGATTTAGTCTTCTTTGATGAAACCATTACGATTACTAAAGTGATGAAAAATGGGAACTTATTCGATATAGATTAAAGGATGTGACCAAGATGAAAAAAGGCAAAGTAGCTTCAGAAGGCATCGCCATAGGGAACGTTCATATTATGGAAACACCTCATATTGAAGTGAAACAAAACACCTGTGACGATACCAAAAAAAGTGTTAAAAAACTCAAAATGGCTATTCAAAAAAGCACGTCTGATTTAGAAAAAATTCGCGAAAACGCGGAACAAAACATGGGACCTGAAGAAGCTGAGATTTTTGATGCACATATTCAAATGGTGAATGACCCTGAAATGCTTAATCAAACAAAAGCCATCATCGAAGGAGAAAATTTATGCCCTGATGCAGCGTTTGAAAAAGTTGCCAATCAATTCATTGATATTTTTTCGGCCATGGATGACGAATATTTTAAAGAAAGAGCATCAGACATTAAAGACATCAAAACCCGAGTATTACTTTACTTACAAGATAAAGTCCCAAACGATCCATCACTCATTGACACAGAAACCATTATAATTGCACACGATTTAACGCCGAGTGATACAGCCAGTCTCAATTTACAATTTGTCAAAGGCTTTATTACTGAAGTAGGCGGTTTAACTTCACATAGTGCGATTATGGCAAGAGCGTTAGGAATTCCTGCTATAGTCGGGGCAGAAAATATGATCGAATCGGTTTCTAATGACGATACTATTATCTTAGATGCACTTGATCATAATATTACTATTAATCCTAACGGTAAAAGCAAACAAACAGCCCAATCTAAATTAAAAAAATACCAATCATATTTAAAGACTTTAAAACAATATAAAGATCAGCCAACCAAAACTAAAGATGGGCATAAGATTCCTTTATATGCCAATATTGGATCACACAATGAAGTGAATGCCATCACTCAAAATGGCGCAGAAGGGGTTGGCCTTTTTAGAACTGAATTTCTTTTTATGGAAAATGATACAATGCCCGATGAAGCAACTCAAATTGATTCCTATAAAAAAGTTTTTGATACGATTCAGCCTGTTATTGTAAGAACATTAGATATTGGTGGCGATAAAAATATTCCTTATATTGACCAACCAAAAGAAGATAATCCGTTCTTAGGTAAACGAGCAATCAGACTATGTTTTGATGAAATTGAATTATTCAAAACACAATTAAGAGCTTTATTAATAGCTTCAAAAGACCATAAGGAAGTAAAAATTATGATTCCTATGATCGCGTTAGAAAGTGAGATAAAGCGTGTTAAATCGATTTTAGAAGAAGTAAAAACATCGTTAGAACATGATAATAAATCGTATCAAAAAAATATAAAACTCGGGATTATGATAGAAATTCCTGCGGCCGCTTTAAACGCAAATAGACTCGCAAAAGTTGTAGACTTTTTCAGTATTGGTACAAATGATTTAATACAATACTTATTTGCGGCCGATCGCATGAATGAATCAGTAAGTTATTTATATGAACCGCATGATCCTACCCTTTTAAGACTAATAAAATCAGTCATAGATGCCGGACATGACAATAATATAGAAGTCGGGATGTGTGGGGAATTAGCAGGGAACTTAGATATAGCACTACTCTTAACTGGCATGGAACTAGATGAACTATCAATGTCACCAACAAGTATTTTAGAAATTCGTAAAACATTAAATTCCCTAAACCACAAAGATTTGATACAATTAAGTAAAGATGCACTAAATGCCAATGAAGCTGTTGATGTAAAAAAAATAATAAAACAATTTAAGGGTGATAAAGTATGAAAGAAAAGAAAATTGTAATTTCTGATGAAGCCGGACTCCATGCTCGCCCCGCTTCTAAAATCTCGAAAAAAGCGTCTTCTTACACAAGCGACATCAAAATGATTTATGAAGGCAAAGAAATCGACCTTAAAAGTATTCTTGCGGTCATGTCTTTAGCAATCCCACAAGGCGGAGAAGTCATCATTAGAGTAGAGGGTGGCGACGAAGAAGAATCGTTAGAAGGTGTCTTAGCAGCATTTAAAGAATACAACATTGATATTGAATCATAAGAAAACAAATTCTCCCTACATTATCAGTAATACAATAATGTAGGGAGAATTGTTTATAGTTTGTTAATCGTTTTATGGACTGGATCAATCGTTTTTTCTATTAAGACTAAATCTTCTTTACTTACTAAAAGCATTTTATGTCTCGTACGTTTTTCATCTTTAGGTTTAAAAACAAATGTTACTTTATGCCCGCTCACAAGTCTATAAATAAATTGCGTTTTTCTAATATCTTCTAAAGTTTGTATCGCAAAGGTATCTGCAGGATCACTATCCTTTATAAAGGCTAAATGCGTATCAGATATTATAAGGGTCCGCTTTCGATACATCACATAATCTCTTTGTACATACCATGTCGATAATATAATCCCTAAACCATAATAAACTAGTAAAGTTAAAACGGGACTGTTTTCAATTAAAATCCAACTACCGCCCACAAAACTTTGTAACATCAATAAAACTAAGCCTCCAAACAAAGCACCAAGTAGTATAAACATGAGTAGTTGATAGGAGAATAATGATTTGCTTTTAATAGATATTTGCATAGATATTCCTTTCTTTTTTATCGATAAGATCTAGAAAATATCTCGTATCTATTTGTATTGATGTAAGCCTTATTGTATTCAAATACCTGACCATTACTTAAAAATGCACTTAACTCCGTCTCAATAATAGGGGTGTTTTCGTCAATTTCAAGGTATTTAGCAAATGTTTTATTGGGAAATGTTGCGTGATAGGATTGGGTAGCGTAATTTACATCAAGTTTAAGGTCGTTTTCTATATATTCATAAATTGATCCTTGAACAATCTCTTCAGTTAAGGGAATTAACGCTTTGGGAAAATAAACTTCATCTATCATAATAGGAACATTGTTTTTACGTCGCAGACGCACAATACGGTAGATTAATTCGCCTTCTTTTATATTAAGTTTTGCGGCAATAAACGCACTAGCCCCTTGTAATGAATACTCGATTAATTGATTGCCAGGGATTCCACCAGCGTTTTCCACTTCGTTAGTGAACCCACTAAAACTATCTGCTTGTTTATAGAGTCGTTCATCTGTAGTGAAGGTACCGACTTTATTAATTCGATATAGTTTATTTTGTTTCACTAAAAAATCAACAGCTTTACGAACTGTCATTCTTGATATAGAATGTCTACTTGAAAGCTCACGTTCTGAAGGAATCATTTGATTTTTCCCCATCTGTTCCATCATAGTCTCTAAATGCTCAACCAACTCAAGATATTTGGGCTTCATAAATATCACGCCTTAAATTTAAAATTTGGTATATACCTAATTATAATAATTAATACCACTATGTGTCAATACATAAAATTTACACTATACATTTGACAATGAGGATAGTTGTCATTATAATAAAGGTGAAAGTGGAATATACCAGTAAAAGATAAAATTCTTATTATGACATGAATATTTAAATAACTAACGATTTTTGAAAGACAATCTACACCATTCAAAATAGAATGGAGATGTTATCAATGCCAAATCATAAAGATTATTTTAATCATGTTACTTCGTTATTAAAAAATGTACTGGAAAAAGAAGACAAAAACATTGATCAAGCGGTAAATATATTATTTGATGCTACGGTTAATAAACGTAACATTTTTGCTTTTGGAGCTGGACATGCTTCTATCTTAACAGAAGAATTAACCTATCGTGCCGGTGGATTAGCAACTGTGAACCCTATATTTGAGTCTAATCTATTGCTGAATACCAGGCCTTTAACTTTTACATCAAAGGTTGAACGATTGGAAAAATATGGCCGTTTGATAGCCGATAAAACCCCTATAAAAAAAGGGGATGTAATTATCACGCATAGTGTTTCAGGAAGAAATACTGTGATGATAGATTTTGTAAATGCCGCCAAAGAAAAAGGCGCAAAAATTATCGCCATTACAAATTTGACGTATTCTAAAAACGTATCAAGCCGACATCCTTCAGGAAAGAGGCTTTTTGAAATTGTTGACCTTGTTATTGATAATCACGGTGATAGCGGCGATGCAGCGATTAAATTTGATGCGTTAGAACAAAAAGTTGGTCCGACTAGTACAGTCATCGCTGCAACAATCGCAAACGCAATGGTTGTTGGATTAAGCGATAAACTATTAAAAGCCGGACATGATGTACCAATTATATATAGTGCAAACCTCGATAGTGGGGATGCGCATAATGAAAAAGTTTTTAAAGCATATAAAGATAATATTTTCTATTTATAAACTATTCCCAATTGATTTCACACGCTTTATTTTTTGTTCGTCAATGTTATCTCCAGATTTTACACCAGACCCCATGTGAACATGAGAAATTCCTGTTAAGTTGTAAATCTCTTGGACGCTTGTTGCATTGAGACCTTTACCAGCGAGTAATTCAACTTGATTGGCTGCGAATAGGCTTTTCTTATCATTCAGAATTTCTTTCCCTTCAAGTGCTGTTGGTTTTCCACCCGACGTTAATATAGTATTAATTGATTTTGAAAGTAATAAGGCAATGGATTCATTATAATTTTTTGACTCATCAACGGCTCTATGGAACGTTAAAGAAAGATGCCCTTTTTGTTCTATTACTTTATCGAGTAACCCCTCGTTAATCGATCCATCAGGGTGTAGCGCTCCAAAGACAACGCCTTGTGCTTTAGTAGATTTAATAAGTTCTAAATCTCTTAATAATACTTTGATGTCATCTTCGCTATATACGAAAGAGTCACTATGTGGCCTTAACATAACTTGAACTGGAATATCTACTGCACCACTAACCGCTTCAATTAATCCTAAAGAAGGTGTGAGTCCACCTTCACTAATGGCGCTTACAAGTTCTAAACGATCTGCACCATAGCGAGACGCATCCTTTGCTTGTTTTAACGTTTCTACTATCACTTCTAAAAACATATTATCACCTCAATTTTATTATAACAAAAATTGTGATTATAAAATCAAAATCATCAAAATAAACAAGAAATATCCGCCCTAGATTTTGATTTGTAATATAGTTGGAAAAGTAATATTAAAAATAGAGGAGGAAACTAGATTTATGGACACATTGAAAGATTTTGGTACTAAAGTTTTAGGGTATTTACAAAAAATTGGTAAATCACTTATGTTACCAGTTGCTGTATTACCAGCTGCTGCCATATTAATGGGGGTAGGGTATTGGATTGCTTCTTCAGGCGACGGAAGAACTGCAGAAGTAGTTTCTTCATTTTTATTAACTGCTGGTGAAGGTATTATTGGTTATATTCCGATATTATTTGCAGCAGGTGTTGCGTATGGCCTTTCTAAAAAAGGCGATGGTGCTGCTGCACTAGCAGGGATTGTTGGGTACTTAGTATTCATCACACTGTTAAGTGCTGATAGTGCAGAAACATTACGAGGAACATTGAGTGATAATTATCGATTGGCATTTGATAATATAGAAAATGCTTTTATCGGTATCCTTAGTGGTATTATTGGTGGACATACGTATAACCGATTCCACAAAGTAGAATTACCTAAAGCACTTGCGTTCTTTAGTGGTAAACGTCTTGTTGCCATCATGACTTCGTTTATAGTGATGGGTATTTCCATTATCTTTTTATTCATCTGGCCAGTTCTTTTCTCTGGTTTAACTTCATTTGGTGAATGGATGGGTGGATTAGGCGCCTTTGGTGCTGGATTGTATGGCTTCTTTAACCGCTTATTAATTCCACTTGGATTGCATCATGCATTGAATGCCGTGTTCTGGTTTGAAGGTTTTGGAATTGCTGACCTTGAAAACTTCTTAGGTGGAACCGGTGTACAAGGTGAAACAGGTCGTTATATGGCTGGTTTCTTCCCAATCTTTATGTTTGGTCTACCAGGTGCAGCGCTTGCGATGATCCATACTGCTAAGCCTGAGAATAAAGCGAAAGTTAGTTCAATTATGGTTGGGGCTGCGTTTGCTTCATTCTTTACCGGAATCACCGAACCGATTGAATTTTCATTCTTATTTGTTGCACCATTATTATTCTTAGCACATGCATTTTTAACTGGTATTTCTATGTTTATAGCTGCATCGATTCCAGCCTTAAGTGGTTTTGGCTTCTCTGCTGGTGTCGTCGATATGATTTTACAAGCACAAAATGATCTTGCAGTTAACTGGTGGATGTTGCCAATTATTGGTGTTGGGTTCTTCTTTATCTATTATTTCTCATTCCGCTACTTAATCTTAAAATTCGACCTTCCAACCCCTGGTCGTCGAGGCGATATGGGCGATGATGATGATGAAGCTTCAGGTCCTGCTAAACATGCAGAGACCGCTAAAAAAATGCTCGCAGGTCTAGGTGGAAAAGAGAATATTGAAGACTTTGACTATTGTGTTACAAGACTTCGTGTTAAAGTTATTGACCCACAAAAAGTTGATCGTGAAGCATTGAAAAAAGCTGGTGCAAACGATGTATTACGTTCTAGCAAAAACATTCAAGTTATTGTTGGAACTAACTCTCAGTTTATTGCTGGTGAAATTGAAGATTTACTATAAAAATTCGTAATTATGAATGGGGGGCTGATTTTACCCCCATTCATTTTTATACATAATAATAGAAAGAAGGGTTACTATTAAAACAAAGTTTCATATGCCTATAAAAGGCATCTATAAAGACATTAAAGAAACACCAGATGATGTATTTAGTGAAGGGACGGTAGGTCCGGGATTTGTAATTGAACCTAAAGAAGGAAAAGTCTATGCACCATTTAAAGGGGAAGTAAGTGTGATGTTTCCTACTGGTCATGCAGTGGGCTTAAAAAGTCCTAAAGGTGTTGAAGTATTAATTCATATAGGATTAGATACCGTCAATATGAAAGGGAATGGGTTTAAAACGCATGTAAAACAAAGCCAAGTAGTTAATGCTGGGGATTTATTGGTAGAATTTGACATTGAGAAAATAAAAGAACAGGCTGATTCTATTATGTCTCCAATCGCTTTTTCTGGAAGTGAAACAATAGACGTTATTAAACAAAAGGAAAAAGCAGAAAGAGATTTATTAAAACTTGAGGTGAAATAATGAATAAGCGCATTTTAGATATTCGCCCCAACGAGTTTGATGCCTATGAAGGTAAAACTGTGGTAAACGCAATAAGAGCATCTGAAGGACGTACGATGGTAAGTGAAATCATCTGTCCAGCTCCAGCCTTATTTTATGATGTTTCAAACGCAGAACTAGCGGCAGCTTTTGGCGCTGATGTTTTACTCTTTAATATGTATGATGTCAATAATCCAACTTTAAGCGGATATCCGTATGAAGGAACCAGGTTATTAAAAGATATTCGTAAAAAGGTGGGCCGTTTTGTTGGCATTAACCTAGAACCCGTGTCAAAAGAAACATTAATGGATCAAAGAGTTGACGTTCCAAGCGGGCGAATCGCATCTGTAGAAAATGCTAAAAAAGCCTACGAACAAGGCGCCCAATTTTTACTGTTAACCGGCAATCCTAAAACAGGGGTTACCAATAAGGAAATTGTGCAATCAATACGCGCCATTAAAGCAGAACTTGGTGATAAATTGGTAATCGCTGCAGGAAAAATGCACGCTGCAGGAATCGGCGGCGAAACGGCTAAAAATATTATCAATGAATCCGATGTTGATGCATTTATTGACGCGGGAGCGGATATTTTATTAATTCCTGCACCAGGAACTGTCCCTGGTATTAGCGAAGCGTATGCAGAGTCATTAGTAAATTTAGCACACCAACGTGGTATCTTAGCCTTAAGCGCAATTGGAACTTCCCAGGAAGGTGCAGATAGCCACACGATAAAAAACATTGCACTCTCAGCTAAAAGAGTTGGAGTCGATATGCACCATTTAGGTGATGCAGGCTTTTTTGGCATTGCGAATCCTGAAAATATAAAAACCTACTCCACCGTGATCAAAGGGATTCGTCATACGTATAGAAGAATGGCAATGAAATAACTATACAATAAAATTGAACTGCACTTTTTAGATTATATCTTGCTTAATCTAATAATAAAGAGTGCGGTTATATTTATGTTAAAAATAAGAATATAAACCATTGCAGTATAAAAAACCTTAAATACTGGATAAACTATCTTCCATTATTTAAGGTGGATTTTATTAATGTAGACTAGTAGTTTTTTCTGCTTTCTATGTTGTGTGTTCATTTAAAAAACGATATAACTCACTGGTATTTTTAAATGAAATAGAATAAAAAAAACTGTAATACGCTTGTATGTAGAAGTATTATACGATTTTACTAGACTCAAAAAACATTAAATCATAAAGATTTCTCCATATTTTACGTTGTGTTAATACGGTATATTGTATAATGGTTTTTAGAGGTGGTTACATGAAAAAAATATCGATTATAATCGTTTTCATTATGTTACTTGTAAGTTGTGATACTTCTATAGACACAAAGGGAGATCTTAATCAATCATTTGGCGATGAAGGATTGGTTTTAACGGTTGAATCAATTAGAACTACACAAGGCGAACAATTTGGTGAAGCCCCGGAGCAAACGTACTATTTGTTAATTGATATGACGATTGAAAACACATCCGATCAAAGAAAAACTATTACGACATCATTAATGTTTGAACTTTACGGTAATGCAGGGGGAACCTATTCTGTTGATAATTTTGTCTTGAGTGAGACTGATTTACAAACAATGGATACTACTTTAGAGCCAAATGAATCACGTAGTGGAACTTTACCGTTTATTGTAAATGAAGCAGACAGCGAGTGGGCATTATCATTTTCCCCTGATATATTCACTGGACAACCCTATGAAATTGGGTTTGATAGCGATGATATAGAATCTTAAAAGGAGATGCGTTCATGAGAAAAACTGTATTAATTACAGGTGGATCGCGCGGGATAGGAAAAGCAACTGCCTTAACGTTTGCTAAAGCGGGCTATAATGTCATCATCAATTATGTATCAAACTCCACCCGTGCGCAAGAAACCAAAAAACTTATAGAATCATTCAACGTTGAGGCATGGGCATTTAAATGTGATGTCTCTGATGTTTTAGGTGTCAATGATATGATAAAAGAAAGCATACAAACCGTTGGAAAAATAGATGTATTAATTAACAATGCAGGCATTAAAAAAGATGGTCCAATAGAAAATATGGAAGAATCAGACTGGGATAAAGTAATGAATATTAACGTTAAAGGCACATGGGCCATGATTAAAACACTTTTAAACCAAAACCCTGAAAATCATCCAATGCGGATTATTAATATATCGAGTGAGACCGGAATAATAGGCAAAGTAAATCAAGTTAATTATGCCGCAAGCAAATTTGCTATTAACGGGTTGACAAAATCTCTCGCAAAAGAATTAGGGCCTAAAAATATAACAGTAAATGCAGTTGCTCCGTCTTTAACAAAGACCGATATGACCGATTATGTTAACGCTGATAAACGGAACCATTTAAAAAAAACCAATCCATTAAGAAGACTAGGAACCCCACAAGATATCGCGGAAGCTTGTCTTTTTTTAGCAAGTGATCAAGCAAGCTTTATAAATGGTCAGATTTTACCGGTAAATGGTGGTGTTTTAAGCTTGTAGTACTTTACAAATGCCCCCTTGTAAAATTCTTTACTATTATGTATAATATTGGATAGTGAAAATATTATAAGAGGTGCATTATGAAATTCGTAGCATTTGTAATTATTAGTTTTGTAAGCTTCTTAGCGCTCAGTGCTTGCGATATTTAAGAAAACGTGTTTTTAGAAGAAACACCAGAAATCGAATCTATTGAAAAAGCTTTGGACTATCATTTAATGTAGTCCAAAGCTTTTTATTTACATTAATATAAACTGTAGTCCAACCGATAATACAAAGTATGTGTTAATGAATATCGATAAAGCCACAAAATAAAACAACGATAAAGATCCAGGCTTTAATGAATATTTAATCATAATGACAAGCATTCCGGCAGTTAACAGTAATCCAATCAAAGGATAGATTAAAGATAAATCGTCTATATTAATCATAATCAAACTTATAGCGGTTAAAGTGTATAAAGTAATGATTAAATATTTACTAACGATAGTTCCAAAGTTTACCACAGTCGTATGTTTTTGACTTTTTAAGTCAGATGGATAATCAGGCATAGAAGTCGATAGTGCCATCGCAAGTTGTGATGGGAGTAAAGCAATCAATATAATGCCCAATACCCCCACGAAACCACCACTTTGGACAGTATAACCGATTAATGGTAAGATAATGCCGACTCCGAGGACTTGCAAGGTTTCCCCATACCCACGATAAGAAAGCTTAACAGGAGAAAAACTATACATTTGGAAAATGATAAGTCCAATCAATACTAAGGCGACAGGATAAATGGATTGGGCCTGAAAACTCATGATGACACTCATTATAATACTTAATCCACCCATGAGCATAAAGCCTTTTTTTAAGTCTGCTTTACTGAGTAGATTATCAACTAAAACCCGCGATCCACCTGTAAAAGGGGTAAATGTTTGATTAAGTTTATCACTTTCATAATCAGCATAATCATTTCCGTAAACTATAAATAAATGCATAAAAATTCCATATAAATGAATTGTTATAACGCGTTCAATATCCATCGCATAGCCATTATAAAACGCAATGGCTTGACCGAGTAAAAGCGCTGGAAAAATAAAAAGTTGTGCTGGTATTCTAGAAGCTTTAATCCAAGCTTTCATATAATCACCTCGTCCTTTATTAAACCATATTTTTAGAATTCTCATTTGATAGACACAATTTTTTCATCTACAAATATATAAATTTCCATTCAATTCGATAATGGTTTATAATAATAGAGGTAAACCATAACAAGGAGGATATGATGAGCGAAAAAGATGTTATTAATAATACAACAACCCCACTCACAAAATCTCTGCTTAAAGAAAACTTTAAACGGATGGGAATTACGCCCACAGATACGGTGTTAGTCCATAGTTCACTTTCTAAATTAGGATACGTTATAGGAGGCGCTCAAACGGTTATTGAAGCTTTGAAAGAAACATTGAGCGAAGGGACAATCGTTATGCCTGCTCACACGGGCGATAACTCGAATCCAGAAGCGTTTGAAAATCCACCATTGCCGCATAAATATTGGAATAAAATCTATAAAAATAATATACCAGCCTTTAATAAAGAAACGTCTGTACCAAGAGGGATGGGTAAAATTGCGGAAGGGTTTTTGATGTTAAAACAAACCAAACGTTCGAATCATCCCATGGTATCGTTTAGTGCCTATGGAAAAGAGGCAGATTATTTAACAAAAGATCAACCGTTAAGCCCAATGTTTGGACTGGATTCACCGATTGGGAGAATCTATCAAACCGGTGGAAAGATTTTAATGTTAGGGACAGATTTTAGTCGCTGTTCTAGTTTCCATTTAAGTGAAGGCTTAACTGGGATGCTTAAAAAGATTAAAGAAGAAACTGCGGTAATGCAAGATGGAAAGCGTCAGTGGATAACGTATGAAGATTATGCGTACGATGAAGACGATTTTGAATTCATTGGCAATAGACTTAAAGAAAACCATTTTGTTAAAACCTATAAAATAGGTTTAGGTGAAGCGCATATAATGGACTTAAAAGAAGCGGTAGACGCTGCTAAAACACTAATTATAGACCATCGCAAGTTAGGTAGAGTGTAAACTAAGCATTATTAGTTGGGGGTGTTTGCAGTGAATTCTTTGGGCGTAAAAATATAGATGTTTACGACTAAAAAAGTGTAAATAAAACCATTTTGATAGCTTTACTACTCACGCTTTTAAGCAAGATAGAACGTCGTTAAAAAGGAGCAAAAAAATGACAATAGCGGTTATAGGAAGTATTAATATTGATCTGTTTTACCATACTGATAATCATCCTTTGATGGGCCAAACCGTTACAGGACAATCGTATTTTATTCGCCATGGTGGCAAGGGGGCAAATCAAGCGGTAATGCTTAAGCGCTTATACGATAAAGTATGTTTCTTAGGCGCAGTAGGGAACGATGCGTTTTCTACATTAGCGTTGGAAAACCTTAAAACAAATGCACTGAAAGAAACGGATATTGTGATAAAAAATACACAAAGTGGCTTCGCTTTAATAGCGCTTCAAAATAATGATAATGCTATTACTATTTTCGATGGAGCCAATGGCGCCTTAAATAAAAATGATGTCGATCGTTTTTTAAACCATCATCATGATATTGATTATATTGTGCTTCAATTAGAGATTCCTATGGATGTTGTAGCGTATATTGTGGAAAAAGCAAATCGTCAATCGATTAAGGTTATACTCAATCCTGCGCCTGCCAAACCATTAAGTAAAAAAATATTGGATAAATGTACTTACATAATTCCGAACGAAACTGAATTTGAAACCCTATATGGAAGTTCTACCCCAAAAGAAGATATGATTATCCAACATAAGGGACGTTTAGTTGTTACGCTAGGAGATAAAGGGGTTTTATATTATGGAGATAATCAAGTAAAACACGCAAAAGCCCATGATATTGAGGGTGTAGATACCACGGGGGCAGGGGATAGTTTTATTGCTGGATTTGTGGCGATGATTGGAAAATCCGCTTCTATGGATGAAGCGGTTGAAAACGGACAAAAAATCGCTGCCAAAACGTGCCTTTGTGAAGGGGCTCAGTGCTTTAAAAATGCAGCTTAGCTAAATAGATTGACAATGCCCATTATTACACTATAATTAACTTACAAACGGGTGTTTGTTGGGACAAATTCCTTCGTGCATATGATGCGTAAACTTGACAGATATCTTAGGATGTCTGTCTTTTTTTGAAAGTTTAAGGTGCCATGGTTTGATATTTATAGTATTTGCTCTATAATAAAAGTAATCAATAATTGTAGTTAGCATTTTCAGGGGGGTTAATATGGCTTCAATATTACATAAAAATCGGTTGATAAAAATATTAATAGTAGTATCCATATTTAGTGTGGTAATGATTGGATTAAATGCGATGAATACATTGTGGCCAAACGCTTTTAATGCGTTTAGCATTGCAGCGAAAAGTGTTTTAATGCCCTTTTCTATCGCTTTTTTATTAAGCTTTATCATTGGCCCTTTTTCTAAGTTTATAGAAACCAAAACGTTTATGAATAAAACCATGAGTATTATTACAGGGATTGCGATTGGAATTTTATTTATCAGTGTCGTATTAGTAATTACGATAGCCTTTTTGATTTCTCAAGCCATTATTATCACAACACGATTGGTGGATTCTTTTGATAGTGTTTTAATTCAAAATATTATCAACAATATCGGCAGTGTAATTGAAACGAGTATATACGCAGAATCGTATCAAGAGGCAATTGACCAATTTGAAGAATTTGGTTTATCTGTTGAAGTTATCTTTGGATGGGTTCAATCATTTAGTGGAGAGTTCTTCAGAATGACGACGCGTATCATTCATGCTGGGTTTACCATTATTTTAACGCCTGTGTTTATGTTTTATTTGATCAAAGATCGTGAAAAAGTTTTTAAAGGAATATTATATTTATTTCCATATAATACCCAAAAGCACTTAAATGTATTAGGACAAGAATCAGATAAAGTGATTCGTGGCTATTTCATTGGACACGGCCAAGTGATGATATTTATCACTATATTCTTTATGATAACGTATAGTATTTTATCAATATTTGTACCAGGATTTGGCCTAGGGTATGCATTATTATTTGCGCTTGTGATGGGATTATTTAGTATCATCCCATATCTAGGAGTATGGATTAGTATGTCCATGCCAATTGTTTTGTTTTTAACTTTACACTTTGAAGCTGACAGTCCAGGATCGATTTATATTATTGGCATTATCATGATTTTTATACTCAATATCATTGAAGAAATATTAGAAAGTACCATAGTCCAACCGAATATTTTTAGTAAACAAGTAAAAATTCATCCGATTGCCGTTTTATCAAGCTTTTTATTTTTCGGCTCTATTTTTGGACTCACGGGTTTTATTTTAGCAGTCCCAATTGCGGGAACGATTAAAGTAACCATTCGATACTTTAGAAATTTAAACGAGTGATTATAAATGTATAGGAAGTAAAAACGACTTTGAAAACTATCAAAGTCGTTTTTTAAATAGTGACAAATGTAACTGTTTTTAATGAAAAAAGTTTGCTAAAGTAAAGTACGAGGTGATTATATGATTGTACAAATGAAAGATGTACTAAAACGGTATAACGGTGAAAGACTTGCATTGGATTACTTAAGCTTGAATGTCAACAAAGGAGAAGTGGTTGGATTATTAGGTCCTAATGGGGCTGGAAAGACAACCGCAATCAATGCGATTGTTGGACTTTTAGATGTTGATGAAGGTCAACTAGATGTTTTTGGTAAAAAGCAAAATGGGAATAATCGTGATTTAAGAAAACGCATTGGGTTAGTGACTCAAGAAATTACCGTATATGAAGACTTAAGTGCTTATGAGAACTTACGTTTTTTTGGTAAACTCTATGGTTTAAAAGGAGATCATTTAGAAGCGCGAATTGAAAAAGTTGCGCAGTTGATTGGGTTAAGTGATCGATTAAAGGATTTACCTAAACGCTATTCTGGGGGCATGAAACGAAGACTTAATATTGGTTGTGCATTATTGCATGAACCTGAACTCATTATTATGGACGAACCAACCGTGGGCATAGATCCTCAAAGTCGTAACTATATCATTGAGTTTGTGAAAGATATTGCCAAACAAAGTGATACAGCTATTATTTATACGTCCCATTATATCGAGGAAGTTCAAACAGTCTCTGACCGTGTTTATATTATTGATCAAGGTCATATTATTGCCAGTGGGACTGTCAATGAATTGATTGAAAAAGTTAGAGGCGATCAACTTTTAATGATTAAAGTTAAAAACCCGAATGAATCAAGTGTTCAAAAACTTAAAGCGTTAGATGATGTTAAAGAGGTTCATTTAAATCACGATACCTATCACTTGGTGATAGCTAGTGATGCCAATATTTTAGATAAAGCTTTAAGCGTTATCAAAGATGAAACCTTTTTAAATATTGATAACCAAAAAGCGAACTTAGAGGATGTTTTCTTGATGCTTACAGGGAAAACACTACGTGATGGTGAGGTGACATAATGATACGGTTTTATGCATTACGCCTTTTTAGAGATTATATAGGGCATCTTATTTTAATTGGCTTGCCCGTTGTATTGATATATATCCTAGTCAGTATCAACACCCAACATGAACTTGCCCCATCAACCAAAGAAGCAGCTCTTTATATTGGGTTCATCTATATCATAATGTTTCAAGGGTTTGGGGCCGCATACACCTTTGAAGGGTTAGAGCATGATTTTTATAGTCCGTTTAAATCACGTTTACTGGCAGCTCCCATTAACCCAGCAGCATTTGTTTGGGCCAATATCTTCTTTAGTTCTATTGTAAGTTTCATCCAAAGTTTAGTGATTATGACTTATATCATAGTTGTGTTTAATGTGACAGTGAATAACTGGGCACTTGTTGTTATCGTATTATTGTTAGGAGTTATTCTTGCACAATTACTCGGAGCTATTTTAATCTTTTATACAAAGAAAGCTTCAATTGCCCAAGCAGTCTTAATCTTTTATATTATCTTAACAATGATGATTGCAGGATTTTTTATGCCTTTACCAGAACATGGCTTAACTGAGTTTTTAGAAAAATATTCTTCACCATTAACATGGATTAATCATTCTATCCACAGCATCATGGAAGGTCAGTTTAGTGATAGTATAATCACGGTCTCATTATTGATAGGAACGATTGCCTTATTAATGAGTCTTGTTATCTATAAAAGTAAGCAGGTGATTCAATGATAAGTATCTTTGAATTGTCCTTTAAAAGAATCATCAACCACCGCATCTTACTTTTAACGATGATTGTCTTTCCCCTTTTAGTCGCCTTGATTCCTCAAGCAGACGGGTTCCAAGACGCCACGTTTACTTATGGCATCTTTGGATTAATTATTTTGTTTACAAGTTTTATGATGGCTAAACAAATCATTGAAGATAGACAAAGTAAAACGATCATCAGAATCGCAGCATCGCCGATTAGTCATCGCGAGTATTTAATGGGCCACTTGAGCGCCTATTTTCTCATCATGATGGTCCAAGTCACCGCTTTCTTTCTTTTAACTCTTTTGAGTAGTACGATGGCTTTATCCTTTTATCTTTGGGCTTATGGACTCATGTTAGCCTTTAGTATTATGTCAATTTGTTTTAGTTTATTTTGGTTTTCTTTATTTAAAAAATTCACAACCGCCGTTGCACTCTATAGTATCGTCGCCAATATAATGGCGCTTATTGGCGGCATGACATTTCCTTTAGCCTTGATGCCTGATAACCTCAAACAAATTGCGGTGGTTTTCCCGACGTATTGGTATGCCTTTGGCCTTGAAGAGGCGAAATCTAACAACGGTACAAATATCTTAATAAGTTTGTTGATTTTAGTTGGGTTTGCTATAATATTTTTATCAATAGGTTCTAAAAGGAGATTTGAATGAGGCACGCAATGATTAGACCCAGATATCTACTCTATAGTTTGATTGGCATGCTTTACGCTTTAATCTTATTATTAATCAACTTAGATAACCCCATCGTTTATTTGGTGTGGGTCTTTTCATTGATGGTGGTTGTTTTAAGAATTCGTTTTAAAATACTTAGTGAAGGGATTGTCATAGATTTTATTGTTTATGCACTCCTTATTTATTTTTTAGATGTTTCCATCTTTTATATGGTACTCCCCAGTATTGTTATTAGTGTTTATGGTCAAATGGTTTATGGCATAATTATAGGCTATATCTTATGGTTTGTTCTAAATAGAAATACTCCGAGCACTTTATTGATTATTACATTGATTAATGCTGTATCGATACTCCTTTATATTTATAAAACCGTCACACTAAACAATCAAAAAGATTTGGATCAGTTAAGACAAGAGACGTATAAATTAGAAAATGAACAAGTGAATCTTCTGGATGCACAAGCTGAAATTTCACGGTTAAGCACCTTAGAAGAACGTGACCGTATCGCTCAAAGTCTTCATGATAATCTAGGACACGAACTTACTGGTGCCCTTTTAGCTTTAAGGGCGTTTACAACTTTACATCCTTCATTGAATGACGATGCGTCTATTCAATCAGTCGAATCTAGATTAAAAAAGTCAGTAGAAAGTTTAAAAGATACTGTGAGTCACACCAAAGTGGATCAACACTATGGATTTGAATATTTTAAGCAATTGTTAAATGCCTTTAAAGAACTCCCAATAGAGTCTAGTTATGAAGGTGCAATGATAACTTTACATGCGATGCACTGGCAAGTGTTAAATAGTGTTTTAAAAGAAGCTTTAACCAATATTCAAAAACATGCAAACGCGACATCAATCACTATTAATTTAACGATTGAACGTAAAGTAGTAACGCTATCAATTAAAAATGATGGTGTATTAAACGAGTCGATATCTCAAGGCATGGGCCTTCATTACATGAGGAAAAGGCTAGAAGCGTTAAATGGGTCCTTAAGTATCCAAAAAGACTATCATTTCACGCTACGCGCTTTAATCCCAATTGCTTTGAATCAGGAGGTGGAGTCTTGAAAATATTATTAGTCGATGATGACACACTCATCACGCAAAGTTTTGAAATTATTTTGAACAATGTTGATGAATTTTCAGTAGTTGGAATTGTTCATAATGGAATAGATGCTATTGATTTTATTGAAAAAAATGTCTGTGATATTATTCTCATGGATATTAAAATGCCTGTTATGGATGGGATAGAAGCATGCACAAAAATAAAAAAAACGCATCCAAATGTTAAAATAATCATGCTTACGACGTTTAGAGATTTTAAACATGTTCATCAAGCATTGCATGCCGGAGCAAACGGTTATTTATTAAAAAGCGATGAAACGAAAACTCAAATTCACACAATTAAAAACATATTTAATAACCAAGCTATTATTAGCGAAGAAGCTTTAAAAGAATTCACTGCTAATAAAGCAGATACATTACTCACAAGAAGAGAAAATAACTGTATGGAGTTAATTGCACATGGATATTCAAACAAAGAAATCGCATCGCGCCTTTACATTGGTGAAGGCACCATAAGAAATATGATTAGTGTTATATTAGATAAATTAACCCTTAGAGATAGAACACAAATTGCGATTTACTATTGGCAAATGCGCGATGAGCTTTCATAGATTTTTAAGGGAGTTATTAAAAAGCATCAATTACCCATAAAGTTGACCCATTATAAAGGAAAAATAAAAAAAACGTTAAATAATTTGTAAAATATGATTTTGATATTCATTCGCCTTGTAATATTCATGCTAACTGTAAACAAAAATATTAAACTAAAGTCTTATCGTCTTTAGGATTGGTCAATTTATATTGTAAAAGGATTGCTTTTTAAGGTTAGTATACGTACAATTGAAGGTGGAGTGTGATTATATGTCAATAGAAGGTTATATTATATATGGAATTGCGATTATTTTGAGTTTAATTTCATTAATAAAAGATCCACAAAAAACAAAACAAGGCCTTAAAAAAGGAGTAAAAGCTTTTGTTAAACTTATGCCTATCCTTTTGCCTTTATTTTTATTTATTGGAATTTTATTAGCAGTAGTAACCCCTAGTTTTATCTCATCTCTTTTAGGGGAAGAAAGCGGCATATTCGGAATTATTTTTGGATTGAGCATTGGGTCAATTACTTTCATGCCTCCGTTTGTGGCATTTCCACTAGGAAAAGAATTACTTGAAAGTGGAGGCGCTTATCCACAAGTTGCAGGGTTTTTAGTAACTGTAATGAGTGTTGGCTTAGTATATTTTGTGGCAGAACGTAAGTTTTTTTCGACGAAAAGTGCCATTTATAGAAATTTAGTAAGTCTAATAGGTGCGATAATTGTTGTGTTGATTGTGATGGTGGTTTATTAATGAAACGGTTTGTAATGAAAAATAAATTTTTAGTCATTTCTTTAATATTGTTAGGTATTTTAACGATTATCGATATCAATTACACGTATCGTTCTATAGAGAATACATGGAATCAAGTACTTTCTATGTTAATTATTGTCCCGCCAATTTTTGTTTTGATTGGATTGTTTGATGCATGGGTTCCAAGAGAAACTGTGATTAGTTTAATGGGAAAAGAAAGTGGATTAAAAGGGATGTCGCTTGCATTTTTCTTAGGGGCTTTTAGTGCAGGGCCAACGATTGCGGCATTTCCTTTAGCAATGATTATGTTAAAAAAAGGCGCGTCATACAGTAATGTATTATTCTTTTTAATGGTGTGGAGTTCTTTGAAATTGCCGATTGTTTTTTATCAAATTTCACAACTGGGCTTTCAATTTGCGATGTTGATTAACGGAACAATGTTTATAGTCTTTGTGATTGCGGCTCTGATTTCAGAAAAATTTTATACTGAAGAGGAATTGCAACAGTTTGAAAATAAGGCCCATGATCTTAGCTAAATCTAAAGCGCATCCTAGGTGCGCTTTTTTGTTTAGTTTAGGTTGTCATATGATACAATATGGGTGTAAATAATTTGATTAAAGGGGCATTCATGTGGCATTTAAACGATATGTTTCTCACAACAAAGATAGTGTGAATTATGTTGATGACCAAGGCGATAAAACGCGTATAAAAATCGGGCCTTCTGAGGTCTTTTTGGTTTTAGCCATTATTATTGGGGCAATAGTGACTTTATGGGCATTTTGGGTGTATCAAAGACCGGAAGGACTAACAATTGAAATTTTTGGTAACGAAGCGATTGTTAGAAGCTATGAAGGAACTGAAGAAACTATCGAGATTCCTGATTATTATCAAGGAGTCCCCGTCACAACCATTGGGGCTAACGTATTTAAAGACAATGATGCATTAATGCAAATCACTTTAGGGGAAAACATCACAACCATACAACATTCTGCCTTTAAAGGGAGTGCTTTAGAAACGCTAATTATTGCTGACAAATCTATTTTATGGTTTATCGAACGTAAGGCATTTGATGATACTCCGTATTTAGCCTTGAACAAATCGGCTGGGTTTTATAAAATAGGGGATGTTATCGTTGACTATGATGAAGCGTATTTTGATAGTCACTTAGTGATTCCCCCTGACATTTTGGCGATTGGCGATAATGTTTTTGCTTATAATGACACGGTTGAGACCGTTACGTTTAGTGAAGGCTTAAAAGTAATAGGCAGCAAAAGTTTTTATCACATGGAAGTCCTTGAGAGAATAGAATTTCCTACTTCCGTTGATCTTTTAGAAATAGGAGACTCTGCTTTTAAAGATTCTACAAACTTAGCCTCCATAGATGGTCCGGTTAAATCGTCTATTCAGCGAATTGGAAGTCACGCTTTTAAAAACACTATCTTTAGAAACGAACAATCTGATGAGTATTATCAATTTGGAAATATTAGAGTAGAAGAACCGATTGACTAAGGAGGATGACAAGATGGATAAAGTAAATACCATTATAAAAAAATTAAATACGTTTCGAGACGAAAGAAACTGGAAACAATTTCATACACCTCAAAATTTAGCTAAATCAATCGTGCTTGAAGCCTCAGAATTGTTGGAAAATTATCAATACGTTACACTCCAAACCCCTAATGTTGAGAACGTTAAAGAAGAATTAGCTGATGTTATGGCGTATTGTTTAATGATGATAGACTATTATGGATTTGATTTTGAGACTATGATGCATGAAAAAATAGATAAAAACGCTGAAAAATATCCTGCGAAAACATTTTATGGAAATGCTAAAAAATATAACGATCAATAACCTATAATGAATAAAGAGAGTGATACTATGCCAGATCAACGAACGATACTCAGTATACAAGAAGCGCTTAAGCCGTTTGAATGTCCTATTTGTACATTAATTGATCAAAAAAATCAAAAACATATTGAAATCTTACTCTACGAAAGTGTTAACGATAGAACTTTACGCAAACGATTTAATAAAGATGAAGGATTTTGTTCCACCCATGCTAAAAAAGTCCTTGCTGCAGGGTCACCTCTTAATCATGCGATTTTATATGATGCGTTAATGGAAGAAAAAATTAAACGACTGAATAATGGAAAAACATTGAATGAAACAAAACCATGTTTGTTTTGTGAAAAGGAAAAAGATAGTGAAGCATACCTTTTAAAGGCGTTTATTGATGGCATTAAAATTCAATCATTTTATGAAGCGTATAAAGCAGAAGGAGTTTTATGTGCAACACATATGGATAAGATCAGTCAAAACATTAAAAAAGATAAAATTCTAAGTGAGAAATTACGTAGTGTTGCCCATCAAAAATATACGTATTTATCGAATGTATTAAAATCTATTAAAGAGAAACATGATTATCGCAAAACCCATACCAAATGGAATGATGAAGAAAAAATATTATGGAAAAACGTAACAACATTATTAGTGAAAAATGATGATTTCAGACAATAAATATTTAATGAATTCCACAAGCTAAAAGCCTTGTGCAAAGTCATGTAGAGTGTTAAAATATAGGCTGTGTTTCGGTAGCTCAGCTGGACAGAGCAACAGCCTCCGACGCTGTGGGTCAGGGGTTCGAATCCCCTCCGGAACGCCATAAATAAAATTAACTGCATATTAGCATTGGGTTTATTCCAGCCAAGCATGCAGTTTTTTATATGTTAAAATTAGCTAATTTTGACTTTAATGTGAAATAAAAAATAAAAAAAATAAATTTAATACCAATAAAAATACGGTCTCATATGTTTAGTGGGTGAAAACAAAATTAAAAGGAGGCAATAATAATGAAAAAATTATTTGCATTAGGACTGGTACTAGTCGGAGTTTTCGCACTAAGTGCCTGTGATTTAGATGAATTAAAAGAGGAGTACTTAGATTCCACCGATTCGGTGAGTGAGGAATTCACTTATGCTAGGTTAGACATTAACCCATCTATTGAGTTCATAGTAGATGAAGATGAAAATGTTGTATCTTATAAACTACTTAATGAAGACGCACAAACAGTTGCGGCTGATTTAGAGCTTGAAGGATTACCTATCGAAGAAGCTTTAGAACTATATTTAGATGAAGCAATTGAGTTGGGGTTCTTAGAGATTGATGAAGAAAATCAAATCGTTGTAACAACTTCAGAAGATGTAGATGAAGACGCTAATGGCGAAGACGAAGCTGATGAAGACGCTAATGGTGAAGACG
>CAYLQZ010000002.1:0-75940 GCA_964386055.1 uncultured Candidatus Izemoplasmatales bacterium | reverse complement strand
AGTAGAAGAATATCGCTATGAAAATATACCAAGCGAATCGCAGTTAACGGCTCAAGTTCCTAGAGAGTTTAATAGCGAAGTCTTACTTTATCAAGTCGAAGCGTATATGCATTTAAGCGGCATTCGCCGAGACGAAGGCCGTGAATTACAGTTAATCTACCACGAAGATGTAACCTACCCTGAAGAATCACGATTTAGAGCGTTATCGCAAACTTTTTATACAAACCGTATTCAAATTCGTTATTTGGCAAATGATGAAGACGAAATTAGAGATTTAATCGACGGAATGTATGGCGCAAACCAACTGTTTTTAGTACAAGGTATTCGCTATGAAGAAGTCGATAGTGAAGACCATGACTATAATTTAAATGTTGAAATAAACTTTGTAACCTTTTACCTTGATGATTAAAGCACGCAAGTGCTTTTTTCTTTTAGGAGTGTCTATTGATAAACACTACGGTCACATGTATTTATCTAAAAAATGTACAGTCTCATACGTTCCCAATAAAAACAGTGCTCACTGAGCACTGTCATACGACTCTATTGCCTCAATCAGCGTTTCATAAAGGGCTGATTGGGGAACTTTTTTTACAATTTTGCCTTTGATGAAGAGCAAGCCTTCGTCTTTTCCACCTGCCACGCCGATATCAGCGTCTTTGGCTTCACCGGGGCCGTTTACGGCGCAGCCCATAATGGCGATTTTTAAATTGGATGGATGCGTTTCTAAGTAGGCTTCTACCTTATTGACAAGGGGCTGCATATCATAACTTAAACGCCCGCATGTAGGGCAGCTTATTAGTTTGGGCATGCGATATAAGTTGAAAGTACTTAGTAAGGTTTTACACGCTTTAATTTCTTCATGGCGCGGCGCGCTTAAAGAAATACGGATGGTATCGCCTATGCCTTGATGTAAAAGTGGACCTAGCCCAGCGGCGGATTGAATAGTGCCTTGGTAAGCAGGCCCCGCTTCAGTGATGCCTAAATGAAGTGGGTAAGGGAAGGTTTTTGCGGCTAAGGTATAGGCGTCTATGGTTAAGGGGACATCGCTTGCTTTTAAAGAAAGACAGAGGTCATAAAAGTTTAGGGATTCTACTAAGTCGACATTGCGCTTGGCGCTTTCGACTAATGCATAAGCGGTTTTGCCATGGGTCGCTTCGATATCTTTTTCTAACGAACCGGCATTGATGCCGATTCTAATCGGGATTTGGTAAGCTTTTGCTTGCTTAACGATTTGCCTTAAGTGTTCAAAAGACCCTATGTTGCCAGGATTGATGCGGATTTTATCGGCGCCCATTTCAATCGCTTTAAGCGCTAAGCGATAATCAAAATGAATGTCCGCTACAAGCGGCACGCTTACATGAGCTTTTAAAGATTTAATCGCCAATGCATCGTCCATGTCTAAAACCGCGGTGCGGATAATCTCTGCGCCTTCAGTTGCGAGGGCATTGATTTCACGGATCGCTTCTTTAGTATTTTTAGGACGGCTTTTGGTCATAGTTTGAATGACGACTTTAGCTTGATTTCCAATTTGAATATTGCCGACAAAAATCGCTTTTGTCTGTTGACGATTTATCATATTTATCACCAAATTCATTATAGTAAATTATTGCCTTAATTGCGAGGGTAAACCTTGATTTTTCATGATTTTAGTGATAATATACCTATGAGTTATTTTAAGGAGGCATGCAAAATGAGAGTTCAATTCACGTTAAGATGTGAGGAATGTAAAGATGAAAACTATATTCTCACAAAAAACAAAACGAACCAACCAGAACGCGTTGAAGTAAAAAAGTATTGTAAAAAATGCGATAAACACACAATGCATAAAGAAAAGAAAAAATAAAAACTTCTTTAACGAGAAGTTTTTTTAAAACGGTGATAGTATGAAAAAAATTCTAGCGTTTGATATCGGAGGCACGTCAATAAAAAGTGCCTTGTTTGATGAAACGGGACAACTGCTTAAAAAATGGTCCTTTGATACGCCTGTAGGGGACCATGAAGAAGCGATTTTTGAAGCGATAGCGAGTGAAATTGATAAACAAAATATTTCTAAAGACGATATTTTAGGGATTGGCGTGGGAACGCCAGGCCCTGTAAAAGGGACCACGGTTTATGGCGCGGTTAATTTAGGATGGGATACTTTAAATGTTAAAGTCCATTTAGAAAAAGCGTTGGGCTATAAAGTGCCAGTATTTTTAGGGAATGATGCGAATATTGCGGCGCTTGGGGAATATTCTAAGCGACCTGAAAATATTGCGTCTATGCTGTTTGTGACCTTAGGAACAGGCGTAGGCGGTGGCATTGTCTTAGATGGTAAGATGCACGAAGGCGCGAATGGCTCCGCTGCTGAGATTGGTCATATGCAAATGATCAATGATGGCATTTTGTGTAACTGTGGCTTAAGCGGATGTTTAGAAACGTTAACTAGCGCGACTGCGGTGACGCGCTTAATGAAAGAAGCGTTACACCGTGGCGAAGAAAGTAGTATTAAAGACATTGAGTACGTCAATGCTAAGACCGTGTTTGACCACGCAAAAAACGGCGATGACGTCGCTTTGTCTGTCGTCGATTATGTAGCAAAGATGCTTGGAAAAGGCTTAGCGCGGATTAACGCAGTGATTGATGTTCCCCTTATTTTAATAGGAGGCGGGCTATCAAATGCGGGAGAATATTTACTTGAAAAGGTACGCACCCATTATGATACGTATGCCTTTAAAGGCGTAAAAGATACCGAAATTAAACTTGCTGAACTAGGAAACGATGCAGGGATTTATGGCGCTTTATATAGGGTGATGCAAAATGGTTAAAGCATTAATTAATGCCTTTTCAGAAAATACTTATATTATTCATAATCACTCTGAGGCCTTTATTATAGACCCAGGTTCTAACTATAAAGCGATGAAAAAATATTTAATGGAAGAAACCTTAACCTTAAAAGGCGTTTTACTTTCTCATGGGCATTATGATCATATTAGTGGATTAAATAAATTGCTGCATGAATTGGATGCACCAATTTATATTCATGAAAGCGAACGCGACTTTTTATTTGACCCGAACTTGAATTTAAGTGTCTATATGGAAACGCGCTTTAAAGTCAAAGAAAAACACGCCATTAAAACAATTGATGAAGGCGACCAGTTTACTATCGGAGATGAATCCATTGATGTCTTGCACACCCCAGGGCATACTAGAGGCGGCTTAACGTTTAAATATAAAGAATATCTTTTTACCGGGGACGCGCTCTTTAGAGAAAATATCGGGCGAACCGATTTGCCTACCGGCAATCAAAATACCCTCATCCAAAGTTGCAAACGGTTGATTGATACATTTGATCAAAACACCCTTGTATACCCAGGACACGGCCCCTTTACAACGATTGTCCACGAGACATTTAACAATCCATTTATAAAGGTTGTTTAAGACAACCTTTTTATTTTTGAACTTTTTAGCACTCATCTCTTGACAGTGCTAATTGTATCATTTATAATACTTTTAGCATTCGCCATTCATGAGTGCTAAAGGGGTGAAAGAATGCTCAAAGAACGCCAAAAAGAAGTGCTTAAATTAATCGTTGAAATGTTTGTTAAAACGGCTGAACCAGTGGGATCACGCGTTTTAAGTAAACATCTCGCGTATTCCCCTGCGACGATTCGCAATGAAATGGCAGATCTTGAAGAAGACGGCTTTTTAGAAAAGACGCACTCATCAAGTGGGCGGGTTCCAAGTGAAAAAGGGTATCACTATTATGTCGATACTCTGATGCAAGATGGAACGCAGACTGATATTGATATGACGTTGATCGACGATTTGTTTGATAAAGATATGGCGCGAGACGAAACCATTGAACGTGCCATTCACTTGTTGTCACAATTGACGAGTTATACGTCAATCGCACTGGGGCCAACGGCGCAAAATTCGAAAGTGAAAAAAATTGAATTGGTGCCGTTATATGGTGAATTAAGTGTGTTACTGATTGTGACCAATTTAGGGCACGTGGAAAGTAAGAATATATCCTTACCCAAAGGAACGGATATGGACGAACTTGGGGGCATCATTCGTATCTTAAACGATATCTTATACGATGTTCCGATTTCACAAGTCTCGCAAACCCTACAGTATGATTTAAACCATGAAAAGATTAAACAACTCATGGCGTACAATCAAAAAATCATTGATGCGTTTTTGGATGCATTTACGCAGTTTACCCAAAGCAAATTTTATTTGTCCGGTCAGTCAAATATGTTATATCAACCTGAGTTTAAAGATTTAGACCGCGTCAGAGAATTGATGAATTTCTTTGAGAAAAACGATATCTTAAAACTTGTGGAACACGACAATTCGAACGGGTTAAGCGTTCGAATTGGAAAAGAAAATCAGCTCAATGCAATGAAAGATTGTAGTGTCATCATGGTCCCTTATGAAGTTGACCATGGGGATAAAGGAACGATTGCTGTAGTCGGTCCTACAAGGATGGATTACCGTAAAGTGATTCCACTCCTTCAATATTTAGCAGCACATCTATCAAAGCTTTAAAGGAGGAAAAGCATGGAGGATAAACATCTATCAGGCGAAGAAAAAGTTCAAACCCAAACGCCCGAAGAACCCCAAGAGCCAATCAAGGAAGAAACTCAAGAACCAAGTGAGGAAAAAGGGAAGAAAAAAGCGAAACGTAAGAACAAAAAAGATGAGGAAATTGAGGCATTAAACCTTGAGGTCGAAGCGTTAAAAGAAAAACTGCTTCGTAACCAAGCAGAGCTACAAAACTTTAAACGTCGGATAAACGACGAACGCATTCGGGAAAGAAAATTTGCCAATGCGGAGTTTGCGAAAAGCTTATTGCCTATTTTAGATAATTTTGATTTCGCACTTGAAAAAGAAAAAGAGGCGAACAATTTAAAAGGATTTGAAATCATTCAAAGAGATTTACTCAGTGCCTTAAAAGAAAATGGCTTAGAAGAAGTCAGTGCACTGGAAGAACCGTTTGACCCTAATTATCATCAAGCGGTTATGAAAGAACCAATCGATGGGGTTGAGTCAAACACCGTCATCGAAGTATTCCAAAAAGGATACGTATTTAAAGATCGATTGATCCGACCAGCCATGGTCAAAGTAAGCGAATAAATTTAAAGGAGTGTTAAATATGGGAAAAATGATAGGAATCGATTTAGGAACTACAAACTCAGCCATCGCCGTAATGGAAGGTGGCGAAGCGAAAATTATCGCGAATCCAGAAGGCGGAAGAACAACCCCTTCAGTTGTAGCATTTAAAGATGGAGAAATTCAAGTTGGTGAAGTTGCCAAAAGACAAATGGTAACCAACCCACATACTATTTCCTCGATTAAACGTAAAATGGGAACCAAAGAAAAAGTGAAAGCAAATGACAAAGAATATACGCCTCAAGAAGTTAGTGCAATGGTTTTACAAAACCTTAAAAAAAGCGCTGAAGAGTATTTAGGGGAAAGTGTCACTGAAGCGGTTATTACCGTTCCAGCGTACTTTAACGACGCAGAGCGTCAAGCCACAAAAGATGCCGGAAAAGTGGCTGGATTAGACGTTAAACGTATCATCAACGAACCAACTGCGGCTGCCTTAGCGTATGGCATTGACAAACAAGATAAAGACCAAACGATTTTAGTATATGACCTTGGGGGAGGAACCTTTGATGTTTCGATCTTAGAATTATCAGAAGGCACCTTTGAAGTTGTCTCGACTGCAGGGGACAACCGCCTAGGTGGAGACGACTTTGATGACCGCATCATTGATTATATCGTTAGCGAATTTAGAAAAGAAAATAGCGTCGACCTTAAAAAAGATAAAATGGCAATGCAACGCGTTAAAGACGCTGCGGAAAAAGCGAAAAAAGACTTAAGCGGCGTTACACAAACCACCATTTCGCTTCCTTACATTACAGCGGGTAGCGATGGACCTGTACATCTTGATATGAAACTCACGCGCGCTAAATTCAATGAATTAACTAGTGATTTAGTCGATAAAACACAAGAACCACTGCGCCGTGCTTTAAAAGATGCATCATTAACGAAAAACGATATTCACCAAGTTATTTTAGTCGGTGGATCAACCCGTATTCCTGCGGTCGTTGACATGCTCAAAAGTGAACTTGGAAAAGATCCTTCTAAAGGCGTCAACCCTGATGAAGTTGTCGCAATGGGGGCCGCAATTCAAGCCGGCGTCCTTCAAGGCGACGTTAAAGATGTCTTATTACTAGACGTAACGCCTTTATCACTCGGGATTGAAACGTTAGGCGGGGTATTCACAAAACTTATTGAAAGAAATACAACGATCCCAACCAATAAATCACAAGTCTTCTCTACCGCACAAGATAATCAACCAGCCGTTGATATTCACGTGCTTCAAGGGGAACGACCAATGTCAAAAGACAATAAAACCCTCGGTAAGTTCCAATTAACCGATATTCCAGCAGCGCCTAGAGGCGTTCCTCAAATCGAAGTAACCTTCGACATTGACGCCAACGGTATCGTTCACGTAACGGCCAAAGACTTAGGCACTGGTAAGAGTCAAAATATTACCATTAAAAATAACGAAGGCTTAACCGAAGACGATATTGACCGTATGGTTAAAGAAGCGGAAGAAAATAAAGAAGCCGACGAAGAACGTAAACAAGAAGCTGAAACTCGCAACGAAGCAGATCAACTAATCTTCCAAACCAACAAATCAATCAAAGACCTTGGCGATGACGTTGAAGCGAGTGAAAAAGAAGACGCTGAAGCGAAAATTGATGAACTTAAAAAAGCGCTTGAAGGCGACGATTTAGAAGCCATCAAAGCGAAAAAAGAAGCGTTAGAAAAAGTAGCACAAGGCATTGCAAGTAAAGCATACGAAAAAGCGCAACAAGCTCAGCAACAACAAGCGAGTGAAGAAGAAGGCGCAAGCGACGATGCAAGCAGCGATGATGACGACGTAGTCGACGCAGACTATGAAGAAGTAGACGACGAATAAGGATAAAGCAGCCAACGCGCTGCTTTATCGCTTGATAATGAGGTGATTCCATGAGCAAACGAGACTATTATGAAGTCCTTGGCGTCGATAAAAGCGCCTCCAAGGAAGACATAAAAAAAGCATACAGGAAACTCGCAAAACAGTATCATCCTGATGTATCGAAAGAAGAAGACGCAGAAACGAAGTTTAAAGAAGTCCGAGAAGCGTATGAAATCTTAAGTGACCAACAAAAACGTGCCCAGTATGATCAATTCGGTCACTCTGCCAACCAAGGCGGTGGCGGGTTTGAAGGCTTTGGGGGCGCTGGTGGCTTCCAAGACTTTGATTTCGATGATATATTTTCACAATTCTTTGGAGGCGGAAGACGTCGCCAAAGTCAACGTCCAAATGAACCAAGAAAAGGGCAAGATATTCAAAAACGCATGCGCGTAAATTTCGATGAAGCCGTCCATGGCGCGAAGAAAAAAATTCGCACGACGGTTTATGAAGAATGTTCAACGTGCCACGGAAGTGGCGCCCACAGTAAAGATGACGTTGAAACTTGTTCGCAGTGTAACGGTTCAGGAACCGTTGTGATGGAACAACAAACCATGTTTGGCCGCACTAGAACCCAACAAGCGTGTCCTAAATGTGGGGGCGCAGGAAAAAGCATTAAAAATAAATGTAAAACCTGCGGTGGTGAAGGCGTTGTTGGAAAAGAAAAAACCATTAGCGTCAATGTCCCAGCCGGCGTTGACACCAACAATCAACTACGCATGCCAGGTTATGGACATAAAGGGGTAAACGGGGGTCCAGCAGGAGACTTATATATCGTGTTTGATGTTCAAGAAGACGATGTCTTCGAACGTCACGGCGATGATTTAATCGTTGAAATGCCCATCAATGTTCCCCAAGCGACCCTCGGCGATGAAGTATTAATCCCGACGCCACACGGCAACGTTAAATTAAAAGTTCCACCAGGAACCCAATCGCATAAAACCTTCCGTATTAAAGGCAAGGGAATCCCAAATCTAAGAAGCAAACGAAAAGGCGATCTTCACGTTGTGATTAAAGTCATTACCCCAACTAAACTCACCAAACAACAAGAAAAGCTTTTCCAACAACTTGCCAAAACTGATCTAGGCAGTGAAGGCACCATTTGGGACAAAATCAAAAGTAAATTTAAAACATAAAAAAAAGACTTCGCAATCATCATTTGCGAAGTCTTACTTTTGTTTAGGTGCCAATGAAAAATTCATGGAACTTACTTGAAAGTTTACTGGTGCGGTCAACCATCAAAGCGTGCCCGGCATTACTATAGGTAATCAGTTCTGCTCGCTCGCCTAAAGCTTCTTTTATGTCGTAAGCGTGCTTAGGCGGCACAATTTTATCGTTCTCACCGTGCAATATTAACGTTTTATGCTGTATGTGATCAATCTTGTTATTGCCTTCAATAACGCCATTATGGTGGTGAGAAATATTAAAATAGGTTAAGGCATAATTCACATCAGCCAAATTGCGTTGATTCATAAAAGCATTTTCGTATTTTACCAATCGTGCGACATTGGGTTTTGCGTGCGTATAAAGGGTTTTATTGAGCAGCCCTCGAATCATTTTACGGCGTTTTTTCTCCCGCAAGGTTTCAACGAATTTGACAGATTTTTTAATCTCTTCTTTTGTAGAAAGATAGGTTTTCCCTTTAATAAGGTTTAAAAAGTAGCGTTTCTTAACGGGAAAGCCTGCCAGCGGCCCACTGGATAATAACCCAAGTTTATCAACCTTTTTAGGATAATCTAGGGCAAACTGCATCGCGACGTTGCCACCAAGTGACCAACCAACTAAATCAAACTGCGTTAGCTTTAACTTCTCCGTTACCGCATCTACATCATCGCTTAAGTCTTTAATTGATTCAATGGGCGTTTTATAACTTGATTCCCCAAACCCCCGTAAATCAAACGCATAAACGGTAAAATCAGTACTAAGGGCATTCATAAAAATGTCCCAGTTTTCTGATGCACTCATGTTGCCATGAAGTAAGACTAAATCATTACTACCGCCTTTTTTCTTCCGATAAAAAATTTCTTCGTTGTTGTTTAATGTGATGGTTTTTTCTTCAAACGGTGTCATTTTACTCATATGTCTTCGCCTCCCTTTCTGGTTCCATTATATCAAACACAACACAAGCCTTCAATCGTTTAGGGAATGATTGGCGTGTGCGACTAAAAATGCTATAATATTAAAGGTGATACTATGCAACGATATTTTACAAAAACCAAAATTAATCCAATAACCGTTATAGATGATGCGCCTATTATTCATCATGTTTTTCATGTGATGCGCATGAAACCTGGCGATGACTTTGATGTTTGTACAATGGACAAACAATGTTTTCGGATGAAAATTCTATCGCTTGATGAAAAGGCAATCGAGTGTGAAAAACAGTACGCTGTTGCCTACACCCCGCATCCCTTAAATATTAAACTTGCGCAATCGTTAATCCGCAAAGAAAAATTTGAACTGGTCATTCAAAAAGCATCGGAATTAGGGGCGAAGACCCTTATGCCTTTAATGACCAGTCGCACCATCGTAAAAATTCATGAAAATGCCCTTGATAAGAAACTGACTCGGTTTAAAAAAATCGCTAAGGAAGCCGCCGAACAAACCAAACGAAATACGATTATGGATATCGATGCGCCAACAGAGATTAATACCATCGATTTTAAAGCGTATGACAAGGTTTTAGTCGCATATGAAGCTGAACCAAGAACAACCACAAAAACAATCATAAAAGCTTTGCAGCCAGGAATGGATGTATTAATATTGATTGGGCCTGAAGGTGGATTTAGCGATGTGGAAATTGACTATTTAAAATCTCAAGGCGCGTTAAGCATAGCGTTAGGCCCTAGAATTTTACGCAGTGAAACTGCCGCATTTTATATATTAGCTGCCATTAGTTATGAACTAGAAATGAGTGTTGAATCATGAAAGTTGCTTTTTACACATTAGGCTGTAAGGTCAATCACTACGAAAGTGAAGCCCTTCAAACATTATTTAAAACCGAAGGCTATGATATTGTTGATTTTAAAGCCTACGCCGATATATACGTAATAAATACTTGTACCGTTACCAATACCTCGGATTCAAAAAGCCGTAAAACCATCCGTCAAGCTGTAAAGCGCAACCCGGATGCGGTCGTTGCGGTTATTGGGTGTTACGCACAAGTCGATAGTGACACCATCGCAAGCATTGATGGCGTTGATATTATTCAAGGCACCACCGATCGCGCAAAATTATTAGACAATATAAAACGGTTTTTAAGAGAACGCAACCCGATTCAAAGCATCGAAGATTTAAGCCGGTATAAAACATTTGATAAACTTAATGTGACGAGTTTTGAAGACCAAACTCGCGCCTTTTTAAAAATTCAAGACGGCTGTAATGAGTTTTGTAGTTACTGTATTATTCCTTTTGCACGGGGGCGCATCCGTTCTAGAAAAAAAGCAGAAGTGTTAAAAGAAGCGACTAAATTAGTCAATCGTGGCTATAAAGAAATTGTCTTAACAGGGATTCATACCGGAGGCTACGGCAGTGACTTAGATGATACGTCATTTTACGATTTATTAAATGAAATGAAAACCATCGAAGGATTAAAACGGATTCGCATCTCTAGCATTGAGATCAACCAGTTAAGCAAAGCCATCATCACTCTTATTAAAGATAACGATGTCTTCGCAAAGCATTTACACATCCCGCTTCAACACGGATCAAACCCGATTTTAACCGCTATGAAAAGACGTTACACCGTTGAAGCCTATTTAGCAAAACTCGAATCCATCCGAAGGGAACTTGGTGACATCGCCATTACAACCGATATCATCGTAGGCTACCCCGGCGAAAGCGAAGCCGACTTTAACGCGATGAAAGAAACCATAAAGGCCGCGAAATTTTCTGAAATGCACATATTCCCGTATTCAAAACGAAGTGGCACAAAAGCTGCGCAAATGCATAATCATATCCACGGTACTATAAAAAGCATTCGGGTGAATGAATTAATGCGTTTAAACGAAAAGTTAGCGATTGCCTATAGACAACGGAAACTAAAAAATCAAACCCCGCTTCATGTTTTATACGAACATTGTAGCGACGGCGTTTGTAAAGGCCACAGTAGTGAATATATATTTAGCGAAGTTCATACCAACCAATCATCCAACACGTTTGAAACGGTGATTTTATCAGAAGAATCCTATCCTTTATCACAGGCAACATCAATCGCTAAATAAAGTAAATTTATCCCCAAAATAGCCATTCAATTCAAGTTTTTTGGTAATTAACGATAAACATCGCGTAACCAAGCAAAAAACCTTTACATTAAAAAGAATATTTGATATTATAGTTACAGTAATTTTCAAGAGCGGAAGGGAGGGAAACCTCATGGCCAAAACAGTAGTTCGCAATAACGAATCATTAGAAGACGCGCTCAAGCGATTTAAGCGCGATATTTCACGTTCAGGTACCCTTGCTGAAGCTCGCAAAAGAGAGTATTATGTAAAGCCTAGTGTTTCTAAGAAAAACAAACAAAACAAAAACAAACAAAACAAAAAATAACACAAGCAAAAATAACGGTGAAAATTTCACCGTTATTTTTTTCTAATTCCCGACAATTCACCCTTATATGTGGTATAATAATATAAGATTTTGATTATATTTAAGCCAAAGGAGTTAAAGATTTTGACACTTACAACGCTTAATGTTTCATTTGAAAATATTCAAACATTCTCTGAGGTGATCGGGACTAACGATCGCCATTTAGATGTGTTGAATCGTTTTTTTGAAACCACAATATTTACTAAAGGCGACACCATCCAAATAAAAGATTCAAACGCAGTAAAAAAAGCATCTTTAGAATCCGTGTTTAGCATTTTAATTAACCTGGTTGAAAATTCTATTCAAATCAACGAACGCGATGTTATCTATATCGCAAAATTGGTTGATGATAATGTAGAAGAAGCAATCATCCTTGATAATTACATCAACCGTGTAGAAATTACCAAAACGATTACAGGGAAACCAATTTATGCGAAAACCATTAATCAAAAGCACTACCTTGATGCGATTGAGAAAAATGATTTGACCTTTGGGATTGGGCCTGCTGGGACAGGGAAAACCTACGTGGCCGTTTTACACGCTGTAAAATTGCTTAAAAACGGCAAAATCCGTAAAATCGTTTTAACTAGACCCGCCGTTGAAGCGGGGGAAAGCTTAGGCTTTTTACCCGGTGATTTAAAAGAAAAGATTGACCCGTACTTACGGCCCTTATATGACGCTTTATATGAAGCCTTAGGGACTAAGCAAACCGATGATTTAATTGATAAAGGCGTGATTGAAATTGCGCCCCTTGCATACATGCGCGGGCGAACCTTAGATAACGCCTATGTTGTACTCGATGAAGCCCAAAATACAACCAAAGGCCAAATGAAGTTGTTTTTAACGCGCTTAGGCTTCGAATCAAAAATGATTGTGACAGGCGATATTACACAAGTTGACTTGCCTCACAATAAAGAAAGTGGCTTAATCCACGCTACAAAATTATTAAAAAATGTCAAAGGCATTGCGACTATTCGTTTTGAACGCGTAGATGTAATTCGCCATCCATTAATCCAAAAGATATTGGAGCGATATGATGAAAGCACTTAATTTAGTCAATCAATGCAATGAAGAAAACTATGAACCCCTAATTAAACCCGTAGTAAAGAAAACGTTTAAAAAAATGAATATTAACAAAAAACAAACGGTCAATATCATATTGGTCACAAGTGAACAAATTCGTGAATTAAACCGTTCGTTTCGAGAAAAAGACACTGTCACCGATGTTTTAACCTTTCCGACAGAATTAGAAGAAGAACTCGGCGATATCTTTATATCTATCCATACGGCAATGGAACAAGCCAAAACCTATGGTCATACGTTTAGACGCGAACTTGCGTTTTTGGTTGTGCATGGACTACTCCATGCGATTGGCTATGACCATGACACGAAAGAAAAAGAACACATTATGTTTCATTTACAAGAAAAAATATTAAATGAATTAAAACTATTTAGATAAGGTGATAATTATGGATCAAGCATTATTAAAAGCCGCACGTGAAGTATTAGATAACGCCTATGTGAAGTATTCAAACTTTCACGTCGCCGCTGCCCTCCGGTTAACTGACGGAACCATCATCACAGGGGTTAACGTTGAAAATGCTTCATACGGCTTAGCAAACTGCGCTGAGCGTACGGCATTATTTACCGCCCGCACGCAAGGCTATAAAAAAGAAGATATTGCGGAAGTGGTTGTCACGACGAAACAAGATTTTATTGTCTCTCCTTGCGGTGCCTGTCGCCAAGTAATGCGTGAACTTGTCCCTGCAGATACGGTAGTTCACATGGTAGATAGTAACGATCATATTTTAAGCGTAGAAAATAAGGAGTTATTGCCTCATGGATTCAGCGAAGACGACCTCAAATAAACCGCTTAAAAGCGGTTTTGTCAGTTTAATTGGGAACGCAAATACAGGGAAAAGTACGTTGCTTAATACCATATTAGGAGAAAAACTGACCATTACCTCATCAAAACCCCAAACTACGCGTAATACGATTCGGGGAATTTATAATGATGACGATGCCCAAATTATTTTTATTGATACGCCAGGATTACATCAAGCTAAGCATAAACTGGGCGATTTTATGACAAAGTCTGCCTTAAGAACGCTAGGGGGCGTTGATTTAATTTTATATATTGTGGACGCAACGAAAGATAAAGATATGCTAGATGAGCGTGTCATTGCGTCGTTAAAACAATTAAAAACCAAAGCGTTTTTAATTGTGAATAAAATCGATAAAATTAGTGATCACGCGCGGTTAGAAAAATATATTGAAACGCTTAAAGACATCTACGCATTCGACGGCGTCTTTGCGGTTAGCGCTTTAAATGGGATTTACACAGATTTATTAAAAGAAGATATAAAAACCGCTTTACCCGAAGGCCCGCGCTATTATCCAGAGCACATGCGTACAGATCAACCAGAAAAATTCTTAATCGCAGAGCGAATCCGTGAAAAAATACTCGATCTTACCCAACAAGAGATTCCCCATAGTGTTGCGGTGGACATTGAAAAGATTGAAGTCGATAGCGACAACAAAAATCTTTTAAATATTAACGCAACGATTATTGTGGAACGCGACTCACAAAAAGGCATTATTATTGGTAAAGGCGGAAAACTCCTCAAAATGATTGGAACCCGTGCGCGCCATGATATCTTAACCCTTTTAGATACTAAGATTTATTTAGAGTTGTATGTAAAAGTGGTGAAAGACTGGCGGAACCGTCAAATGCACCTTCATGATTTAGGGTTTAGGGAAGAAGACTTATAATGAACACCGTCGGTCATGTCTTAAGAACCATAGATTATAAAGATAATTCAAAACTGCTTTATGTCTATACAAACGAAGGCATTAAAAGCATGATTGCGCGTGGCGTCAAAAAAATGCAAAGTCCTTTAAGCCATCTCGCCCAGTCAAGCAATCTTATCAACATGACCTTAAGTCAAGCAAAGCTTCCTACCTTAAAAGAAGCCGCCTTAATCGACTATTATCCTGAGATAAAAAACGATTTAATCAAAACCACCATCATGGATGTTATTAATGAATTAATTTACTATAACGTAGGCGATAACGATAACCATGAAAAAATGTTAGCCTTTATTCAAAAAGTTGCCAAAGCCATTGAACAAACGAACACTCCCTTAGAAGTCCTGTTAATATTTGAACTGAAGTTTTTATATTTTACTGGCTACGCAGTCCCTTTAAAGCATTGCCATGTTTGTCAGGGCCGTGAAGATTTAGCGTTTGACCTTTATGAAGGCGCATTGGTTTGTCCCACGCATAAAGAAATAAATCATCAATATTATGGAAAAGAAATTTATAAGCCTATGCAGTATTATTATTATGTCGACATCTTACAATTTAAGGCACTAGAACTTGAGCATAAAACGATGAAACAATTGTTCGATATTACGACCGCACTTTGCAGCATGCATTTAGGGTTCACTTCAAAAGCGAAGAAAATACTGTTAACCCTGATCGACTAGGAGGATAACAATGAAAAATGTGACAATGGATACACTCATTAATTATGCCAAACAATACGGCTTTGTTTACCAAGGAAGCGAAATCTACGGTGGCCTTGCCAATACTTGGGATTACGGTCCCCTTGGAACCGAACTCAAAAATAATATTAAAACCCTTTTTTGGAAACGATTTGTCCAAGAAAGCCCTTATAACGAAGGATTAGATTCTTCCATTTTATTAAACCCAAAAGCCTGGGAAGCAAGCGGCCACATCGATTCATTTAATGATCCTATGATTGACTGTAAACAGTGTAAAGCGAGACATCGCGCGGATCACTTAATTGAAAACCACGATGACACCGTGATTGCCGATGGCATGGATATCAAAGCGATGGAAACTTATATTCATGATCAAGGCGTAAAATGTCTTTCATGCGGCGCAAAAGACTTTACCGCAATCCGTCAGTTTAACTTAATGTTTAAAACCTCTCAAGGCGTCGTTGATGATTCAACGCAAGATATCTTTTTACGCCCTGAAACGGCGCAAGGGATTTTCTTGAACTTTAAAAATATCGAACGGACCTCACGGCGCAAACTTCCCTTTGGGATTGTTCAAATCGGAAAATCGTTTAGAAATGAAATTACCCCTGGAAACTTTATTTTCAGAACGAGAGAATTCGAACAAATGGAACTAGAGTTTTTCACTCAACCGGGGACTGAGATGGAATGGTTTGATTATTGGAAAGAAGCGAGCAAAGCGTTTTTACTTGATTTAGGGATTGATGAAACCAATCTAAAACTTGCTGATCATGATGAAAGTCAACTGTCGCATTATTCAAATGCGACAACCGATATTGAATACCGCTACCCATGGGGATTCGATGAACTATGGGGCATTGCCTCGCGGACTGATTATGATTTAGCGCAACACCAAACGCATTCCGATACGTCGTTAGAATATATTGATCAAACCGACAACTCACGATATATCCCTTATGTTGTAGAACCCTCTTTAGGGGTAGAGCGATTATTTTTATCTTTATTACACGAAGGCTACGTTGAAGAAACCTTAGACAACGGTGAAACGCGACTCAATATGAAGTTACATCCTGCCTTAGCGCCTTATAAAGTGGCGGTCTTACCGTTAATTAAAAAACGGCATAAAGCCAAAGCATTAGAAGTCTTCAAACAAGTATCCAGTCATTTCATGACCGTCTACGATGAAGCAGGGAAAATTGGGAAACGCTACCGTCGTCAAGATGCGATTGGGACGCCATTTGTGATTACAGTTGACGATGAATCGCTAGAAGAAATAACCTATACGCTTAGATATAAAGATTCGATGGAACAAACCCGTCTTACATTAGACGAGATCATTCCTATGATCGAAAAGGCTATAAAATTTTAAAACTGTAAGGTGATAACATGGCCGAAGACAAAAACACATTAACTGATAAGATTTTAGCCAACACCAACATCGTTGAAATCATTCAGGACGTAACTCCGCTTGAACAAAAGGGGAAAAACCATATGGGGCTTTGTCCTTTTCATCAAGAGAACACGCCTTCTTTTTCAGTTAGTGAAGAAAAACAACTGTATCATTGTTTTTCTTGTAAAGCATCAGGGAACGCGATTACCTTTATTAAAGAGACGAAAAACCTTGATTCTAAAGCGGCCATTAAATATTTAGCTGAGCGTGCCAATATTCCTTTAAGTGAATCATTTGAAGCGGCGCATCCGCTCCAAAAATATTATGACATCAATCAAGACGCCTTAGATTTTTATCAAGTCTATTTAAACCATACAAAAAGCGGCCAAACCGCACTGAATTATTTACGCAACAGAAAGCTTGAACCCCACACCATCGAAACCTTTAATATTGGCTTAGCACCCGCTAAATCCGATGCGCTTTATCAAGCGATGCTTAAAAAAGAAATCTTAAAAAGCGATTTAACTGATTTAGGGTTAGTCAATGAAAATGAATCGGTTTATGATGTGTTTAGAAACCGCTTAATGTTTCCGTTGCACGATGAACACAATCGTGTTGTAGGGTTTTCAGGAAGAATTCTTGATAAAAAAGCGAAAACGGCAAAATATATAAACTCAACCAACACCGTCACGTTTGAAAAACAAAAAGTGCTTTATAATTTAAATCGCGCTGGAAAAGCCATACGTGATAAAAATCGTGCCGTCTTATTTGAAGGCTTTATGGATGTGATTAAAGCTCATACAGCGGGAATTCATGAAGGCATTGCGACTATGGGAACCGCCCTTAGTTCACACCACATCACCCTCATCAGAAACTATACCGATACGGTGATTTTATGTTTTGACGGCGATGATGCCGGGATTGAAGCGACTAAAGGCATGGTAGAAACCTTAAAGAAAACGCCATTACATGTTTACGTTGCGAACCTTCCCCATCCCTTAGACCCCGATGATTTCATCGATTCACACGGCAACGAAAAATTCCAACACCTCATAGATAACGCTTTAAGTAGCGATGAATTCTTATATGAAGACTACTTAAAAAGCACAAATACCGAAAAATTAACCGATATAGAGCGTTTTAAAAAACAAGTATTTGCCCTTATTGAAAGAAAATCAAATGTCGAACAAGGCTATTTTCTTTCCAAAATAGCGGAAGATTTACAATTGCCATTTGAAACCTTAGAACTTGATTTTAAAATGCTAAAAAAAGACGTGGTTCCGTCTTATAGAAAAATTGAAACCATTGAAATTACGGATAAATTCAAACGCGCTGAACGCGCCTTCATTCATTATTTTTTAAAAGATGAATACTACGCAAGACGCTTTCGACATGAATTTGAAGATGTCTCATATATTGATAAAGCGGCACGCGACATCCAGTTTGAAATCTTTGAGTTTTATGATTTCAACCGCCAAAGTTGTATAGTGCCTCAATTATTTTATGGGGCTTTATCTTCTAAACAACAACAGTATTTTGAATCATTCATTAATTTTGATGATTACCCGTACCACGAAGCGGAATTTGAAGATTTACTTGCGGTAATGCGTGAAAATACACGCAGAAACCGCATTGAAACATTGCGCAAACAATTAAAAGAATGCGACACCATTGAAGAAAAAATTGCGCTTAGAAAAAAGATTGATTTAATGATCAAGGAGGCCAACCATGGAAAAAGAAAAAATCATTCAAGAACTTAGCGAACTTTATAAGAAAAAAGGCTTTATAGAAGTGAAAGACATTGCGGCTTACGTCTCAAGTGACTCCGATGAATTTGATGACATTATCACAGCGCTTGAAAAAAATGATGTTGATGTGGTCAGTCAAGAAGAGATGGTAACGTACAAAGTTCCTACGATGCTACAAGATGATGAAGACGAAGAAGAGGTTGTTGAACAAATCAAGTTAAACCTAGACTTCGCCAAAGATATAGAAGAAGAATTGCTCCATGATAAATCGTTCGAAAGCATTACCAGTATTAAAGTTGACGATCCTGTAAGAATGTATTTAAAAGAAATAGGACGTGTAGAGTTACTAGACCCTGATACTGAGATGGAACTTGCCAAAGATATTTATCACGCAAAAAATAAAAAAGATGAATACGATGAATTTAAAGATACCGGCGAAACCATCACCGAAATCTATAATCACGAAGTCGAAGAGCTTATGTTTAAAGGTGAACTTGCTAAAAACAAGCTTGTCGAAGCGAACTTACGGTTAGTCGTTTCGATTGCGAAACGCTACGTTGGACGTGGCATGCAGTTTTTAGATTTAATTCAAGAAGGAAATATGGGATTAATAAAAGCGGTCTCCAAATTTGATCATAAAAAAGGCTTTAAATTTTCTACCTATGCAACGTGGTGGATCCGCCAAGCGATTACCCGCGCGATTGCCGACCAAGCTAGAACCATTCGGATTCCAGTGCACATGGTGGAAACGATTAATAAACTCGTACGCACGCAACGTCAATTGATTCAAGAACTCAAAAGAGAACCGTTACCAGAAGAAGTTGCTAAGCGGATGAATATTAGTGTTGAAAAAGTTCAAATTATCCAAAAGGTAGCCCAAGAGCCAATCTCTTTAGAAAGCCCTGTTGGGGAAGAAGAAGATTCGTCTTTAGGCGATTTTATTCCGGATCAAGACACCTTAACGCCAATGGAGTTTACGTCTAAAGAAATGCTTAAACGCGAACTCGATGATGTACTTGAAACCTTAACCGATCGTGAAGAAAAAGTATTGCGTATGCGCTTTGGCTTACTCGATGGAAGAACGCGCACGCTCGAAGAAGTCGGACGTGAGTTCGGCGTCACCAGAGAACGTATTCGTCAAATAGAAGCCAAAGCATTAAGAAAGCTTCGTCACCCATCTCGCAGCAAAAAGCTTAAAGACTTTATGAGTGGTCGTTAATGGACGTCCGTTTAAAAACCATGCTTTCCATGATGCCTCCTCATGACACGCTTTATGATATTGGCACCGATCACGCGTATTTACCGATTGCCGCGGTTCAAACCAAAACCGTTAAAAAAGCGTACGCCGTCGACAATAAAAAAGGGCCCTTAACCCAAGCAGAAAAAAGCATTGCACAAGCAGGATTGAAAGGCACCGTAATCCCAACCCTTGCAAGTGGGATTGACGCTTTAAATGAAGATTGTGATTTAATCACTATCTCAGGCTTAGGCGGCAATGCAATATATGATATCTTAAAAAACGGATTATTTCCTAACGTCAAAACGATGATTTTACAAGCCAACAACCATACCGAGCTTCTGAGAAAACTAACAACCATAATTCCTTTTAAAATTACCGATGAACAAGTCGTTGTTCAAAAAGGCGAAACGTATATTATTATTAAGCTCGAAGGGGGCCGTGAAGTTTTAGATGAAACTGATCTCTATATCGGCCCGATACTAAGAAAAAATCCTCCAGACCCCTACAAAGCATCATTAGAAGCCGAACATCTATTTTTAGAGCATTTAATTCAAACCATACCCGATGAAAAAGCCAAGGCACCATTAATGAAAAAACGCAATCTTTTGGAGGCGATATTCAATGAATGGCGTAACCATTAAACAATTTTTTGAAACAAAATACCCTAAAGATTTGGCTTATGAATGGGATAACGTAGGCTTACAAGTAGGCACGTTAAACAAAGAGATTACTGGTGTTTTATTAACGCTTGACGTCACAAAAGACGTTGTTAAAGAAGCGCTTAAAAAACGTGCAAATGTTATTATTGCCCATCATCCACTCATTTTTAAACCCTTGAAAAACATCTTAAGCGATTCGTATAAAGGCAGTATTATTGAAACCTTACTAAAAGAAGATATTGCAGTCTATGTATCGCATACCAATTATGATTTAGGCCATACCGGCATGAATACAGTATTAGCCGATATATTAGGCCTGACCGATACAGAAATTTTAGAATATGAAACGCCAACGCATGGCATTGGAAAAATCGGCGCGTTTGAACCTATGCCTATGAGCGAAGCGATTGAAACCATTAAACACCGTTTAAATATGGCGCATGGGAGATTAATTACCAATCGAACAAACGATAAGGTAATTAAAAAAATCGCCATAAGTGGCGGAAGTGGGGCCTCTCATATGGCAATGGCAAAGTTTAAAGGCGCCGATCTTTACATCACAGGCGATGTATCGTATCATCAAGCGCACGATATGCTTCAAATGGGGTTATCAACCTTAGATATCGGCCATTATGTTGAAAAACATTTTACCAAAGCGTTAAAACAAGAATTAGAAGAAGCAGGGCTAGAAACGCCGATATATGAATCAGCGATTGATTTAGATCCTTTCACTTATATCTAAGAAAAAAGACGTCACATTTATTAAATGTGGCGCCTTATTTATGTAAGTATTTAAATATTAAACTTCTATAATAGCATCAACAGGACAAACAACTTCACACGCTCCACAGTCAATGCAGACATCTTCATCGATGACATAAATCTCTTCGCCCTCACTAATACAATCAACTGGACATTCAGGTACACATGATCCACTTGCAATACATTCATCATTAATTCTTCTTGGCATCGTCATTCCTCCTTACCCTTGATTTACCTTTATTTTATATGATATTTAGGCATAAGTAAACCTCTTTTAAAGGAAAACTAGCTTATTTAAAATTTTTATAGTGTGCATAACAAAGCGGTTTTAAGCAATTTGTAGGAAAAAGGCTACCCAAATATCTATTAATTGGATAAAAAAAATCATATATATATTTGGCATTTTATCGTATCTAAAAAGAAACCATTGGGATGCTTAGGCTTAATAATATAGGGTAGCAAGCTTTCATAAGGAGGCAACGTTAGCCCCTTATCCTCATGATTGATCCTCATTAGTTTCATCTTTAAATGTATAGAATAAAATAAAAACGCAAGACTAATTTGGCCTTGCGTTAAGTGTATACTTTATGAATCATCCAAAGCCAACAGGCTTTTAAAATACAAATTTATACTTCAAAAATTGCGTCGACTGGGCATACTTCTTCACACGCGCCACAATCAATGCATGCATCCTCATCAATAACGTAAATATCGCCCTCTGAAATACAATCTACTGGACATTCTGCTTGGCATGCACCGCATGCAATACAATCCTCGTTAATTCTTCTAGCCATTTATGAGCCTCCTCATTTATTTTTTAACACGATTTCATTGTATATGATATTCCTGTGCTTTTCAACCTGTATTACATAAATTTATGATTTTTTTAATTAATGATAATCGCTACACCCTATCAGGATAATTATACGTTTAACGGTTGTGTTTTTTGGGGTTCTCGACTATAATAGACCATGAAATTAAAGGAGTGATTCAATGCAACTTTGGCTAGCAATTGTACTAATTATTGTAGCATTACTTTTAGGGGCCGTATTAGGATTTTTTATCTCACAAAAATATTTCAAGCGTTATTTAGAAAAAAATCCCCCAATTAATGAACAAATGGTGCGCGCTATGATGACTCAAATGGGCCGCAAACCATCTGAAAAACAAGTAAGACAAGTGCTTAATTCTATGAACCAACAAAAATAAACTACATCTCGGTGTAGTTTTTTTTTGTGGAAAATTAAAAGAGTATATAAATTGAGTATATGACAATTTATCATTATAATAAGGCATACGAAACAATTATTAAATTAAAGGAGAGAATTTAATGAAAAAATTATTTGCATTAATGTTAAGTGGAATTTTTATATTTGGATTAGGTGCCTGTGGGCTTGAAAACGAAGAGGATGACCCAAATGATGATGAACCTGGTGAAGAACTACGTGAATTTACCTTAGAAGAATTATCACAATATGATGGAGAAGATGATAACGATGCTTATATTGCAGTGGATGGATATGTCTATGACGTAACCGATTCAACGCAATGGATGGAAGGATCTCATCAAGGAAGTGTAACGGCAGGACAAGACTTAACAGAAGCAATGGACAATAACGAAAGACATGGTCGTGAAATGCTTGAACGAGTCCCACGCATTGGCATTTTGTTAGAAGATGTTTTACGGGTCGGAATGGATTTATCTTATCCACCGTTTGAGACACAAACAGACGGTGAAGCAGAAGGCATCAGTGTTGATGTAGCTAATGAATTCGGTGAATTCTTAGGTCGAGAAGTTGAAATAGTTGATACAAACTTTGGATCTCTTATCCCAGCTTTAAATATTGGAGATATTGATATTATTATCGCGTCTATGTCGATTACTGAAGGTCGAGCCGAATCGGTTGATTTTTCAGATCCATATTTTTATTTTAAAATTATTAGTTTGTTGAATCAAGATTTTGCGGATGAACACGACTTACACGAAGAGAGTTCAACAGAAGACATTTTAGCAATTGAAGATGCGAAATATGTTGGCTTAGCCGATCAAGTATCGTATCAAATTCCAAGAGATAAAGGGTTGGATGTTGTAGAATCGACTGATCTACCCTCAGCAATTTTTGATATTACACAAGGGGTGCGAGATATCTTAATGATGAGTGCGTTCCCAGTATCAAATAATCAACAAGCGAATCCAGATACGACGATGGTTGTCTATGATCCATTTGTTGTATCGCCGATTGGGATGGCAGTAAGACAAGGTGAAAGTGAATTATTAGAAGAAGCGAATGCCTTTATCGCTCAAATGGATGAAGAAGATGGCGTATACGATAGACTTCGTGAAACGTGGAACGATGATATAAACGAACGTTTAGGTAGATACGATCTTGATTTCTTCATATATGAGGATTAATCATGGCAACGTCGCTTCAAAACAAAAAAATGGCTAGTCGTTTTAAAAATTTATTATCTTATGTACTCTCAATCTTTTTATTTGTAGGGTTTATTTTGTGGGTTATCAGTAGACAAATAACGCCGTTAGATTTTACTCGACTTTATGAATATACGTCCCTTTTTAGAGAAGGGTTTATTAATACCATTATTGTGAGTTTCATTGCCCTTGTTGGCTCGATGATAACTGGGTTTTTACTCTTTTTAATGGGGAAATCCAAGATTCAATTTTTTCGGGCATTTGTCGATGTATTTACTGAGATTATTTATGGAACGCCTTTATTGGTCATGATTATGGTCATGGCGTTCTTAATTGGACCGTCTTTTAATATAATGAATCGTCCTGTAATGGGGGTTACTGCGATCATTATCTACATTACACCTTATATGTCGAATATCTTTAAATCGGCTTTTTCTTCAATCACGGAAGAACAATATATGGCAATGGAGTTGTTTCGCTTTAATGCGATCCAAAAATACGTGTATATAATCATTCCTCAGGTAATACGAATATTAATGCCGCCTTTAATGAATAACTTTTCATTGATTATTAAAGGAAGTGCGCTTCTTAATGTATTATCGTATAGAGAACTTTTCTATTCATACCGACTCTTTCAAAGTGAAACCTTTCAAACGTCAGTAGGGCTTTTATTCATGTGGATTTTATACATCATCATTACGATTCCACTCTCGCAGTTTACACGCTACTTTGAAAGGAGATGGTCACTACAATGAAACTCAATATCAATAATTTATCGCATACCTATGATGTCGAGGTATTGCACGAATTAAATTTCGCTTTAGATGGAAAGCGGTCTATCGCGTTATTAGGACAAAGTGGTAGTGGGAAATCAACTTTACTTAGAATTATGTCAGGACTAGAACAACCAACATTAGGGGATGTTTCAGTCAATGACTTAAAAGTGACCAATCCCGACTATAAAAAACATGTTGGATTTGTGTTTCAGTCGCATAATTTATTTCCTCATTTAACGCTGGAGCGCAACATTTCATTGATTTTAGAAAAAACCCGTGGCGTTGAAAAAACAAAAGCGATAGAAACTGCTACAGAAAATTTAACTAAATTAGGGTTAGGCGATCAAGTGCACAAACTCCCTAAAAATGTTTCAGGCGGTCAAGCGCAACGCGCCTCTATCGCACGAGCATTAAGTATGGACCCAGATGTCATCTTCTTAGATGAACCTACATCGTCACTAGACCCAATTTTAACCGATGATGTTTTAACCGCAGTTGAAGATTTACGAGATAGTGGGAAAGATTTTGTGTTTGTAACGCATGTCTTAAGCTTTGTGAGAGATTTTGCTGATTATGTGATTTTCATGCATGATGGCAATATCGTAGAACACGGAGACCCAGCTATTTTAGATGCGCCAACGAGTGAAGTATTTCAATCGTTTATGAGTAAAGTTCGTTAAAAAAGTGGGACACAACCATTGAGTGATTGTGTCCCACTTTATTTTTATATTTATTACCGCTTCTTAATTGTTTGCTCAATTTTATGTTTTTGTAAAAAATTACTTTTAGGTTCTGTTTTATTTAAGATTCGCTTAAAGTTTCCTATGTGGCGGTAAAATATTAATGAAATCCCAACCACTGTCACCGCAGGTAAGAACCAATCACGGCGCATGCCAAACATCCATTCATAGGAAGACCCTTCACTAGGACCAAAGAAATAGACAATGATAACGGCGATAAAGACCACGATTGCACCAGCAGTTGACCCAACGCTTATATAGCGCGTGAATTTAACGCCTGCAACATATCCCAGTAATCCTAACAGGCCTAAGACGGGCGCGTAAAATAAGAAGATCCCGGCGCTAGTTGCGACGGCTTTTCCTCCTTTAAATTTAACGAAAATAGAAAATATATGCCCAACAGAAGCTAACAACCCATACAGTAACGGATGAAGCATATCAAACGCGTCAAAAAGGCCTAAGCGGATAAGGAAAATGACGAATCCACCTTTTAAAACATCTAATAAGAAGACGATCATCCCAAGTTTTTTTCCCATAACGCGCATCGCGTTGGTGGTTCCTAAATTGCCTGATCCATAATCACGAATGTCAACGCCTTTGGTGATTTTTCCCATCCAAAGTCCCATTGGAATTGATCCTATTAAATAAGATACCAACATCATGATATATGGTATAAGCAATGCTATTGTATCATTCATTTAAAATCACCCTAACTGTTGTCTATTTTTTGATTATACCATAACTAAAAGTAAAAAGACACTATAAATGAAGTGGGGTTTTTGGTATAATATATTGGTGAGCAAACCTAAAGGACGTGTTTCTATGGCAGAAAAAGCATACACAGCAGAATCGATTCAAGTTTTAGAAGAACTCGACGCAGTCAGAAAACGTCCCGGTATGTATATCGGGTCAACCGACAGTAGAGGCCTTCATCATTTAGTGTGGGAAATTGTCGATAACGCCACCGATGAAGCGTTGGCTGGTCATGGCGAGGAAATTATTGTGACGATTAAAGAAGATAATTCAATTATCGTTGAAGACTTTGGCCGCGGGGTCCCTATAGAGGATCATAAAAGCGGTAAGAACACTGTTGAACTTATTTATACGAAATTACACGCTGGTGGAAAATTCGGCAACGAAGGCGGCTACAAAGTCTCTGGTGGACTACACGGAGTAGGCGCAAGTGTTGTGAATGCACTCAGCGAATTTTTAGATGTGACCATTACGCGTAGTGGCATCCAATATAATATGACCTTTAAAGATGGCGGCGCTAAAGTCTCTAAAATACAAGAGGTCGGAAAGCGACGCAAAAGTGGGACGAAAGTGCATTTTAAACCTAATGCCCATATGTTTTCAACGACTGTCTTTAATTTTCAGACCATCTCAGAGCGGTTGCGTGAAAGTGCCTTTTTAATCAAAGGCTTAAAAATGACGTTAATCGATGAGCGCAGTAAACAAAAAGAAACCTATCAATATAACGAAGGGATCCTTTCTTACATCAAATTTCTTAACGACAGTAAAAAGTCGATTCATGAACCGGTCTTTTTTGAAAGTATGGTTGATGATATTAGTGTAGAGGTGGCCTTTCAATTTACCAAATCCTATACCGATCAAGTCTTATCCTTCGTTAACAATGTCCGAACGAAAGATGGGGGAACCCACGAAACTGGATTTAAAGCTGGGTTTACAAAGATATTTAATGATTATGCATTTCGGACCGGCATTTTAAAAGAAAAAAATGGAAAATTAGAAGGCGCAGATATCCGTGAAGGGCTTTCGAGTATTGTTTCCATACGGGTTCCTGAACATTTGTTGCAGTTTGAAGGGCAAACTAAAGGGAAATTAGGAACGGCCGAAGCGCGAAGCGCTGTTGAACAGACTGTCAGTGAACAAATGACGTATTTTTTTAATGAGAATCCTAAATTGGCCCATCTTTTAATCGATCGTGCGCTGCAAGCCCAAACGGTCCGAGAAGCCGCAAGAAAAGCGAGAGAAGAAGCGCGTTTAGAGAAAAAACAAAAGAAAAAAGAACCGATTTTATCAGGAAAACTGGCGCCAGCGCAATCAAAGGATAAAACCAAAACGGAACTTTATTTAGTAGAAGGGGATTCTGCAGGTGGCTCCGCTAAACAAGGGAGAAACCGTCGTTTCCAAGCAATTTTACCGTTACGCGGAAAAGTGATCAATACCGAAAAAGCGAAAATTGAAGATGTGTTAAAAAATGAAGAAATCAATACCATCATTCATACGATAGGCGCAGGTCTATCTTCTGATTTTGATTTAGAAGCGTGCAATTATAACCGTATTATTATTATGACCGATGCCGATACAGATGGGGCCCATATTCAAGTGCTTTTATTAACCTTCTTTTTCCGGTATATGCGCAAACTGATTGAGGCTGGAAAAGTCTATATTGCTTTACCCCCATTATATAAAGTCTCGTTTAAATTAGGCCGTAAAAACGAATCAGTTTATGCCTGGAGTGATGACGAACTTCAGCGGATATTAAACGTTAAAAAGAACGTACATATTCAACGTTACAAAGGGTTGGGTGAGATGAACGCAGCGCAACTCTATGAAACGACTATGAACCCTGAATCAAGAACGTTAATAAAAGTTGTGATTGACGATTTAGCGGATACGGAAAAACATATCCGCATCTTAATGGGTGATAAAGTCGAACCACGACGTGATTGGATCGAAAATAACGTTATTTTTACCAACGAAGACAACTTTGAGATAAAGGAGTAACCCCATGGCTGAAAAACTCACAAAAATTATTGAAGAGTTCGTAGAAGGAAAAATACTCAATGAAACCTTAAATGAGATTGTAGGCGAACGGTTTGGTAGATATTCTAAATATATCATTCAAGACCGTGCCTTGCCCGATGTGCGCGATGGATTAAAGCCTGTTCAACGCCGTATTTTGTATGCGATGCATCGCCTTGGGTTGACGCAAGATAAGCCTTATAAAAAATCTGCGCGGATTGTTGGGGATGTTATCGGGAAGTATCACCCCCATGGCGATAGTAGTGTTTATGAAGCAATTGTGCGATTATCACAAACCTTTAAAATGCGTGAACCTTTAATCGATATGCATGGAAATAATGGCTCAATCGATGGGGACAGTGCAGCCGCCATGCGGTATACCGAAGCCCGGATGTCGAAGGTTAGTGAATTTTTACTTCAAGATATCGATAAACGAACGGTTGACTATATTCCAAACTTTGACGATGAAGAATATGAACCGATCGTTTTACCAGCACGGTTTCCTAATCTTTTAGCCAACGGTGCAACGGGAATTTCAGCGGGCTACGCCACAGAAATTCCGCCTCATAACTTAAATGAAGTCATTAAAGGGATTATCAAACGCATTGATGACCCGCTTTCAACGGTGGAGGATTTACTAAAAGTTATAAAAGGACCAGATTTTCCTACCGGTGCCATTGTCCAAGGAAAAGACGGCATTAGAAGCGCCTTTGAAACTGGAAGAGGCCGCATTATTATTAAAAGTAAAGTCGCCATCGAAAATCAAGACATCATCATTACCGAAATTCCTTACGAAGTCAATAAAGCCACATTGGTAAGAACCATCGATGAAATCCGCCTTAAGAAAAAAGTCGATGGCATCAAAGAAGTACGCGATGAATCATCTTCAGAAGGATTAAGAGTTGTTGTTGAGGTTAAAAATAGTTTTGACCCAGAAGCGATTTTAGCGTTTATACATAAAAAGACTGATCTTACAAAATCATTTAATTACAATATGGTCGCCATCAACAACAAACGCCCCGAAACAATGAATTTATTAAAAATTATTGATGCGTATATATATCACCAAAAAGAAGTGATTACGAACCGCTCTAATTATGACCTGCGTAAAGCGAAAAAACGCCTTCATATCGTTGAAGGAATTATATATATGGTTGATATTTTAGATGAAGTTATCGACTTGATTCGCGCATCTAAAAGTAAAAAAGATGCAAAAGAAAAATTAACACAGACCTTTGTGTTTACCGAAGAACAAGCTGAAGCGATTTTAACGCTCCAACTTCATAGATTGTCGCAAACAGACCTTTCTGAACTTAAAAGTGAAAAAGCCTCTTTAGAAGCTTTGATTGATCATTTAAACGAGATTCTTTCAAATGAAAACGAATTGGAAAAAGTCATTAAAAAAGAATTAAGAGTCGTTCAAAAGAAAGCGAAAACCCCAAGACAGTCGCAAATTGAAGAAGAAATTGAACGGATTGTAGTAGCTGAAGAAGACCTTATTGAAAGTGAAGACGTCGCAGTTGGGGTGAGTAAAGATGGATACTTACGTGTTTCTTCACTGCGCAGTTATAAAGCGACGGATCAGCCTGATCATAAAGACAATGATGCCTTTATGTACGAAGGCGTTCAATCGACTTTAAATAGTTTGGTGATGTTTACCAATCAAGGCAATTATATTTATGTCCCAATCTTTAAAATCCAGGCAACTAAGTGGAAAGATTTAGGGACCCACGTATCACAGTTTGCCTCGCTTAAAGACGGGGAACACGTGATCCACGTCGATACGGTAAATTCGTTTAATGAATCGAAATATTATTTATTTACCACTCAAAAAAATCACATCAAACTCACCCCCTTAAAAGCCTTCGAAGTGCAACGTTATAACCGCACCATTAAAGCGATTTCTTTAGAAAAAGGCGATGTATTAACGCATGTATCAACGGTGAATACCCTTAATGGTGAAGTGTTAAGTGTGTCTGAAAAAGGGAGTGCTTTACGCTTCCACCTTGAAGAAATCCCTGTTGCCTCCCCTACCGCTAAAGGCGTTAAAGCGATGCAGCTGGGGAAAAAAGACCGTTTAGCCGCAACCATTATGTTAAAAGATGAGACGAGTCTTTTAGCTTTAACGTCAAGAGGCACCGTAAAACGGATTGAAATTGAATCGATTGAAAAGAAAAAGCGAACCTTAAAAGGGACATCGATTATCAAACAACCAAAATCGAATCCTTATTTAATCCAAGATTTAGGCTTAATCAATAATGCGCAGTATAAAAACCGCGCCAACGTTACAGTATTAACTACTAAAACCAGCCTACAAACGACTGCGTTTGCGTTTAAAACGAATATGGGAGAAACAGGGAAAAAGATTTTAGGTACAGCCCACGGGAGACCGTTTAAACTTACCATTGAACCAATGGAAAAAGACCAAGATCTTCCCCCCATAAGTGACTATAAAGCAACGGAAATGGTTCAAAAAGAACAAGTTTCTTTATTTGAAGATGACACGGTTTAAAAAATAAGGAGGGGGCGCCTATGTATTGTTTAGAAAATATTCATAAAAATCGAATCCCCAATGATATAATCATGCTTTATCTAACTTTATATCGCTTTATCGGGCGCAACCGAGAGATGCTTAAAACGGTCGAACATGATTATCAGACGTTAAGAAAAGATACCATTAGAAGGGATAGTTACTTTCTATCGAAAATTTATGGACTAAAAATTTCTGAAGCCAGAATTAAAGCGCTTTTAATTAAAGATGTTCACCCTAAAACTAAAGATGAACGATTGCTTAAAAACGTAAAAGAAGCGTTACGGAAAATCCATGAGTCTAAAGAAGGGTTTGAATTAATCAGTCGTGAAATTCAAGACCTTTTACACTTTGTTTATTTAGATGTAGCGCCTAAAGAAAAGCTCCATTTTGCTAAAGCGCCTAAAAAGAAAAAAGATAAAGTAAACTTACTTTCAAGTGGTCAAAAAACCAAGCGAGAAGCGTTAGAATCGTTGGTTAAAACCTATAAACAAACCATGAATGAAAACACTTATGAACCTTCATTCGTCGCTTTGAACTTCGGCGTTGATTTCTTTTTATTAAAACCCTTTACGGAGTTTAATGAAGAGATTGGCATTTTATTGCTTTATATCCTATTTTTAAATGAAGGGATTCAAGCCTTTCACTTAAGCAGTTTCTTTGAAAAGCTATATAAACGCTATGATAAGTATCAAAAATTAAGACAAGAAGCGGCGCATAACTGGTCTGAAGGGTTAGCTGATACCCACGAGCTTCACCGTTTCTTTCTCCAAATATTTATAGAATCGTATCAAGATGTTAGTGAAATATTAAGGAACTATACTTATGACCAACAGTTAAATAAAAGCGATTATATCGAAAACACCATTAACAAATTAGAAGAAGTTTTCACTAAAGAACAAATTAGAGTGCACCATCCAACGATCAGTGATTCTACTATTAATAGAACCCTTAAACGCTTGCGCGATGAGAAAAAAATTCGACCGCTTGGGACAGGGAGAAGCGCGAGTTGGATGAAACTTTATGAATCACCAAAGAAAAAATCAATTCAAGAACAAATGAATTTGAAATTATAAAGGACGTGTCATTATGCCAACAATAGAGTATACGATTAAAGCATTGATCGAAGCTGCACTGAAACAAAGTTATGACTTAGAAGTCGATACCATTCATATAGAACAACCAAAAGATAAACAAAACGGCGATTTTTCTACCAATATCGCAATGAGTTTAGCAAAAACCTTAAGAACCAATCCATTGACCATTGCGAAGACGATTAAAGAAGCGCTTGAAATCCCGAGTTCTGTTGAAAAAGTTGAAGTTGCGCCCCCTGGATTTATTAACTTTTATCTTTCCAATAGCGTTTTTACCGATGTGATACATACTATTATAGACCAACAAGAAACTTACGGGGATTCAACGGTTGGAAACCGTAAAAAAATCAACATTGAGTTTGTTAGTGTCAATCCAACGGGGAGTATGCATGTGGGGCACGCCCGTGGAGCCGCTGCAGGAGATTCTATGAGTCGGGTCATGAAAAAAGCCGGTTTCGATGTGACCAAAGAGTTTTATGTGAATGATGGGGGCAACCAAATTCATAATTTAGCGCAATCGATTAATGTACGCTACCACGAACTTTTTGGTCGCGAATTATCAATGAGCGACGATGCTTATTACGGCAAAGAAATTATGGAACTTGCGCAAACCATTAAAGACGAGTATGGCGATAAATATTTATACGAAGACGGCTATCTCTTTTTCCGTAAATATGGTGTTGCGTTTTTACTTCAAGGAATCAAAGATGACCTTGCGTCATTTGGGGTAAGCTTTGATGTTTTTTTCAGTGAAAAGTCGCTTTATGAGAACGGGGAAGTGAGCCATGCATTAAAGACGCTTAAAGCCCAAGGTCATACTTACGAAAAAGACGATGCCCTATTTTTAAAAACCTCTGCTTATGGCGATGAAAAAGATAGAGTAATTGTTAAAAGCGATGGAACGTACACATATCTGTTGCCTGATATTGCCTATCATAAAAACAAAATGGATCGTGGGTTTGAAACCTTAATCGACATTCTTGGGGGCGACCATCATGGCTATATTGACCGCTTAAATGCAGCCGTTCAAATGGTAGGGGGCACTGAAGCAACCTTGCAAGTGGATATTTTACAAATGGTGAAGGTCTTACAAGATGGTGAAGAGATTAAGATGTCGAAGCGAAGTGGGAAATCTATTACCTTAAAAGACTTAATTGAAGAAGTTGGGAAAGACGCAATACGCTATTTCTTCAGCAAACATTCTCTAAATACCCACATGGATCTTGATCTTGATTTAGCGATTAAAAAGTCAAACGATAATCCTGTATTTTACGCACAATATGCGCATGCAAGAATTCATACTTTATTCACAAAAGCCAAAGCACAAGGCTATGAACCTGATAACTCTATTCGTCACTATGATAAACTAACCGATCCTCAAACAGTAGCGTTATTAAAAATCTTAAATAATTACCCTGCAACGCTTGAAGACGCGGCGCTTAAACGTACGCCGCATAAAATTACCAACTATATACACACCTTAGCGAGTGCCTTACATAGCTATTATAGCGCTGTGCCTATTTTAAAGGGTGAGCAACAACATATTATCGAACATCTTAATGTGCTAGAAGCGACACGGGTGGTTCTTAAGGATGGGTTAGAGCTTATCGGGGTCGATGCGCCTAGCAGTATGTAAATACTTTCAACCAATTGATAAAAAGATTATGTTATAATGTAGCTATACTAAAAAAGTGGTGATCAATATGAAACTAAAAGACTACATAAAAACGGTACCAAACTTCCCTAAAGATGGAGTAATGTTTAAAGATATTACGCCGTTAATTGCGAATGGAAGTGCATTAAAATATGCTGTAAAACAAATGAGCGATTATGCTAGAGATAAAGACGCTGATGTGATTGTTGGACCCGATGCGCGGGGGTTTATTTTTGGGACCCCAGTCGCGATTAATTTAGGCGTTGGGTTTATTCCGGTAAGAAAACCAGGTAAACTGCCTAGAGAAACCTATACCGAATCCTTTGATCTTGAGTACGACTCAACGGAATTATCGATTCACAAAGACGATATTAAATCCGGACAACGCGTGGTGATTGTGGATGACTTACTCGCTACTGGGGGAACGATTGAAGCGACGATTAAACTTGTTGAAAAAGCAGGGGGCAACGTCGTCGGGATTGTCTTTTTAATTGAACTTGCACAACTTAAAGGCCGTCATAAATTTAAGCAATATAAAGTCCATAGTTTATTAACTTACTAAAAGGAGGCCTTGCTTATGGAGAGTCCAAAATTTAGCGACTTAATGAAAAATATTCAATCTTATGTCACCAACGATGATGATCTCAAGCTTATCGAAGACGCTTATAATTTTGCGCTCGAGCATCACGAGGGCCAAGAAAGAAAAAGCGGCGAAGCGTACATTATTCATCCTATAAACGTGGCTTATATTTTGTCAGAATACAAAACAGACCCTACCACATTAATGGCGGGTCTTTTGCATGACTGCATAGAAGATACAAAAGCGTCTTTTGAAGACATTGAAAAAAAGTTTGGTGAAGAGGTTGCCTTAGTGACTGAGGGTGTGACCAAACTTGGCCAGTATAAGTTTAAAGGCATCAACGATGCAGAAGAAGAAAAACAAATGATTCAAGCTAAAAATTATCAGAAAATGTTACTCGCGATGGCAAAAGATATTAGAGTCATCATTGTTAAATTAGCAGATCGACTCCATAATATGCGAACGATTGGCAGTTTACCTGAAGAAAAGCAAGTCCGCATCGCTAGAGAAACCTTAGATATTTTTGCCCCGCTTGCCCATCGTTTGGGGATGTATATCTTAAAAGCCGAGTTAGAAGATACATCGTTTAAATATATGAATCCTGATAAATACCGCCGTATAGCACAAATGATTAAAGATACGCGCCAGTCAAGAGAATACGACCTTGATTCAATGAAAGAAAAACTTGGGAATTTATTACAGGCGCATAACTTTGCGTTTGATGTGAAAGGTCGCGTGAAAAACATTTATTCGGTTTCCAAAAAAATGGAAAGTCGCGATAAAGATTTTGAAGATATATACGATCTTTTAGCATTAAGAATTATTGTCAAAAGCGTTGAAGCATGTTATAGCGCAATTGGAGTTATTCACTCTAAATATACACCTATCCCTAACCGTTTTAAAGACTATATTGCGATGCCCAAACCTAACCTTTATCAATCGCTTCATACCTCTGTCATTGCGCAAGGAAAAATCTATGAAATCCAAATTCGTACCAAAGAAATGGATCAAATTGCGGAATACGGAATCGCAGCGCATTGGGCGTATAAAGAAACTGGCTCTCATGTGCCGATGACAGAAATGGTCAGTAATAAACTTAAATGGTATGGTGAGTTAATCAAGTTCACAGAGGAAAGTGAATCAGATGAAGAAGTATTAAACTTACTTCGCGATGACATCTTTCATTCAAACGTGTATGTATTCACTCCAGATGGCGATATTATTGATTTACCAAAAGGCTCAACGCCACTTGATTTTGCGTTTAGGATTCATACTGAAGTTGGCATTAAAACCATTGGGGCGATTGTTAATAGCAAAATTGTCCCGCTTGAATATGAACTTGAAACGGGCGATATTGTTCAAATTAAGACCTCCAAAAATTCCTTTGGGCCTAATGATAATTGGTTAAAACTCGTCAAGACATCAGGCGCTAAAAGTAAAATCAAAAATTATTTGAATAAGCAACGTCGTGATGTGTTAGTAGAAATGGGCCGTGAAGAACTCAATAAAGAAATTGATAGACGCGGACAAAAAGTTCAACTAACAGATAAAATATGCGAAAAACATTTCGCGCAAAAAGGGGTAAAAAGTATAGAAGATTTGTACTATGAAATCGGAAAAAATACTTTAACCGCTCGAAGCGCAATGAACGCGGTAATAGAAAAAGAAGATTTTGATGAAACCCAACTCATAGAAAGCATCAACAAAAGAGAAAAACGCCCAGCTCAACATACCGATTCCAATATTACGGTAGAAGGGTTAGATAACCCTAGCGTTAAATTGTCAAACTGTTGTATGCCAATACCCGGCGATCCCATTAAAGGCTATATTTCAAAAGGCGCCGGCATCGCTGTGCATAGAAGCGAATGTAAAAACTTACAAAACTTGGAAAAAGCACGCTTTATTGATGTTCAGTGGGCCTCTTTAAACCAAGACATTCACGGCGTAAACTTAAAACTTATTGTGATCAATCGTGATAATATTCTAGCCGAAATCATCAACACAACGACTACTCAAGCAGGAAAAGTTGATCAAGTCAGCGCGTCAACCAATAAACGCAGTGAAGGCGTAATTAAAATCAAAGTCGGCGTGAAAAACCGAAGCGAACTTGAAAATATTATATTAAACCTTCAAAAAATCAATGGCGTTTTAAATATAGAACGGTTGATGAAGTAATGAAAATTGTTGTTCAACGTGTTAAAAAAGCAACGTGTATCGTGGAAGGGAACCGTGTGGGGGAAATAAAGAACGGATTGTGTTTATTCGTCTCATTTAAAGTCGGAGATGACGCTTCAATCATTCCTTGGATGGCAAAAAAGATTGCGAACTTAAGAGTTTTTGAAGATAATAACGGTAAAATGAATACATCTTTATTAGATAAAGGCTATGACGTTTTATCGATTTCACAATTCACCTTAGAAGGCAAAACCAATAAAGGGAACCGTCCTTCGTTTAGTGAAGCCTTAGACCCAAAAACGGCACATACCTTGTATGAAACGTTCAACCAAGCGCTCAGTGATTACGGTATTAATGTCCACACCGGTGTATTCAAAACGCATATGGACATCGAACTCATTAATGATGGGCCAGTAACTTTACTTGTAGAAAGGACGACCAACCATGATTAGAGAATTGACCTTAGAAGATAAAACCGCTGTGTTAGAATTTTTATATCATGCACCAGAGATTAATTTGTATATTATTGGTGATATTTATAATGGTGCCTTCGAAAATGACTACCAACAATTATACGCTGAATTCAGAGATGATAAGTTTTTTGCGGTATTAAGCCGCAACATGTCAACGCTAACCTATTACGCGGTAGAAGATGATTTTAATAAAGCGTGGATTGATATATTTAATGCCTTTGATTTCATATTTATAAGCAGTAGAGAAAAACTATTACAGCCGATTAAAGCGTATTACCCCAGTATGCGGGAAGATAAAATGGATTTTATGAAATCAACAACCTTTCGCCGTGATGAATCGATTGATTATTCAGGCATTCGCATTTTAGATACAAAGCAAGACGCTGAAATGGTGTTTGAATTATTAAAGACGATTCCCGAACTTTATACGGTTCATGCCAAGGGCAAAGCAGAAGCGATTCAATATTTTTTACATAATTCTGGCGCAAATGGAACCACGGTATTTATCGAACAAGATGGCCAAGTCGTCGCAACGGCTTCCGCTGTTTATGAAAGTAAAAAAAGCGCCATGATTGTAGCGGTCGCTTCCCATAGTGACTATCGTGGATTTGGATATGGAAAAACCGTCATGCATTATTTAATGGATCTCTACATTAATCATAAAGGCAAAACGCTATGTTTATATTATGACGACCCAATTGCTGAAAAACTCTATAAAAAACTCAACTTTGTCGATATTGATCGGTGGAGTATGTTAGTCCCAGACGATGAGTCTACCCAATATTGAGACAACAAGGCTTTTGCTTCGAGAGATTAAACGTTCCGATGCAAAAGCCATTTTTGATTATTCATGGCGTGATGATGTAGGTCCTTATGCGGGCTGGATGCCCCATACGACTATTAAAGATACCAAACGATATATCGAATACGCACTAAACAAACCAAAAGAAAATCAACCTGGTGTTTTTAGTGTATTATTAAAAGAGACGAACACATTGGTAGGAACCATTGAACTGCACGGCTACCAACCAAATTTTAAAGCCCACATCGGCATGGTGTGTCATCCTAAACACCAACAAAAAGGCTATATGTACGAAGCGTCGATGGCCGTGATGATTTACGGGTTTGAACATTTACACCTTAGAAGAATATCCTATGCGCATTTTCCTAACAATAAAGCAAGCGAGAAATTAAGAGATAAACTTGGATTTACTTATGAAGGGGTTTTAAGAAAATATTATCGTCGGTATGATAGGACTATCACAGATTTTGTGATGTCTAGTTTTACTGACATTGATTATGCGAAAGCACACTCTAAAATTTTTGCGCCCTTTAAAACAACCGTAACCATTACGTAATATTTTTGCAATTGTAAAAATATGTGCTATAATGAGTGTATACAAACATCAAACTATTGCTATGAGCTAATCTCATGGGCAATAAGTTTGCCAAAGCCAAACCAAGAGCAATCTTGGGACGGAAAACTACAGGGTCTCACGTAGACAGCCAGTTGCCTAACTTAATGTTCATAGGGAGTGATGACGATGAGAAAGTTCGTCTTCTTAGCCACAATAGTTTTTTTACTTATTACGGTTAATGTCACAGTATTTTCATATCAAGAAACCACCCAAAACTTTGATGAGTTTTTTACCCAAGACTTTGAAGTGGTAGACTCCAATCGATTAACGGGTGAGCATAAAATATTAATTCCAATGAACCGTTTGACTACAAGTGATACGACGCATAAAATTGAATACTTACACACCATTGACCACGACGAAACCCTTCATCCAAACGGCGAAGTAACGCTCACTTTAAATACAGGCGAAACGATTCAAGATGATGATCTATTCACTGTAAAAATCGATGCATTAGAAACAACAGAAGATGGCGTAATTTATCATTCAACGCTCAAGATGAATCCTATGACAGAACATAATAAAGCATTAATATTATCAATCACCAATGTGCATTATAGTATGACCCCATAGATGAATTGATTGCTTTTAACTCGAAACATTTGATCATCTCCCCCTAAAAAGACGGACTTGCGCCGTCTTTTTACATTTTTACAATATTTAGTACTCTAAAGTATTGGTTAAACCATGCCTTCGTGGTAAGATAAATTATACAAAATAGGGGGAAGGCCATGATTAAAATGTTGAAAAACAGAAAATTTTGGAAACGACTATTCAATACTTTGTTTTTTCTATTATTAGGGTATATTGTCATGGTTTTAGTTGTAGATGATCTAGCCTTTTTAAACCGCTATCATCAAAAAGTGGTTGTGACCGATTCGATGGAGCCGACGATTCACGTTGGGGATATGGTCATCATTGATGAGTCCATTGAAAAGACAGATTTAACCGTTGGCGATATCATTGCATTTAATACCACCATCAATAATCAAGATGTTGTAGTCATCCACTACATTTATTCAATTGATCGCGATAATAGTAGCCTAACCTTTCAAACCATCGCAGAAGAAGCCAACACTCCAGATGATTGGGTACTTAACGAATCGGATATTATTGGAATCTATCGAGGGCACGTAGCCTTTATTGGGAGAATCTTTTTATTTGCTCAAAGCCTTATCGGCCGCATTGTTATTGCACTAAATATTATTGGGATTTATCTCATTTATAAAATATTACTTAAAGATTCTACGAAAAAATCAAAGGCCTAAATGGGCTTTGATTTTTTCGTATTTAAATCGTTAAAAAAGGGACTATGAATTGACATGTAGCCCCCTTAACGCTATAATGAAATCAACTGTAGAGGAAACTGCGCATGCGAATGATTTTCTAGAGAAGATGTGGGTGGTGTAAACATCTATTCATCGCTTGCTTGACATTTCTGAGGGCTTTTTTGAATAATAGTAAAAAAAGACGTATGACTGCGTTAAAGTCTTAGCGCCGAGACAACTCGGAATTAAGGTGGTACCGCGGAATTTTTCGCCCTTGGCTTACAGGGTGATTTTTTTATATCTAGGAGGATTATAATGATCAGACGTATGAAAGGGACTTACGATATCACCGATGATATCGAATATTTTAAAGCGATCGAAAAACAAATTGAAAGGGTTTCAAAACTCTTTAATTTTCAAGAAATTAGGACGCCGCATTTTGAAACAAGAGATTTATTTCACCGCACTGTTGGGGAAGATAGTGACATTGTTAGTAAAGAAACGTATGATTTTACTGACCGTGGAAATCGTGTCAATACGCTTCGCCCTGAAGGGACAGCGGGGGTTGTAAGAGCTTATATTGAAAATAAATTATACGCTTCTCGTTTTACTCCCCAAAAATTATATTATTACGGCAGCATGTTTCGCTATGAACGTCCGCAAAAAGGGAGATTCAGAGAATTTAGACAATTTGGCGCAGAAGCCTTTGGGGCCAATCATCCTTCTATGGACGCTGAAGTCATTGCCTATGCGGTGACTTTGTTAAAAGCCTTAAAAATTAAAGACGTAAAAGTCCATTTAAACACGCTAGGGGACGGTGCATCTAAAGCCCTTTTTGAAACGGCTTTAAAAAGCCATTTTGAACCGCATTTAGCATCTTTATGTAAGGACTGTAATCGTCGTTTTCAAGCTAATCCTTTAAGAATTTTAGATTGTAAAGTAGATCAAACACACGAGAGTATGAAAACAGCGCCGAAAACGACTGATTATTTAAGTCGTGAAGCGCGTGACCATTTTGAAAAAGTAAAAGCCTATTTAGACGCTGCTAATATTGAGTATTTGGTAGATCATAACCTTGTAAGAGGGTTAGATTATTATACCCATACGGTATTTGAACTTAAAGTAAGCGAAGCGTTACTCGGAAGTCAAAATGCGATTTGTGGCGGGGGACGCTACAATCATTTAGTCGAAAGCCTAGACGGACCAGATACACCAGCCGTTGGCTTTGCTTATGGCATTGAACGGCTAGTTGTGGCATTAAAAGCAAACGACTATAATGTTCCTAACCCGTACTTACATGCTTATATGTTAGTAATGGGCGATCAGGGGCGCAATGAAGCGGCTAAGTTAGCTCAAAGACTGCGCTTAGGAGGCTTAATGGTTGACCAAGACTACTTGGAAAAATCAATGAAAGCCCAATTTAAACAATCGGCCAACAATAATGCACGATTTGTCGTGATTATTGGTGACGAAGAAGCATCGCAAGGCGAAGCCAATGTAAAAGATCAATTACTGAACACAGAAACCCGTGTGAAATTTGATGAGTTATACATATATTTAGTTGAAGCACTTACCCAAAAACAAAATGATTGCACAGATTGCGAAAAAGGAGCATCCAAATGAGATATACCCATCACAACAACGCCTTAACCATAGACCATATCGGTGAATCCGTTAAACTTAAAGGATTTGTGGCGAAAAAAAGAGATTTAGGGAATTTAGTATTTATTGACTTAAGAGACCAAGAAGGCATTACACAACTTGCTTTTTATAACGATAACCCGTTAAAAGATCAAACTGAGCCTATTAAAAATGAATATGTCATCGAAGTTGAAGGAATCGTTTCAGAGCGAAGTTCTAAAAACCCTAATATTAAAACTGGGGACATTGAAATTGATGTTCAATCACTCAATATTTTATCTACTGCAAAACACCCGCCTTTAATGATTCAAGACGACACAGATGCCTTAGAAGATACACGGTTAAAATACCGGTACTTAGACTTGCGACGTCCCTATTTAAAACACATGATGAAAACGCGTCATTTAATAACCAAAACGGTACGCGATTTTTTAAACGACGAGAACTTTATAGATTTTGAAACCCCCATGCTTACGAAATCTACCCCTGAAGGGGCAAGAGATTATATTGTGCCTTCAAGAAATCACAAAGGCAATTTTTATGCTTTGCCTCAAAGTCCGCAACTCTTTAAACAACTTTTAATGATTTCAGGATTTGAGCGTTATTATCAAATCGCAAAATGCTTTCGTGATGAAGATTTACGTAGTGACCGTCAACCAGAATTTACTCAAATTGATGTTGAGATGAGTTTTGTTGACCAAGAGGATGTTTTAGATGTTAGTGAAAGAATGATGGCATCTATTATGAAAAAGGTCAAAGGCATTGAGTTAAAAACGCCATTCCCAAGAATGACCTACAAAGAGGCTATGGAACAATACGGGTCTGACAAACCCGATACCCGTTTTGACATGTATTTAACTGATTTGAACGCTGTCTTTAAAAATAGTGATTTTAAAGTCTTTAAAACGGCCATCGAAGAAGGCGGTGCAGTCCAAGCCATCAACGTTTCTAATGGGGCGAGCTATTATTCGCGCAAAAAAATTGATGCGCTTACAAAAGAAGTGAAAAAATATGGCGCTAAAGGCCTTGCATGGGTGAAAAAAACTGATGATACTTTAAGTGGACCTACGGTTAAATTCTTTAATGAAACCGAGTTGAACGATTTTGAACAAACCCTCGCAATGCAAAATGGAGATATTGCCTTTATTGTAGCAGATACCGTGAAAGTGGTTCGCCATAGCTTAGGCTTTTTAAGAACCCACGTTGCCAAAGCCATGGATTTAATAGATGAATCGATCTTTGATTTCCACTGGGTGGTTGATTGGCCTATGTTTGAATACGATAGCGAAGAAGGCCGTTACTACGCATTACATCATCCTTTTACCAGAGCGCATGATACCGCTAAAGATACCTTAAAAACCCATCCTGAACAAGCCTTAGCTTATGGGTATGACTTAGTGGTTCAAGGTCAGGAATTAGGCGGTGGTTCATTAAGAATCCATGATACCAATATGCAACAAGACGTCTTTAAGATTTTAGGCATGGACGAAGCGATGCAACGGTCCCAATTTGGCTTCTTGTTAGATGCCTTAGAATATGGCACCCCGCCTCATGGTGGAATTGCGTTTGGACTGGATCGTTTGGTGATGATTTTAACCGGTACTAAAAATATCCGTGATGTGATTGCCTTCCCTAAAACTGCGTCCGCTCACTGTTTACTTACAGAAGCACCGTCCCCTGTAAGCAACGCTCAGTTAGATGAACTTGGATTACTTAAGAAACACCCAAACCACGATGAATGAGCAATTTGAACGGCTAGTTCCTTTATACGGTGAGGCGAATTTAAATACACTTAAACACGCTACCGTCGCTGTCATCGGCTTAGGTGGCGTTGGGGCTTACGCAGCGGAAGCACTGGCTAGAATCGGAGTTGGTCGGTTAATTATTTTAGATAAAGATATCATTGTAAAAAGCAATATTAATCGCCTAATCACCGCAACTCATGATACAATTGGTCGTAAGAAAACGACCGTGTCAAAAGAAAGAATATTGCGTATTAATCCTGACTGTGACGTCATTGAGTATGATACGGTTTTTGATGAAAATATGGTAGCACCATTGTTTGCACATAAAATGGATTTTATTTTTGATGCCATCGACTCTGTAAAAAACAAAGCGTTACTCATACAAAATGCCTTGCATCATGATATTCCTATTATTGCAAGCGTAGGTCAAGGCAACCGAAAATTTTCAAATATGATTACGATTACTGATCTATTTGAAACCGCGTATGATCCACTGGCAAGAAAGCTACGCATCGCGTTACGTAAAAATGGGATTCATCACAATGTCCCTGTTGTGTTTTCAAAAGAACAGCCCTTTAAAGACAATACGCTTTCTTTTGTAGCATCGAATCCTTTTGGCCCAGCAACCGCAGGGTTGTTGGCCGCTGAATATATATGTCATAAATTAATGGAGTGAAATTAAATGGAAAAAATAGTATTAGCAGGTGGATGTTTTTGGGGTGTGGAAGCATACTTCAAACAAATCCAAGGCGTTAAAGAAGTTACCAACGGATATATTGATGGGCATAAACCTAATCCGTCGTATGAAGAAGTTTGTACAGGCAGCGGTCACGCTGAAGCGGTTGAAGTCGTGTATGATAGCGAAGAAGTTTCATTGCGGTCGCTGTTAAAGCACTTTTTCAACATTATTGACCCGACGTTAATCAATAAACAAGGCAATGATATTGGGGCGCAATACCGCACAGGGATTTATAATTACACCAAGGCACAAAAACAAGTGATCGATGCCTTTGTTGATGATATTAAAAATGATTATTCTAAACGGTTGCAACTGACCTTTAAAACAGATGAACCATTTTATGTTGCTGAAGATTACCATCAAGATTATCTTGATAAAAACCCCAATGGCTATTGCCACGTGAACTTAAGCAGCATCAAAAATGTGAAGGAGTGACGCCATGAAACGTAAGGATTATATTGATTGGGACACTTACTTTATGGGGGTTGCTAAACTCTCGGCGATGCGGAGTAAAGACCCTAATACTCAAGTTGGCGCCTGCATTGTGAATCAAAAAAAACGCATTGTCGGCATTGGATACAATGGGTTTCCTATTGGCATTGATGACGATGTATACCCATGGGAAAGCGATGGCGATTTTTTGAATACCAAATACCCTTATGTTGTACACGCTGAACCAAACGCCATCTTAAATGCCACAGTTCCTCTAGACAATGCGACGCTTTTTGTGACATTATTTCCGTGTCATGAATGCGCGAAATTGATCATTCAAAGCGGCATTAAAGAAATCGTCTATGTTGAAAATAAGTACCAACAAGAAAGTAGCGTAAAAGCTAGTATGCGAATGCTGAGTGATGCTGGGATTTTATTAAGACAAATGGAAAACACAACGTTGGAATTTTAAGATGAAATCGATGTTTAAAAAAGCCCGCATTTTTATGCTTATACTCGCCATTCCTTATGTTTTTATACTGTTTATTATGATATATCGCATTGATTATAGAATCTCTACCCCAGGCGATTTAACCGATATTAGTCAATATATCGAACTCGAAGCCGATACCTATCCTCAAGAAAACGCCATTAGTAGTATCTATGTGATGAGTATTCCGAGGCCGACCTTTTTTCAATTCATGTTTTCCACCTTATCGCCGTCGCATACCCAAACGCAAATTTCACCAGCGCAGCGTCAAATCAGCGATACAGCGAATTTTAGAAGTGGCCAAGTCGCTCGGAATACGTCGATTGATGCCTCGTTCATTACGTCCCTTGAAGCGTTGGATATGACAATTCAATACGAGGAACAACGTATTGTGCGGCTAATTTATAACTATATGGAAGGCGATATCGAAATTGGGGATATTGTTTTAAGTGTTAATGGATTTGACGAAATCTCTGAGGGGTTAAACGCGGTTGAATGCGGTGAATATGGCCTATTTGAAATAGAGCGCGAAGATGAGATTAAAACCGTCGAAGTCAAGCGTCAAGAAAACGATGGACGCTGTGTCTTTGGCATTACACTGGCGACGTACTATAAAATTACCGAAACTGAAATTCCTTTAGACGTTCAAACCTCATTAGTAGGAGGGCCATCTGGTGGCTTAATGCAGACGCTTTATATTTATAATGCATTGAGTGAATTTGACTTTACCAACGGCATCCAAATAACTGGAACCGGAACGATTAATATTGATGGAACAACCGGGTCGGTAGGGTCGGTTCGTGAAAAAGTCTTTACTGCTCACAATAAAGGCGCAGATGTTTTCTTTGTGCCAAAAACAGGGGCGACTAACGATAACTATTCAACGGCCTTATCCGCAAAAGAAGAACTTAGTCAAACGTCTTTAACTATAGTCGGTGTTGCGCATTTTAGCGATGTATTAAATTGGTTAATGGCACACCATGGGGAGGCAATTGATGAGTAATCCTAAGATTAAAGATATATATCCTTTGAAAGAAAGAATTTTGTCATATTTAACCGGCGTTATATTAGGAACACTTGTCGCCTTGCCTTTTATAGTTTTGGCGATTAATATCTTAATTCTTTATATTTATTTTTATTACGTAGTGACCTTTATGTTACTCATTACTTTAATCGGATGGGTCATCATTATGGATTTATTTTATTTTAAAACCTTAATGGAGTACAAACGCCATCCACAGTTTAATCATATGGATCGTTTTATCAAACAAAGTTTGATTACGAGTGGGGGTATTTTACTACTTGGTGGCATCGTTATTATAACGGTGATTCCCCATTACATCTAGGAGGATTTTTATGCAAAAAGCGACATTTATAACAGGGGTTTTAATAATCCTTGGTGTGATTATATTTGACCAAATCACAAAAACCATGACCGCCAACAATATTGTGTTTGGAGAACAAATTCCTTTAATTGAACCCTTTTTATATTTAACGCATCATCGCAATAGTGGGGCAGCTTGGGGCATGTTCCCAGGACAAATATGGTTTTTTATCATCGTAACGGTGATTGCGTTAGGAATATTTTTAGTGCTTTCTTTTGAAATGGCGTTTAAAACAAAGCCGTTTTATTCTATTGGCGTTGTTTTGTTAATTGGCGGCACCATTGGAAACTTTATTGATCGCTTAAGATTTGGGTATGTTATTGATATGGTTAATGTTTATATATTTAGCTACGATTTTCCCGTTTTTAATGTCGCAGATTCAGCGCTGACTATTGGATGGATTGCCCTTGCGATTGATATTATTTTTATAAACCCGAAACGAAGTGATGACCGTGCCACAAAAAACGTTTAACGTAACGCCTGAGGACAAAGGAACAAGATTAGATAAACTATTAAGCGACTTAGTTCCTGAATTATCTAGGATGGAGATTAAGGCGCTTTTAAAGGATAAACACATCTTAGTAGATGGGGCGGTTAAAAAGCCTTCTTTTTTAGTACACGGGAACGAAACCATTGAAGCGACCATTACCGAAGAAGAAACGCCCCCCTTAACCCATGTCCCCATGGCGTTAAATATTTTGTTTGAAGATGAGGATTTGTTAGTTGTTGAAAAACCCACTGGGCTCATTACCCATCCTTCAAAAACGACCGATGATCCAACGCTTTTACATGGTCTTTTAGACCGTATTAATCCTAATGATTTCGATATTGAAGACCGTGCTGGGGTTGTCCATCGACTTGATAAAGACACGAGTGGTGTGTTACTGTTTGCAAAAAACGAACCGACATTAAAAACCTTACAAGCGTCTTTACAAAAACGTGAAGTGAAACGATATTATATGGCCATTACAGATGGCATTATCGACCACAATCGTGGTAAGATTGATGCGCCGATTGGACGCCATCCTAAAAAGCGTCATATGATGAGTGTTGTGGCAGGGGGAAAAGCGAGTATTACGTATTTTAATGTGATGGAGCGGTTTGTAGCGAATACGTTAATCGAATGCGAATTAGAAAGCGGAAGAACCCACCAAATTCGGGTGCATCTTCAATACATCGAAAAACCGGTATTAGGCGATGTGACGTATGGGCGGAGAAAACAACACGCGCCAGATGGCCAATTTTTACACGCCTATAAAATCACGTTTAAACACCCGAAAACCGAAGAAGTCCTAACGTTTGAAAGCGAACTGCCTCAAGCGTTTATAGCAAAACTTAATGAATTGAGAAAGGGATAATTATGGCTGATATTTACATGCATCAACGCATGGCAAATACCTTTATTAAAAATAATCAATCATTTTATGACGATGAAGCCTTAAAACAAGCAACCATTGTTGCTTCACAAGGACCTGATCCGCTCTATTATCGAATCTTTTCGAAACAACGCAGCGTCGCGATGGCTATTGGCAACAAGTTCCACGATGATGATACCGCAGATGTATTAACGAGTATGGTACGATATGTAAAACACCACTACAGTAAAACCTTACACGCCTTTTTAATGGGCTATATTCTGCATTACACACTCGATGTTAATATTCATCCTTATGTCTACCATCATGTTGGGGTCTATGATAAAAACGATCCTTCAACTTACCCCCAACGCGGATTGCATCTAAAGTTTGAAAGACGAATGGATAAATGTTTGATTGAAAACGATCATCACGTTCAAGCGCATAAGTATCCACTCCATAAAGCGGTACCGTATAAGCGTGTCCCGCGTGAGATTACGACCATGCTTGATGTCATCGCCCGCGAAGTCTATGATATTAACGGTGTTGCGTCCCATTATCAAAAAGGCTATAAAGGGATGCGCCTTACCATCAAATATTTTATCAATGACCGCCGTGGGATAAAAAAGCGCTTATATGCATTTTTAGACCGCTTTAGTACGTATCGTGATCTCTTTTTTGAAGATTTAAGTTTCTTTTATAAAAAAAGCTTACGGTATGATTATTTGAATGAAACAGCGCGGACATGGCGCCATCCTGTGACGTCAGAAGCGTCACAAAAAAGCGTCTTAATGCTTTATAGTGATGCCTTAAAAAGCACAAATATAATCATGGAAAACGTTAATAAATATCTTAATGAAGCGAACGAAGATATGTTGGAATCACTGTTTGATAACCGGTCTTATAATAAAGGGATCGATTGTGATGATGAGCGACCCATGAAAGACTTTAATATTTTCACTGAAAACTAACATTAGAATTTTTTTAAAGAGCCGTCGAGTAAGACGGCTCTTTCTTTTCAAAAATTTGAGTATTTGTCAACACTCCTTTTTTAAAAATATTACGCTATAATAAAATTAAAAGGAGGCATTTTATGGACGAATATAAAATTTATCGTGATATTATTTGTATTGATTTAAAAAGTTTCTATGCGTCTGTAGAATGCGTAGAACGTGGGCTAGATCCATTTAAAACGCCCCTTATTGTGGCAGATAAATCACGTGGGGGCGGCAGTGTTGTGCTTGCGGTAAGCCCATATTTAAAAAAACAGTACGGATTTAAAAATGTTATGCGGTTATTTGAGATTCCTAAAGTGAATAATCTCATTATTGCCAAACCAAGAATGCGAAAATATTTAGAGTACTCAAGGGATGTTATTGGCATTTATCTTAAGTATATTGCGAAAGAGGATTTACATGTCTACAGTATTGATGAAGCGTTTTTAGACTTAACCCCGTATTTAAAGTATTATGAGAAAAAACCTATTGAACTTGCGCGCACCATTATGAAAGAAATTTATTATGAATTGGGCATTCCTTCAACGTGTGGGATTGGGGATAATTTATTATTGAGTAAACTTGCTTTAGATTTACTTTCTAAAAAACAAAAATCTCATATAGGTGAGATGCGATACCCCGATATCGAGACAAAGCTATGGCCGCTTAAACCGTTGTCTAAGATGTGGGGGATTGGTCCTAGGATGGAATATCGTTTAAACCAATTAGGGATTTATGAGGTTAAGCAATTAGCAAAAAGCGATGTGAAAACATTGAAAAAATTGTTTGGCGTGATTGGAGAAGAATTATATTATCACGCAAACGGAATTGATCAAAGCGTGATAAGTGAAAAATCTGCAACCCTAAAAATCCAAAACAAAAGCTTAGGACAAGGCCAAACGCTATTTAAAGACTATGATGGGAAAAGCATTCTACCAGTTATTATGGAAATGGTCGATGAAATAGGAGAAAAATTACGGTTTACTCGAAATGAAGCGCGAACCATTCACCTTTCAATCGGGTATTCTAAAGCGTACGGTGGTGGGTTTTCTAGACAATCGAGTTTAGCCCATCCTACCGATTCTATGGACGTGATTTTACAAGTGGTTTTAGACCTTTTTAAAACCCATTATGAAGACGTGCCGATAAGACGCGTGTCGTTAAGGGTGACGAAGCTCAGTAAACGAACCCTGTTTGAGCAACTTAATTTCTTTGAAAATCATACTAAAAAACAACAAAACCGTCGTCTTTTCACCGCAATTGATGGGATTAGAGCGAAATATGGTAAAGAAAGTGCCATGCGATTAACGTCTTATATAGAAGGAACTGCAAAAACCCGTTCAGGATTAATAGGAGGTCACAATGCCTAGTATCTATAACGATAGAAAGATGTTGAAGTGGTTGCCATTTGAAGCTTTAGAAGCACAAGGTGACTATTTAAATGAACTGTATCGCCATTTAGAAAAAGAACAAAAACCTACCCTGAGTGACGATCAATACGCATCGATGCAATATAGTTTGGAAATTGCTTTGCGTGAGGGCAGTGATGTTAAGGTGACGGTTTTTGAACAGTCAAAGCGCCATCAGTTTGTAGACCAAATAGTTGGGGTTGATCAAACGCAAGGACTTATCTTTTTTAAATCACACGCAGTTTTTAGCGCTGATATCATCGATTTAGCTACCATTTAAAAAGGGATAGTCCTAATGGATTATCCCTTTCGTAATATTATTGATGTTTTATATCGTCATATTCCTTATAGCGCTCAAATGCTTTCACTACATAAGAACATAATGGTCTGACTTTTAAATTTTCTTCTCTTGCGAATGTTGCTAAGCGGTCTAAAAGCTTTTTAGCGACGCCGCTACCGCGTTGCGAAGGATCAACAAACGTTGAATTGGCAACAATCATATCAGCTGATTCATATTGGTAAGATATGTAGCCAACAACTTCTCCATTTTCGTTTTCGATATAAAAACGATCGTCTCCTTTTAAGATATCCATCATCAAACTCCTTGTTATTATTTTTTATCTAAATGTATTATAACGGTAAACGTCAATACATACAAATGAATAGCCCTCTTAATTGACATATAAGGGGTTTCCAATTATAATAAAATTGTACTTGTTCCAATTTTAGATTTATTACATTTATGAGGTGATAGTATGCAACAATATAGTGAAATATTGAGAAGCTATGACATTAAACCTTCTTATACAAGATTGATGATTTACCAATACTTAAAAGAAGAGAAGAATCATCCGACCGCAGATGAAATTTATCAAGCATTGTATGAAGATATACCGACGCTATCCAAAACAACGGTCTATAATACTTTGCACTTATTTATTAAAAATCACCTTGCGTCTATGATTATTATGGATCAGACAGAAACGCGATACGATTTAGTACGCGAACCGCACGCCCACTTTAAATGTATGAACTGTTCAAAAATCTATGATATTGATGTATCCCCGCCAAAAGTTGATGTGAAAAAATTAAAAGATTATATCGTTCAAGATGCACAACTTTTATATCGTGGTATGTGTCCTAGGTGTCACGCTTCATTAAATGAAAGTAGCTAAGTCCCTTTATGAGTATCAAAACTCATAAAGGGATTTTTTATAAAAATTGCGATAAGGGGCGTTTATTGGGTATGTTTTTACTGAAGGGTATGATACAATTAAGGTGATTTTAAACAAAGGATGATTTGATGAAAAACACGTTACTAAAAGGACTTAAACCCTATAAAGATTTATTACATATGCAAGATTTTAAACGGAGTGAAACCATTGTGAAGGGATTGCTTTTGATTGTATTTATCCCGTTACATACGTTTTTATTTTTAATGGTGTGTGTAGCGTATTTAATTGAAAGATTATTTGCGTTTGTGTTTCGATGGTTTATTACTTTGCAAGCGAAATTGTTTCAAAAAAAGGCGCTTACGCAACAAAATTATCGAAAATTTTACACGCTATTATCGGTGTTAGTTTTCATTGTATTTATCCCGTTTATTTTAGTGTATTATTTAAGTATGCTTATTAAGTTTATAGCGAAAAATCTCATTAAAAAGATTATTAGATTATTAGATTTTTCTCACAAGATTCCAACGTCAAATTATTTAATCTTTGATGATATCAATGTTCAACCCGGTACCATCCAAATGAGTGGAATGATGAAAGATTTATCAAATACTAGCGCGATTGGGAGTGCTTTTGAACAAATGATGAATGCACAAAACAACGGGTTAAACGACCAGAATATTGACAAGCAATAATGACTGAATGGAGTGAACGCCATGTATGATGCGTATAAAAGTTTTTTATTGAGTGATGATTTGTTTGATTGGCTTGAATGGGCAAGTGCTGTGAAAAGCGATGATGTGGAGGCGTTTGAAAAAGTCTTTGATCCTTTTGATGAAGGGAATATGTTAGATCCAATTGAACTTGCCATTGCTTATGATAGTGAAAATATCTTTAAGCATTTACTTGAATCCTATGATTATTCCGACTTTTTCAATCAAATGGATTTGCCATTGCTTATATTACTATTAATGTTTGAAAGAGAACATTTTTTATTAATGACACTTGAATCGTTTGAATTCTCAAACGAACATTTACTTTACATGTACGAATACATTATTTTATATAAAGACTTGGATTACTTTAAACAGTTTTATTCACGCTATGCACCACACCCTAGTGGGCACAAAGATCTCTTGCGGTTGGCGCTTACCAACCATGAAGTATTTGGGTATTTAGCACGTGAGCCTAGTATAAAAGGATTATTAAATGATGAAAGTATCATATATGATATCATTGCGTTTAACCCTGAATTATTAGACCATATAGAAGCGGTTAAAGATTTAAGTGCTTTTATCGATACTGATTTATTCATGCATGTCTGCCAACAAGAAAATGTACATATGTTTGAAACGTCTTTGAATTTCTTGTTAGCGCGGGGGTTTAACGTGAATGACCATAATAGCTTTGGGTTGAATTTATACCATCAAGTCTTAAGATATGCAAGGGACTCAGATTTTGTTAAAGTCGTCGTAAACGCAGGGGCTATAAAAGATAAAGCAACGTCACAAGGCTATACGCCTGCACATCAATTAATTTTAAAAGATGCGCAGTTTACAATTGAATTAAGTGATTTTATTGATTTTAATGCGGCTGATCCCCACGGATTGACCCTGCAAGATTATGATATGATGATGCGGTCTAAAGTGTTAAACTACTTTGATATCTTAAGCATGGTAAAAGCGGTATTAAATATGGATGAAAGTTATTTTTACGAACTTAGTGAAGATGAGTTTTATCAGCTCTCCACGCTACAAGGAATAGAAATATTCATGCCTTATGTAACGTTGATCACGTTTGAAAACCCTCGTGCTAAAGAAGCCTTTGTACAATCGTGTGGCAATGAAGATTTTGATATTGATGATATCATTCCTTTAAAAGATATGTTTCCAAATAAACTCAATCATGATGTGAATAAAACCCTGCAGTTAAGTGTCGAGTTTTGGAACATTGATGAGATGCTGTTAAATACTTTTAAACAATTTTGTAAAAATCATAATACACTGCTGCGCATCGAAAGTGAAGATGCGCAACTCAATCAAAAGGCCCATATTCAATTTACTATTGATGAAAACGGCAAACTTGAAAAACAAGCTGCTGTCTATTCTCATTTAATTGATGTATATTATTTACACTATTATTTAGGCATTCCTTTAGAAAATATTGAATATTATCCAACGGCTAAAAAGCCAGAACGCTTTTTAAATTAAATATTAAACTGTACTAAGAAAGGACCGATTATGGATATCGAAAACAGGAGCATTGCCCTCTTAATTGATGCGGAAAATATTTCCGCAAAGTATATTGAAATTATCATTGATGAGGCGAATAAATACGGAAATGTCACATATCGTAGAGTATATGGAGATTGGACAACTGATTATGTAAAACCATGGAAACAAATCATCCATGATTTTGCTTTAACCCCTGTTCAACAAAACACTTACACAAAATCTAAAAGTAAAAATGTTAGTGACTTTACGTTAATCATCGATGCGATGGATATTTTATATAGCCGTAAAGTAGAAGGCTTTTGCATTGTATCTTCGGATAGTGATTTTACGAAACTTGTTACCCGCTTAAGAGAAGATAACATGTTTGTTATGGGCATGGGAGAAAGTAAAACCCCATTATCTTTAGTCAATGCTTGCGCGTCATTTTCTTATTTAGATAAGATGTTTTCTGATAGCGAAGACGATAAAGACATAAAAGAACCAGATGTTAAATCTAAACCATCTGATGCAAAAGACACTAAGAAAAAGAAAAATGGGAAAACCGAATCATCGATTACTCCATTAAAACGGATTGAAGATGAGCTTAAAAATATTATTAAATCAAACGTAGAAGATGATGGATGGGCTTATTGGAGTGTTGTGGCTGATCTATTACAAAAGAAATTTCCAGGGTTTCACCCTCGAAATTATGGTCAAAACATTAGATCGTTAACCTTTTTCAAGCGCCATAAAGGATTCGATGTAAAAATCGAAGAAAAAGTAGCCTATATTAAAAGTAAAAACACCCATTGATTTGAGGGATGATGATGAATAAAACCATACAGTCAGATACGCTAAGTCTAAAAAGTTTAATTATTTTGATAGGGGTTGGCGCCTTTTTCGGGTCAGTTTTTCTGTTTGTTGTGATACGAACCATATTCACCGATGAAGGGGAATGGATGCTAATAGGAGATTTATGGGTAATCAATATTTTATTGATTATTGGAATCGCCTTAGCCTTAACGATATGGTACTTTTATAAAGATTGGGTTCAATACCGTGATCTTGAAGTAACGTTAGACGATCAAAAGATGGTATTTAAAAGCCCACACGCTAACCATGAAACATTTAATTATAATGAACTTCAAAGTTATCGTCTTATTAAAACGCTATATGGATTTAGACGATACCAAAAAGTCTTTTTGTACTTTAAATCTCATAAAACCAATATGAAAGTTAGAAAAATTCTATTACTTAACAACCCCAAAACAGAAGATTTAATCAACGCATTAAAAGAACGCAGTCAAAACGTACTAAAATCATAATATTTCCCTATTATGGTGGCCCTCAAAAATTGAATAAATAAGCGTTATATAACCCATAAGGAATGACATCAGCATTGAACTAAAGTCATTCCTTTTAGTTTGTTTTATCGATCATAATGGTGATTTAGAGAAGTATTGTTGCTTTATCGAAGATTTAAAAAATAGTACCAATCCCCTTTTTAAAGCCATTTAAAGATAATTGATTAGATGACTTATAAGATAGGATATAGACATTTCCCCCATAAAACTGGTAATATAGTAATGGAAAGAAAGTCATTTCCATTCACATTACAAGAAAAGGGAGATTCGATCTATTATGGGAAAATACATCATGGCTATAGACCAAGGTACTACTAGTACCAGAGCGATTATTTTTGACAAAGATAACACCATCATTTCTTCAGCTAGTAAAGAAATAGAACAAATTTATCCTAAACCAGGGTGGGTTGAACATGACCCAAATGAAATATGGTTGTCGACTTTGTCTGTGATTGCGAAAGCTTTAGTTGAGCGCGATATTAAAGCTAAAGAGATTGATTCTATTGGAATAACCAATCAAAGAGAAACAACGGTAGTATGGAACAAGGAAACAGGCCAACCAGTTCATAACGCTCTTGTTTGGCAATCACGGCAATCGCAAGCTATTTGTGATGATTTAAAAACCAAAGGATATGAACCGTTTATAAAATCTAAAACTGGATTATTGTTAGACCCTTACTTCTCAGCATCGAAAATCAAATGGATTTTGGATAATGTTAACGGCTGTAAAGAAAAGGCTAAACAAGGGAAGTTAATGTTTGGGACGATTGATACTTGGTTAATCTATAAATTAACGGGGGGCGCAATCCATATAACCGATTATACGAACGCGTCTAGAACCTTGCTTTATAATATTTACGATTTGACGTGGGATGAAGAATTATTAGATCTATTTGATGTGCCTAGTAATATGTTGCCTGAAGTCCACGCCTCTTCTGAAGTTTATGGACATACAGTCACCCACCATTTCTTTGGTCAAGCCGTTCCAATCGCAGGAATTGCAGGCGATCAACAAGCCGCCTTATTTGGACAAGCATGTTTTGAAGACGGTAGCGTTAAAAACACTTATGGAACCGGAAACTTTATGTTAATGAACACGGGTGAAAAAGCGATTGTTTCTGATCATGGATTATTAACCACGATTGCGTGGGGCGTTGATTCCAAAATTCATTATGCCTTAGAAGGCTCTGTATTTGTTACGGGGTCAGCGATTCAATGGTTGCGCGATGGGTTAAAAATGATTGAGCAGGCGAATAAAAGTGAACAAATGGCAATCCGTTTAAAAGATAACGAAGGGGTGTATTTTGTACCGGCTTTTGTAGGGCTGGGGACGCCTTATTGGGACAGCGAAGCAAGAGGGGCAATGTTTGGACTTACACGAGGAACAAAATCTGAACACTTTTCAAGAAGCGCATTAGAGGCTATTGCCTACCAATCCTTAGATGTTTTAAACGCGATGGAAGAAGATACCGGTCTTCCAATTCGAACATTTAAAGTAGATGGCGGCGCCACTGAAAACAATTTCTTAATGCAATTTCAAGCCGATATTTTAAATTTAGAAGTTGAAAGAGCTAAAGTTCAAGAAACAACGGCGCTAGGTGCTGCTTACTTAGCTGGCTTAGCGACAGGGTTCTTCCAAGATAAAACCACCATTAAAAAAGCTTGGAAACTCGATAAAAAGTTTATCCCCTCAATGGATGAAGAAACCAGGGCCCCTTTAATTAAAGGGTGGAATGCAGCGATAAAAGCCACAAGAAAATTTAAAATTGATAAATAATTAGTGTACATACAAAATCAATAGAATCGAGTGATATAATGGACTTTAAAAATGTGCGCACCATCTTATTTGATTACGATGGAACCTTACATGATACGATGAAAATTTATCCTAAAGCATTTAAAAAGGCATTCAATTATTTAGTCGAGAATGACTATGTGGAGCCTTATGACTGGTCGGATGAAGAAATTCAAAGCTTTTTAGGTGTTCCCCCTCACGAAATGTGGAATGTCTTCGGGAAAGACTTAGACGCCGAAATTAAAGACCAAGCCGCTCATATTCTTAGAGCAAGCTTATTTAGTAGTATCAAAAATAACGAAGCCGAACTTTATGATTGGGCTGATGATGTGTTAAAAACGCTTAAAGGTCGAGGCTATGAACTGGTATTTATTAGTAATTGCCAAAATTATTACTTGCATGCGCACACTCAAGCATTTAGTTTAGGTAGATACTTTGATTATATGGTATGTAGTGAATCCTATCCTGGCGTAAACCATAAAGAAGATGTGCTAGAAAAATTAAAGCCACAGTTATTAAAGGACATGGTCATTGTCGGCGATAAAACTTATGACATAAAAGCAGGCAAACAAAATAACATTCAAACCATAGGCGTAAAATACGGCTATGGCACCCCTGGTGAGTTGGAAGATGCCGATTATACAATCGATACTATTTTAGACCTATTAGATATATTCAAAAAAGCACCTAGTATTTAATACTAATCCCTATAAGGGCCTCACATTTCATTTGTTTAAAATTCTGTAACGCCCCCATTATTATGGAGATATATAGTAAAAAAAATGTTTTTAATGAAATAGTCGAAATACATACAGCCGATATGTTAGTATAGAATAGAAAATATATGAAATGAGGATAAATCATGAATGAAGAAAAGCGTTCTAAGCGTATTTTGAATTATTTGATTAAAACGTTGAACGGGATGGCACTTGGGCTATTTTCAACGTTAATCATTGGTGTCATTATCGAACAAATTGGAATTCTGTTTGGAAATATTGGGTTTTTAGGGGATACTTTACCCGATAGCATGATTGCACTTGCCAATACACTGAAAAGCTTTATGGGAATTGGAATCGGTATTGGGGTTGCCTGGTCATTGGGCCTCAATGGGTTAAGTTTAATTGCAGGAGGAATTGCTGGTGGGATTGGAACATCTGTTTTAGGTGATCCTGTTGTTGCGTATTTAACAACCATTGCTGCCATTGAAGGGGTGCGTTTTATATTACGGAAGAAAACCCCGCTTGATATTATACTAATCCCGCTTATTTCTGCAATCATCGCATTTGCGGTTGCTTCAATTATAGGAGAGCCAGTTTCGTTATTCATGCAGGGCGTTGGAGCGTATATTAAAAGTGCCACCGAATATACACCATTCTTTATGGGGATTGTTATTGCGGTACTGATGGGCATGGCTTTAACCTCTCCGATTTCTTCAGCGGCAATTGCCTTTTCGATTAGTTCGATGAGTGAAAATGTCGGATTAGTTGGCATTGCAGGGGGCGCTGCGGTTGTTGGTGGCGCGACTCAAATGTTAGGCTTCGCCGTTATGAGTCGTAAAGATAATAATATTGGAACGGTGTTATCGATAGCGGTTGGAACCAGTATGTTACAGTTTAAAAACATCTTAAAAAAACCTATTATTTGGCTTCCCCCTATCATTATAAGTGCTGTTTTAGGTCCGTTATCTACTTTACTTTTCGTGATTGAGAGTACAGAAGTTGGCGCTGGGATGGGAACAAGCAGTTTTGTAGGTCAAATTGGCGTGTTAGATGCAATGGGCCATTCACTAAATGTCTATATTAGCATTTTAATATTACACTTCATCTTGCCAATTATTGGCGTTTATATTCTGGATGTAGTTTTTAGAAAGAAAGGCTACATTACTGAAGGTGACTTTAAATTATAATATAATCCATTAAAAAAACAGACATTGTCTGTTTTTTTTTATCTGAGGCGATAGGCATATAATCTTTCTTTATCTCCATCAAAACGATAATCAAACTGTTTATATAAATTTAAAGCTTTCTTGTTCATAGCGTCAACCCACAACATGGAAGATTTAACGCCTACTAGATCACTGTGTTCAAACAGTCCTTGTATTAGTTTTTTGGAAAGTCCCATCCCTTGAAAAGCTTGTTGAACCCCTAAGCCACGGATGAACACGGATTTCCCTTCGTTATAAATCATGCCATAAATGAAGCCTTTAATCTTGGTTTCATCCTCAATAGTCAGCGTGATATATTGGTCACTATTGAGCATGGCTTGAAATTCATCAAAACTCATGTTAAATAACGATCGTTCAAGCAAATCATTGCTTAAATCGTATAGCGTTTTAGGGTCGCCTTTGAAAGAGGAAACGTTATCGGTGATATAAGGTCGCTTTAGCGATATTTTTTTACAACGCATGGCTAAATTTTCACTTACTAACGTACATCCTATATCAATAAAGGTTTTGTGGAGCGATTCTAAAATGCCTTTATTCTTAACGGATTCACCTACTTCAATATAAACGGTTTCCTTGCTGCTTAAAAGTGGATATAACCCACCCAGTGCCCGTTTTAATGCACGTTTATCATTAAATGCAGGATACACCATAATGCGATTTCTAAGGTGTTCTATAAATAAAACTGCATCCTCAGTGTGAAGAACCTCATTTTTGGGGCCTTCAAAGAAAGTTTTTTGATGATTTTCGTCGTGGAATAAAAAAGCATACTCCATATTCTTTGCGGTTTGCACTATATCTTTCATGTTAATCTCCTTTAGTGTTGGATGTATTTTTATTAAGTATGGCATCAATTTTTTGTTTTCGTTCACTGAGTGTTCGTTCTAATTTTGAAGTGTTCGTGGGGTGAAAATATTTTTTGCCTTGTAATTCTTTTGGCATATAAGCTTGTGCAATAATATGGCCTTTATAGTCATGAGGGTATAAATAAGGCTCTTTCGATTCGAAATTGTCGACATTGATGAGATGATTGGGAATCTTATACATCTTTCCATCATCAAGGTCTTCAAGCGCTTGATCTAATGCTTTGTAGGCAGTATTAGACTTTGGCGATAACGCCATCTCAACTACTAAGTTTGCCAGAGGGATGCGCGCCTCAGGAAACCCGACGCGTTCACACGCGCGTGCACACGCATCCATTTTACTATAGATAGAAGCGTTTGCGAGTCCGACATCCTCATAAGCAATAACGGTTAATCTTCTTAAAATACTGTCTAAATCTTCCATTTTAACCAATCTTGCTAAATAATGTAAAGCGGCATCCACATCGCTACCACGAATCGATTTTTGAAGGGCTGATAGTATATTAAAATAGTTATCTTCGTTTTTATCTAAATCTAATGCCGGTTTCAATATAACATATTTTGCTTTTTTAAGATCAATGACTTGCTTAGGATAAGCAATGTTTAGAATTTCCATCATATTGATTGCAGTTCTTATTTCCCTGTTTGACGCACGAACTATATAATCGATAACTTCATCATTAAAGTTAGCACTCAAATCATCTGGAATAAGATTTGGTAGATTTTTTAAGAATATTTTTAGGTCGTTATCGGAAATAGAATTTAACTTTAAAACGTGGCATCTAGAACGAATTGCTGGGTTCACACTATGATAAGGATTGTTTGTAGTTAAACCAATAATTATTAAGGTTCCATTTTCCACGTGTGGCAACAAATAATCTTGAATATCTTTTTTCATCCGATGTATTTCATCAACAATCACTAAAGCATTATAATTTTTAGCTTGATTCACAATCTCTTTTAAGGCCGCTTTAGAATCAGTAGAAGCATTAAAGGTAAAGGTATTTAACCCGAATTCCGCTGCGACAATGTTTGCAATGGTAGTTTTTCCAATGCCTGGAGGACCATATAGCACCAATGAAAAATACTGTTTAGCCTCAATCATTTTGCGTATAACCCCATTTTCACCAACTAAATGGTTTTGACCAACGACTTGATCAACCGTTGTTGGCCGTAATCTATATGCGAGTGGGCGTTTTTGCATCGTATCATCACCTCAAACGCTATTATATCATTGAACCGTGTATAGCGTTCGCATAAAATGCAGAAAACTGTTATAATTAATGAAGATTTAAAGTCGTTTAGCGTCGCTTTTGCCATACGGCCGCAATCATTATAGTATTACATTAAAAAACCGCTTAGAAATCAATTTATAGACATGTGAGAGGGTATAACCATGCAAACAATCAAGACAAACTACCATACACACCACGAACTGTGTGGGCACGCAAAAGGAAACGGCAAAGATTATATCAACGCCGCGATTAAAGAAGGATTTAAAGCAATAGGAATTTCTGATCATGCACCATCAACCTTACATCAAAATAGCCATGTTCGCATGCCGTGGAGTAAATTTCATGACTATGTAGATGAACTTAATGAGGCTAAAAAAGGTTATAGCGATAAAATCAAAGTATTTATTGGCTTAGAAACTGAATATACAGAACCAAACAAAGAATACTATGAATATCTCTTGACGTACGTTGATTATATGATTCTTGGTCAGCACTTTGTTCCATGGAAAGACGGAAAACATCCATTTAAGTCAGGATTTAACTTAAATACTAAAGAACAAATACTAGCTTATGGCGCGATTGTTGAAAAAGCGATTAAGAGCGGATATTATGTAGCGGTCGCACACCCTGATGTGTATATGAGTGGCTATGATTCTTTTGATGACACTGCAAAAAAAGTTGCTGATCAGATCATACATGCTTCAATTGAACAAAATATTCCACTAGAGATTAATGCACAAGGGATTAGAAAAGGATTAATTGAGTCGAAAGATGGAACACATTATCGATATCCAAGAAAAGAGTTTTTTAAAAGAGCGAAAGAGCTAGGCGCAACTTTTATGGTGGGTTCAGATGCACATAATCCTAAACACTTAAATGATGATGCGTTTAAAGAAGCGTTAAGATTTAGCGAATCATTAGATCTTACATTAGTCGAAAAACTGACAATTGAATAAACAATCAAAATTTGCGTTCTAAGCGTGTTTTTATCTCAGTAAGGTTTCACATCAAAGCAACATGATAAATGCGCACTATGGATAAATTATTCTGACATATTCAAGAAAAAGTAGAACCACTAAATAAACATAGTCATTTATTTTTAGTGACCACAATTACCAAGCTCCCTTTCCCTAAAACACCACGTTTAATATAACAATCATATTCATTAAACATCTTTTCACTGCAAAAGCAGTGATTTTTGTTTAACGCTTGTTACTTCCTATAATATATATTATGTTAACATGCTACGATATAATGTTAAAGGCATATACTATTGATAAGGTGTAAATGTTAATTGGGTTTTATTTATACTTTTAGATTTTAAAGGTTACTTTTTTTGAATAGGCAAAATTGTAAATTAAACCAAATGATCTATCTGCAATATATTTTTAAATGTGAATAATTTCAATTCATGATACAATTGTTTTTGAGGTGATTACATGAAAAAGGTCGCATTAATTTTTACAGGTGGGACGATTTCCATGAAGGTGAATTCTAAACTTCAAGGTGCTGTACCAAGTATGGCTCCTAACGAATTGATTGATACATTAAAAGATGTGACTGATTATGATAATCTAGTTGGGGTTGAATTTTCTAAGTTGCCTTCTCCTTCGATTACACCTGAAAAAATGTATGAGTTAAAACATATTATCGATACATATTTAAATGACGATGATTTTTATGGTGTTGTCGTGGTTCATGGAACAGATACTTTAGAAGAAACTGCCTTTTATCTGGATGCTGTTAACAATTCAACAAAACCGATTGTTTTAACCGGGTCGATGAAAAATGCGAGTGAACTTGGATATGATGGGTTAACCAACTTAGATTCTAGTATTAAAGTTGTGATGGATAAAAACTCTATCGGTCGTGGGGTCTTAGTTGTTATGAATTATCAAATACAAGCGGCTTGTGAAGTGACTAAAACACATACTTTAAACCTAGATACCTTCAAAAGTATTGAATTTGGACCTTTGGGAATAATTGATGCTGATGATGTTATATATTATCGATCCCAAACATTAAGAAAAGCGTATGGTTTAACAAGTGGCTACAATGATAAAGTTGGATTACTCGAAGCTTTTGCTGGAATGCATAGTGATATCATAGACTTTTTCACACAAAACAACTATAAAGGTTTAGTTATAGCTGCTTTAGGGCGGGGAAACTTGCCTGCGATGATGATGGATGGCATTAAACGTGCTAAAAGCGCTGGTTTAGAAATTATTATTGTATCGCGTGCTATGGCGGGTAGAGTACTGGATACTTATGGATATATTGGGGGCGGAAAAGATCTTGTTCAAAATGGATGTATTATGGGTGGGAACTTAAATGCCCCTAAAGCGCGTATATTATTGATGCTTGCGCTTGAAAATAATATGACTCATAAGGAAATAACTGCCTTATTTTCATAAAAAAAGACTTTACAGTCTTTTTTTTATGCTATTTTAGATCAATGATTCTAATCCAATGTCCTTAAAACGAGTTAATACAGTCTCTTTTAACCATTTTCCTACATGTTTTTTACGTAATTTCTCTGTTTTTTGGATGGTTTTGAGGTTTTGATACATGATATAACCGATTGGAACGTAATGACTCATCATGATATGACCGTTATGTTCTATTGCTGGTCCCCATATATCAGAATCTTTTACAGGATAAACTGAGTTTAAGATATCTTTAAAGAGTTCTGCTGGATTGTTTCGATTGTCAAGTAAGTCAAATTCGTATAAAGCTAAGGTAGCATAGTATGAATTTTGCAGCATTTGAATTTGGGTAATAAAATACTTTTCAGTTTTTGTGCAAACTAAATCAGAAATCATATGTTCAACCATCGTAGATAAAGCGCGTAATTTTCCAACTCGTAAATTTGAAATTTCGGATTCTCCAATACGATAAAAAATAAAGATTGCTTTAGACAGTTCGCCCAAAAACAATTTAAGGTCATAAAGCGTTTTAATTTTCGGAGTACGAACTATTATTTTTTGATGATCAATCAACCCTGTAAATATATCTTTATCTTCGTGTGAGTCTTCAAAATCAATATTAGTTAAGAGACTATCGTTATCGAATTGACGCATCAATGTGTCAATAATTTTAAGTTTGTTTCTATGAATAGGGGGATGACCAATTAGTCTTAGTCGATCAGTAAAATTATCGAATGATATATTCTTTGATTTTATGGTTTTTTGTTGATACTTACTGTGGATTCCAATTAGTTGTAAAAGGCCATTTCGAATGGTCTTTTCATCTAAATTATCCAGTTCAAACATGGCGGCTTTATAGTTTTTATAGTTTTGTTTCTGAGCTGCATTATCTAATTGATGCATCATGTTTAATACACTTTTATTATACTGGTTTAAATGAGTATAATGATTGGTTGTTAACAGTTTATGCTTTACATGATAGACGTATTCGTCAAAATGCATCATGGTTTCTTTATGAAAAGGGGTCTCTAATTTCAATGTTTTTAGGGCTTTATATACTTTATAAGCTGCAAGGTCTAATGTATCTTTACTCACTGGCGTTTTTATATGCTTGTATTGTAAATCGTTATAATTGATGAGCGGTGCGCTTATATTTTTTTTAATAGCTGTCATTTTTTAGCAATCTTCCTTAGTGCGTCTTTTACAAGTGTGGACGTATCTTTAGTAGAATCTAAGTCTTTAGTGACACGATCAATTTCTTTAGCTTTATAGCCGAGTGCACGAAGCGCATCGTCAACTTCGCCAAGCGTTGAAGAGGCTTTCATGATTCTGGCATCCACTTGAATCTTCCCTTTTAAATCTAATACAATTTGTTGGCTTGCTTTGGGACCAATTCCAGGAAATTTATTTAAGTATTTAGTATCGCTCATCTCAATGGCACGAATAATTTCATCTGTTTTGGCAGCAGCTAAAACCGCAAGTGCGCTTTTAGGGCCTATGCCTTTAACGCTTATTAACTGTTCAAACAGTCGTTTTTCTTTAATGTGAATGAACCCATAGAGGGTATGAGAATCTTCTTTAATATGTTGATATATATATACGTGTAATAAAATGTCCTTTTTAAACTCAAAAGGATTGGGGACCACTACATGGTACCCAATATTATTCACTTCAAGACTTATTTTTTCAGGTTCGATTTCGGTGACGTATCCTTTTAAATAACTATACATATTTTTTCTCCCTTAAAGTCTTTTTATAAAAGTGCCATTAAAAATGCACTTGCAAGTCCAAAGTAGACCATTAACGCTGTGACATCATTGATAGTGGTAATAAACGGTCCACTTGCTACGGCAGGATCGACTTTTAGTTTGTTTAATATCATAGGAATTGCACTCCCTAAAAATGAAGAAACACTTAAGGCTGAAAATATCGAAACCCCAACAATGATGGCAACGCGAATCGGGGTAATTGCGCCACCCACTTCACCAATAGGCAATAGAGTTAAAAGAAACCACGAAGTTAAAAAGGAAAGGAACCCTAATATCATTCCATTTACAACTCCAATCATTGTTTCGCTTATTAGATGTTGAATAACGTTTACTCGAGTTCTTAATGTTTCTCTGGAAATTCTTAAAATGGTGACCGCTAATGACTGGGTTCCAATGTTTCCTGACATGTCCAAAATCATGGGTTGAAATAAAACTAAAACGGCAATTGCCGCAATGGTTTCTTCGTAGGACGCAAGCACTGTTGAGACAATAATGTTTAAAAACAGTAATAAAGCAAGCCATGGGAAGCGCTTCTTAGCACTTTGTCTTGCGGTATCATAAACATCATCTTCTGTGGGAAGTCCAGCAAGTTTTGCATAATCATCATGGGCGGTTTCTTCAATAATATCCATGGCGTCATACATCGTGATGACGCCTTCAATTTTTCCATCACCATTTAAAACCGGCATCGCTAACGTATCGTATTTTTGAATATCTCTAACGACTTCTTGAATCCCATCTAAGACATGGACTGCATAGAAGTTTGTGTTCATGATATCTTTAATTTTAACCGGATGCTTGGCAACGATTAAATCTTTTAAATCAATGACACCGATTAAAGAATTTTCTTCATCAGTAACAAATAAAGTGTCAATTAATTCAACTTCGTTGGCTAAAGATACCATCTTTTTCATGGCATCTTTAATATCCATTTCCGCATCTAACTTAATAAATTCACTGTTCATCTCTGAACCAGCAGTTTGATGTTTATATTTTGATAGTTGATAGATAGCGTCGCGTTTAGATTCATCGACTAACAACAGTAATTCTGTAGAGTCTTCATATTTTAAATGTTGTAAAATATCTACTGCATCATCGATTTCCATCTCAGTAAGTAAACTTGCACCCTCAGCGCGATCTAATTCTAAAATGAATTCAGCACCTTTTTCATCGCTGATGTGTTCGAATACACTCGCCATTTTGTCTTGACTAATATACTTATATAACCGTAACCGTTCTTCTGTAGTCATCACCATAATTGCTTCAGAAATATCATAGGCATGGTAACGATTTAATTTGGTTTTTAACATTTTGTCACGTTTTTCATGACGAACGACTGTGACAATTTCTTTTGGTTTATTTCTTTTTAATAACGTAATTTTAGGCATCGTCTACACACCCCATCCTGCTATGACTTCTGGTAACCATAAAATAATAGTCCCAGCAATCAAGAAATATATCAATAATCCAAGTACGTCGTTGATGGTCGTAATAAAAGGACCACTCGCAACTGCAGGGTCAAATTTTAAACGATGCAAAGTAAGGGGAATAATGGCTCCAAATACTGTCGTAATAATTAAGGCGACCCCAACACTTAACCCAATCGCAAAGGAAACCAAAAATGCCGGATGCGTTGGTTCAATGACTCCTATATTACTAATAATAGTTAAAAATATACCAGCAGTGATAAACGCTAATACTCCAATTCCTATGCCGTTTAAAACCCCTACACGAAATTCTTTTATAATATGTTTTTTCCGCGTTTCCTTATCGAGATAGTGTTGTCTAGAAATCCCTCGAACCGTTACCGCTAAGGATTGGGTTCCGGTATTTCCACCCATATCCATAATTAAGGGGAGGAAAAATACTAAAACTGTGACTTGTTCGATGGTTTCTTCAAAGGTAGACATAATTCCACCTACTAATAATCCAATAGCTAATAACAAAGAAAGCCAAGGCAATCGGTGCAAAGCGGATTTTAAGATGCTTCTATTAATGATTTCATCCTTAGAAATGGACGCGAAACGCGCATAATCTTCATCCGTTTCCATATCCAAGATATCGGCTGCATCATCCATAGTAATAACCCCTTGCATTTGGTTGTTATCATTGACTACGGGTAATAAGTATATTCCATAGTTTTGCATTTGTCTTGCTACGTCTTCAATATCATCTGTTACTTTTGCTGTGATAACATCTGAATACATAAGGTCTTCAACAATTTTAGGGCTTCTTGCTTGTATTAACGCTTTTAATTCAACCACGCCTTCTAAAAAGTTATGATCATCTAAAACGAATAAACGTTGAATGCCCTCTGTAGTTTCGGCGTTATGGATTGTTTCCTTCATCGCTTCTTTAACATCCATATTTTTATGCAATTCAATATAATCTGTTGTCATAATTGATCCAGCAGTTTCTTCTTGATAATGAATTAAGTGTTCAAGTTCTATACGCGCATCATCTTCAAGGGTATTTAAATATTCACTGCGTTTATGTACGTTGATTACTTTTAAAACGTCAGTTGCATCATCCCGTTCCATTGCATCTAAAATGCGCCCTATTTTATTCTTTTCAATTTTATGCAACATGTGAGCAGCACGTTTAGGTTTTAAGTGAGAAAAAATATCAGCCAGCAAATGATGATTCAAAGACAGGAGAACATGCATCTGATCGTCATTATTTAATGAATTAAAGGTTTCTGCAATATCAGAAGGATGGTATTTTTCAAGTTCGTTTTGCATTTTACCTGGTGAACCCTCTTGAATAATTTGAATAATGTCTTTATAGTTTTCAGTCATCAAATCACATCCTTTCAAAAAAGATTATAACATAATTAAAGGGTTTAAGTCATTACAAAGCGATTTTAACAAGGATATTTTTGATAATGTAGGGTTGAGCAACTAATAACGAAATAGTGATATTTATTATTTTAAAGTACGTATACAAACTAGTAGTTAAAATAAAACCCGGAAATATATCCGGGGTTTATTAATCTAAAAATTCAAAACTGACATCAAAGATTCTCACAGTATCTCCGTTTTCAACGCCAAGTTCTCTAAGTTCACGGTCGATTCCCAATCCTCTTAGCTGCCTTGCAAAACGCTTAATAGATTGGTCTTTTGAAAAGTCTGTCATTTCAAACAAACGTCTTAATCCTTCTCCCCCAATTTCATAAGTGCCGTCATCGCCTTTTTTAATCGTGTAAGGTGATTCATGGCCTTCGAAATGGTAAGTTACCAATTCTTCAAAGTCTTCAGTAGCATACAAACTATGAAGTGGAATAGTTTCTAATAAGTCCGCAGTTTTAAGTAACAATAGATCTAAGTTCTCACGAGTATACGCACTGATAGGAATTATCTCAGCGCCTCCATCATAGCGATCTTTAAATGATTTTAAGTTTTCTTTTGATTCTGGCATATCCATTTTATTTGCGACAATAATTTGGGGACGACTCTCCAAATCGTGTCTGTAGGCAATTAGTTCACGATTAATTGCTTGAAAGTCTTCAAATGGATCTCTACCTTCATACCCTGACATATCTATTACATGTAAAATGATTCGGGTTCTTTCAATATGTCTTAAAAACTGAATACCTAAGCCTTGTCCTTGTGCAGCGCCTTCTATAAGCCCCGGTAAATCCGCCGCTACAAAACTTCGTTGATCTGAGGTTCCAACGACCCCTAGATTAGGGGTGATAGTAGTAAAATGATAATCAGCGATTTTAGGTTTAGAAGCGCTGATTGCGCTTATTAAAGTCGATTTACCCACACTAGGCATTCCTACAAGTCCAACATCCGCCAGTAATTTTAGTTCAATGCGAATATCCATCTCTGCAGAAGGTTCGCCTTTTTCTGCGATATCTGGTGCAGTATTTCTAGAGGTTGTAAACTTCACGTTTCCACGTCCACCCCGTCCACCATGAAGGACAATTGCTTGTTGCTTATGTTCGGTGATATCAGCGATGACTTTATTAGTTTTTTTATTAAAGACGGTTGTTCCTACGGGGACTTTTAGTACTAAATCTTTTCCGTTGGCACCGTGCATCTTTTTATTTTGACCCGGTTTTCCATCATCTGCTTTACGGATTTTGTTATAGCGAAATTCTAAAAGGGTAGAAAGGCCTTCATCGCCTTCAAAAATGACATGACCACCACGGCCACCATCACCGCCTGCAGGGCCACCTTTAGGGACGTATTTTTCTCTTCGAAAGGCGCTCATCCCATCGCCACCTTTACCGCTTTGAATATTTATTTTTACGAGATCTACAAACATTTTCTCACCTCAAAGTCTTGTATAGTTTAGTAAGACTTTTATTTTTCGTTATTGGATAGTTTATCTAAAACCAATTCAAATGCATCTCGGTTTATATTCGTTAAATAGCCTTGATATTTAAAGTTTAACGAGTGTAAAAGTTTCTGCATTTTATAATTCGTTGGTAATGTATCAATTTTTAATGAATCCTTGTGTCTTTGCGCAGTTGTACGAATGGCAAACATTAAGAGTTCACGTCCAAACCCACATTGTTGAAAATCTGGATCAACTAAGATACGATGGACGACCATAGCATTATCTCTTTGCCAATTGATGATTTTATAGGCTTCTTCATTTTCATCCATCAATGCCATTACCGCAACAACTTGGTGTTGATGCGTTGCAACATAAAGCGTATCCATAAGGATATCGTTTTCAAAATGTTTCTTTCTAGGATACGTTAAATTCCATTGTGGAATGCCTTGAGCATTCATTGATTTAATGGTTTTTACGCTTAGAGAATCTAATGATTCTAAATCACTTTTTATCGCTTTTCTTATCATAGAATCCCCTATTGTTTTTAGTCTAAAATTAATTATACACGTGCTCAATAAAAATGGCAAACAGATTCACTGTTTGCCATAGTCTTATTCTGGATATACTGACGCACGTTTTTTGTCGCGTCCGTAACGTTCAAATTTTACGATGCCATCAATCTTACTGAAAAGTGTGTCATCGCCACCGATACCTACATTAGTACCTGGATGCATTTTTGTGCCGCGTTGACGATAAATGATAGCGCCTGCTTTACATTTTTGTCCATCTGCACGTTTAGCCCCAAGACGTTTTGACTCAGAATCACGGCCGTTTTTCGTTGACCCAACACCTTTTTTCGATGCCATCAACGGTTGGAATTGAATGTTTAACAACATGGTTCGTCACCTCCGATAGTGAATACGTTTTAGAATATAATTATTGTGCTATTTTTGTAATTTCAAGTTTAGTGTAAGGTTGTCTATGTCCTTGTTTACGACTGTAGTTCTTTTTAGGTTTGTATTTAAATACAATGATTTTACGTTGTTTACCGTGTTTAACAACTTTTGCGGTTACTTTAGCGCCATCAACGGTAGGGTTTCCTACAGTTAACTTTTCGCCGCCGATTAAAAGAACATTATCAAATGAAACTTCTTCGCCCTCAGCTGCGTCCATTTTTTCTACAAAAACTTCTTCACCTTCAGTTACACGCATTTGTTTTCCACCAGTTTCGATTACTGCATACATGCTTGAGCACCTCCTCATATTTTTAAGACTCGCCATAGGGGTGATAGTCGAAACTATGCTTTAAACCCGTTTTGTGCGGTATGCTGCTAAGCGCCTAAATAATAACAAAAATCAATGGTTTTGTCAATACTATAGCGTTGGCTTTGCATTCTTTTGTATTATACACAACAGCTACAGTATTGTAAAGCATTTTCGCTGTAGAATATCTCTATTAAGGCTAAAATTTTCCGTGTTCTTTAAAAGAAAAGTATTTCCCTTTACCGACTATGATATGATCAACTAATAGTATATCCATAAATTTACCATTTTTAACCAGCACATGGGTTATCTCTTCATCACTTTTCGATGGCGTTGGATCACCTGAAGGATGATTATGCACAACTAAGATTGACGCAGCGCTTAGTCTTACAGCATGCTTAAAGATTTCTCTAGGATGCACAATAGCACTATTCAATGTTCCTACGTATATATTGATCGCCTCAATTAATTGTGATTTAGTATCTAAGTAGAGCGCATAAAAATTTTCTTGTGTTTTAGACTCAATTCTTGTTCTCATAAACCGATAGACAGCCTGCGGATTAGTAAAAGATTCTTTTAAACTAAGGTGTTTTTCATCGTATAACCGTCTTCCAAGTTCTAATGCTGCTAGAATTTGAATAGCCTTAGTAGGTCCAAGGCCTCGAATGGTTGTTAAATCTGTTACATTACAGCCGTTAATATTATTAATGGTTTCAAATTTTTTAAGCACCATATTTGCCATGTCTAAAACATTGATACGGTTAGTACCGGTTCTTAATATGATAGCAAGCAATTCTTTTTCTGAAAGCGCACTTTTTCCATATTTTAAAAATCGTTCTCTCGGTCTTTCATTTTGGGGCATTTCTTTAATCATATACATCATAAAACCTCCTCATCTATATTATTCTAGACAGGGAGGTTATTTTCTTTTAATATCGCAATTATTTTTTTGTGTGCTTTACTAATAGGATGTGGATAATGAGGTAACGGTGTTAATGGTTCAATTGGATTGGTTAATACGACTTCATGAATATGCATGATCCATATTTTGTGGGTAAAGACATGTTTCACCTGGGCTAAAGGATTAATGGTGTTTATGGAAATGTTAACCATTTGTTTGAGCTGCTCTAAAGCTTGTTCATAAGGCAATTCAAATTGAGGAAACTCATGCATGTTAGCGAGCAATCCTTTTGCGGGCCTTTTTGTTAAAAGATAACGCGATTCAAATCGTACGACAAAGGTGTGATATTCATGCGTCGTTTTTTGTTTCGGCTTTGAGATGACCGGGAAATGTGCTTGCTTATTTTGTTTGTAGGCGAAACAATAAGGTTTTAGCGGACAAGCTTCACACTCTGGAGTTTTTTTACAAACCAAAGCGCCAAGTTCCATTAATCCCTGAGTGAAATCGCTTGGAGACTCATGCGCAATGACAGACTCTAAAACGGTTTCAATTTCGCGCATATGTTGATTTTTTTTAATATCTTTATCATTCAATAAAACACGACTCATCACACGCATGACATTGCCATCAACTGCGGGCGATGGTTGATTATAAGCAATGGAATGAATTGCTCTAGCTGTATAACGACCAACTCCTTTTAATGATTCTATATTATGTAAGGTAGATGGAAATACGCCATTAAAGTTTTTCACGATCATATTGGCTGATTCGTGTAAATATTTTGCGCGGGAATAATACCCGAGCCCTTCCCAATATTTTAATACGGTCTCACTTTTCGCATCTGCAAGTGCTTGAATGCTGGGAAACTTATCAATAAAACGATAATAATATGGCAACATGGTTTTAATTTGTGTTTGTTGAAGCATCATTTCAGAGACAAATATGTGATAGGGATCTTTAGACTTTCTAAAAGGTAAATCCCGTTTATTATTACGATACCAGTCGCATAAATCGTGTGCGAACTGTTTTTTATTTTGAATGGTTTTCATTTTGTCACTTCCAAATAGCGTTACGTAAACTGTCTTAAATTATAACATTGAATCGAAAAAATAGCTAAATAAGCCGACTATTCTTAAGGATTGACGACGGAAAAAATCCATTTCTACTAAATCAACGTTAGTATCTTCAATGGCAACACCGTCTGAGTCTATAATTAACGATTGATCTAGAAAGTCATCAATTATGTGATTAAAAGATTCGGTAAACGCTTCGCCATATAATACCATTACACTCTCAGTCGATAAGGTTGTACTTCTAGGGTCTAGATTAAGCGATCCGATAACACTCACTTCGTCTCCAAAAACCATGCCTTTACCATGAATCGAGTGCGAGCCATTAAATTCATACAAGGTTGCAATCTTGGCAATTTCTGGTTTATATCGGTTATATCCACTCATCGCAAAGAGATTATTACTTAGCGCAGGATTATTGGTAAATACGGTAATATTTTTATGCTCTGGTGCGGGCATTGTTTCAGTCATTAAGGAAGAAAAAATGATATAAGGAGACATAACAAACCAATCGTCGTATTCCATCGCAATATCCGATAAAGTTTCCAATACCACAGGGTATTTATGAAGGCGTGTTAAAGGGCTTCTTATAAAGCTTGCATTATCGACTGTGATGGCATCATTATAAATCGTTTGTAAGGTATCGCTCATTGAATGGACACTTTTATAGGATTTGAAGCTATCTTTCATATTACGCGCTACCGATAATAATTCATCATCATACGTTTTATTGATCGATTGACTGTATGGATGTGTGAATAATTCTTTATAATAATCATTCATTTCTATAATGGTAGAATGCGGTGAGTCTCCGAATACTAACACGTCTAAATCATAGGTTTTATTTCCGGTATCAACGCCTACATCATAATAGCGATCCCCAATATTTCTTCCGCCTATAATCCCGTAAGTATCATCGACCATGATTAGTTTATCATGGAGCCTATTTTGAATAGTGTAAGGTTTTAATACGCGATAAGGTTCATAAAGTTTAAAGTGAATATTCTCATGCGCGGCTAAAGCATCGTAATATATTCCGGCATCTCTTGTTTGATAATAAAATATATAATCAATAATAATATTAACCTTTACTCCTTCATCAGCTTTTTCTAATAATGCACCAAAAAAAAGGTCTCTTGATATTCCCCCATGAATAGTATAATACGATATATTAATCGTTTCTTCTGCATTATTAATGAGCGCTAAACGCGCATCTAATGCCATTTTTAAATCATCAAGAATATAAGCCTGGGTTGGTTCATTGGTTGATTGTAACATTGGCTTATGATCATAAGTTAGATCAGTTTCATTAACGAGTGGTAAATTAAAAATCAATATTCCAAATATAAATGTATAGCTTAAATATAATAAAAACCCTAAACTTATGACCTTCAAGATTCTTTTCATATCATCCCATCCTTTTTATGCCAATAGTTTACCATAAGTTTGTAAAGATTTTGTTAAATATCATATGGTAAATATTATCTTTTGTAAATATATAAAAAAAGCGGCGTTTTGAACATTTGCAAAACGCCCTTTAGATAGTTATAACGCATCTTTTTTACCAAAATATAGTAACCCTATCAATAACCAAAATATTAACATAAGACTTACAAATATAAATACTGGCAAAAGTCCGAAATTAAAAATAAGCGGGACACTGATTGCGGTCATAACGCCCCCACCAACAAATGGCTCAAACAAGAGTTGTTTATAACCAAAGGCTTCTAGCGCTTTTGTATCACTTTCACTATCGACAATGCGGATTAACATAAGACCTACCGCTGTCATTCCCATAGATTGTCCAAAATCTCCAATTCCACGTTCAAACCAATTTTTAGGAATCATATATTTTGCAAGTAATAAAAATCCAAATACATTCCACGTAATCCCCACTAAAGCTAAGATTAAAAATGGACCGATATTCGCGCCAATTACCCTTAAAGACAGCGTCGCAATGGCAGAAAGGACTAAAAAGTCTAATGCCAACCCTTGAATGCGTTTAATCATTTCACGGTCAATAAGATGGTCTTTATCATATTTATCTAAAACTAACTGTAATAATACACCACCAATCATCGCCATTGGAAACAAAGGAATATATGCGAAAATTGCCATTCCTCCATCACTTGCCCATGTAAGGTTTTCCAATAGGATTAATCCTTCTAATAGTAATTTTCCTATAACTATCGCTATCCCAATTACCCCAACATGCAAGGCAAGCGGTTCAATCGATTACGGACTTACCGTCATTGAACCGCCAGATTGGCGGTTTTCTAAATCTATTATGCCACGCAATTCGTTTTCACTAAACGCGGATGGATCTTTTAAAAATTCAGTTTTTTGAGTTCTTACACCCCAGTTTATAATTAAAACCCCAAACATGACCCCCGCAATAACGCCTACTGTCGCAAGCCCCATCGCTAAATCAGCGCCCGCTTCAAACCCCAAATCACTAAAGGTTGAAGAGAGTCCAGCCGCAGTTCCATGCCCACCTTCAAAGGCTATTTCAATCAATGCTCCAGCCATAGGAGAGATCCCGAATAAAGGCGTTAATACCAAGGCAGTCACCATAATACCAAATACATATTGTCCCCAAGCTAACGTTTGACCTAGCGAAATTTGTGGGCCAGCAGTTAACCATATTTGTTTTACATTAGGAATCGTTTTCCCAATGAATAACCCCGCAAAAATGACTGAAATTAACATCCCAGGCATCGTACTCATTGTTTCTATAATTGGAGCAGTAAAAACCCCGTATTCATAAGGAATCATTCTACCAAGCACTTCAGGACCTAACAATAAAAATAACAATCCTGCAATCACACTACTAGGAAGAAAAAATTTTGCAAAGAAACTTACTTTTAATCGAATAATTTTACCTAAAACTAAACCAATTCCAACTAATAGGATTGTAAAACCGACAACGTTAGCAGTCATATTCATCATCTCTCAAGTATTTGAAAATAATTATACACTTTAAAAGGATTGTTTGGCAATTTTTGAATGGATGAAAACGCTATTGAAGTTTAAATATTTGAACATTAATCGTTAAAAATATTAAAAGGAATGCTTGCATTCCTTTTAATTCAGGCTGAAGACATTTTGTTGGAGTGGAAAAAGATGGACTTTACACTGTGGATAATCGCAAACAACGCAAGTGTGACAGTTAACTGGTTGGACAAGGTGAAAATAAGGTTTCTTAAGAACGTGGAACGAATCACAATCCATAGCGCAAGCGCCACAAACGGAATCAATATCGACACCATTTGTCTGGGCGATGGTGCTTTGGGGCTCAACTGTTTCCATTTGCTTATCATGGCATACAGTTTGAGAAGTATACTGGTTAGTAAAATCGCAATCACACCATAGATGACACTGGCAACGCCCATCATCATTACACTCATTGTCGGAAGCGGTTGGTCCATGGACAAAGACAAGCGCGCACTGGATGCATAGATGAATTCCCAGGCGGTCTTGTCGTTGGTCATGATGATGTAGCCTTCCTCGTTTTCCGGATATAACATGTATTGTGACAAGGATCCGCTGCCTTCACCGCCATGGAAAACAGCCTCATTATCCAGAAACACACCGAGTCCGATGCCGGTCGAACCGAGGGCGTAGAAGTCACTGGGTTCAATTGCTTTTTCAGTCATGGTGTCAAAGGATTCTTCGGAGATGACGGATCCATCGATCAGTCCCCGGAGCATGCTCGCAAGGTCCTCTCCGGTGGTGTATAACCCTCCGGGTGCGCTGAAAGGATAGCGGTGCGGGGGCACCGGGTCTCCGGAGAGGTCATAGGATGTGATCAGATTATCAGGGTATGCATACGTGGAGTCATCCATGGACAGGGGATTGAAGATATGCGTTTCAACATACGTTTCATATGGAAGACCGCTCACATCCTCCACTAGATATTCAAGCAGGATGAACGCCTGGTTGGAGTATTCAAACGCCTCGCCTGCCTCACGAACCATCACGGCCTTGTCAAGGCTGTGTTCACCACGGAGAACACTTTCCCGGCTGGGGATATCAAATGGTGGGATGTCATAAGCGGTGCCGCCGGTGATGCCGCTTTGATGGGAGAGGATGTGACGGATGGTGATGGCGTCTTCATCGTAGGGGTTTTCTTCCAACCGGAAACCGATGTGATCATAAATGGGGTCATCAAGTGTGATGGCATGGTTCTCTATCAGATGCATGACGGCTACTCCCGTGACGGTCTTGGATATGGATTCGGCGCGCATAAGGGACGAGGAATCCAATGGTATTTCATCCTCTTTGTCGGCGTAGCCGAAATACACGGTGGATGGGTCGTTTTCATCGAACCGTGTGACGGAGGCCCCGACGATGCCGTAGCGGTTGACCAAGGTCTCCATACTGTTTTCCGGGGCTTGGAGGAATGGGAAAAAGAAATACACCAGTAGCGCTAAGAATATGAGTATGAATACACTGAACGTTTTCATGGGCGACCCTCTCATTGAACGGTTAGGATGGCTCCATAATAATACGATTTTGGAAAAACCGCAAACCGATGTTGAAGATTAAATGCCGCTTTGACCATAAAAAAGGGACCATCGTTATTATGGTCCCTTTTGGTTGTTTATGTGTAGCGATACTGGTCATTTGTTTTC
>CAYLQZ010000001.1:0-84026 GCA_964386055.1 uncultured Candidatus Izemoplasmatales bacterium | reverse complement strand
TGCGCCCATACCGCCATCTACACGGTATTGTGCGCCATTGATAAAGCTTGCGTGTTCGCTTGCTAAGAAGACGATCAAATCAGCAACTTCTTCATTTTTAGCATAACGGCCTAACGGGATATCTTGTTCTAAGCCTTGTTTAACAGCGTCGGCTTGTCCTGGGGCAAATCCTTCTTCAAGTGAACGCATCATACGGTTATCAACAGGGGAAGGGTGAATACTATTGACTCGGATGCCTTTAGGCCCACCTTCTAATGCTGCGGCTTTTGTTAGTCCTGTAACAGCGTGCTTACTAGTAATATAGGGCGTGACGTTTGCACTACCTCTAAGGCCTGCTACAGATGAAATATTTATGATTGAGCCACCATTTTTTTCCATCAATGGAAATGCGTGTTGAAGGGCTACAAAAATACCTTTAACATTTACATCCATAACCATTTCATAATCTTTTAATTTTTGTTGTTCTACAGGCGCAACTTTACCTTCTGTACCAGCATTGTTCACTAAAATATCGATGGTACCAAATGCATTGATTGTAGTATCAAACATAGCTTTAATATCTTCTGGATTACTTACATCACAAAGAACGGTTTTTAACCGATCATTGTTAAGTTCTTGATTCAGCTGATCTAATCCATCTTGATTATAATCCGCGGCCACAACTTTGGCACCAAGATCTAAAAACTTTTTAACAGTTTCTTTTCCAATACTACCACTACCACCAGTAATTAATACAACTTTTTCATTAATACCTTGCATATAATCCTCCTTCAAAATATTGGTTTCTACCTTATTTATAACAATAGGGTGTCTGTTTGTCAATCAAAGCGTACAACAAGATGGGGTTCATTGAACCTAATTGGTTTCATTAACAAATTTTGACAAGGAATAATAAAGATAAAAGACTACCAAAAAGAAAAATCCAAGTAGTCTTTTTTTCATATTTAATGATTTTAAATTGTTTATGAAATCCTTTACCCCTCCGCTTATTCATCGTGGAATATTGTTAAAATATAGATAAAATCCCATAAAAATGTTATGGTATTATAGAAGATAATTTTGGAGGAAACACTATGAAATTTGAAAGTTCAATAGGATCTATTCATTATGAAATTTATGGCGATACAAAAAAACCAATGATTGTACTATTCCATGTATTAGGGGGCGATCGTTTTTTCTTTAAAAAACAAATAGACTCTTTATCAGAATCGTTTAGTGTTTTAACATGGGATTTACCTTGGCATGGTGAAAGTGTTATTCCTAAAGAAAAACTAAGGTTTGATACGATAGAAATGTGCTTTATAGAATTAATCGATTATCTTCGTGTTGATATGGCTTCTTTATCTGGTGTGTCATTGGGTGGACTCCTTGTCCAGTATATAGCGATTAACAACCCTGATAGGTTTAATGCAGTGCATGTTGATGGGGCGCCGCCCATCCATAATCATTTTAATTTCTTCATTAGAGCATTCACTAAAAGTGTTTTATTTTTTTCTAAGTATGTTCCTAAAAAATTATTGAGTTTTACAGCGGCGAATATCCTTTCTACCGATATCGCATCAAAAAGTATGATAAAAGATCATTTTAATACATTTAATAAAACCCATATTTTAAAATTATTTGGTGGAACAACGGATGAAGTATTAAAGCGTCGAGAAAATGCTATTAAGTGTCCCGTACTTTTCACGCATGGTGAAAATGATTTTGGGTTTATTAAAAGACGATGTGTTAAGTTTCATGAGGCATCTACTCATACATCATATTTAGTTATTCATGGCGGTGGCCATTTACATGTTAAAACCTCTCCAGAAGCTTATAGCCAAGCATTAATTCGGTTTTTAAAGTCAAACTAAAATCTTCTACACTTATCTGTGGGCATGTTAAAAATACATGTTTGTGTTGTATAAAAAATAAATGTATTCGTTTTTTAACGATATCTATGCGATTCATAGGGTAAGTGAAAAAACGTGTATTTTATAAAGAAACCTAATAGAAAACTGCAAAAATTATACTAACTAGAAAATGGGATATTTAACATTTACTTAACATAAAAATGGGATAATTTAACATGTGAAAAAATTGTAAGAAATTGTTGGTTAATAAATTTTATGCTATACTGTTAAAGAAATTATTTAAAGGAGTAAGAGGTGTGTGGGATGTTAGAGATATTACCTATACTGGCTGCTGAGTCAGGTTTTTTAGATACGCTTCGTGATTTATTCACGCCCTTAATCGATTTCTTCCAACGTTATGGAGAACTCGGTTTATTCATATACTCCATTATTGAAACAATCACCCCACTCGCAGGGGTAGAATTTATTTTAGTACCCTTAATTGCTTCGTCCCCAGATCGCTGGTGGTTTATTACATTAAATCTGGTAACCGCAAATACAATTGGTGCCATTATTGTTTATCTATTTATGGCTAAAGAAGATAATAAAGTCTATAACCGTTTGGTCTCTAAAAACTATCGTGAACGCGCTAAAAAGTTGTTTGACCGGTATGGCTTTTGGGCAATTTTTATATTCGCAATGACCCCTTTACCATTTTTTGTAATTGTTTTTACAGCCGCAGTGGCTAAAATGAAGTTTAGACCTTATGTGTTTGCGGCGTTTTTCTCTAGAGGTGTTAGGTTTTATATCACATCATATTTTGTTTTTACTGCAGTTAAAACAGGTGAATCTGTAGATACTGGAATGATTGTACTTTACATTGCTTTAATTGGGGTAGGGGTTGCACTTACCATGATGTTTTTACAACGAAAACTGTTAAGTTACTTTGAAGATAAAGTAAATGGGGAAGAAACTAAAGTCCAAAAAGATGCCTAGAGGTATCTTTTTTTATCCAAAGTCAACTGTAGAATGCAGAAAATAGTTACTATGTTTGTTGACTTTAAGTTGAAATATGGTAATATATTATAGGTTAAAAACCAACATAATTGGTCCCGTAGCCAAGTGGCTAAGGCAATGGACTGCAACTCCGTGATCACCGGTTCGAATCCGGTCGGGACCTCCAATGTATATTTTATAGAGATGCTTTTTTAAAGGCATCTTTTTTCTTATTATTAACAGTATAGTCAGATATTAAATCTAACTTTTTAGAAAATAACAAAACGAGGATAGAATTATAGTAAAACTATCCTCGTTCTCTTGACGTGACTAAATACTTGTGATATGATATATTCAAGGATAAAAATTATAATAAATTAGTCATGAGGTGTTTTTATGAATAAATTACCTTTTAGTATTGATCTAAACAAAGTTGAAATACTAAAACAATTAAATATAGCGAATCATCATATTGGTGAGTTAAAAGGCATCTTAAAATTGTTGCCTAATCCAAATGTGGTTTTAAGCTTGATTAATTTAAGTGAATCAAAAGACTCTTCTGCAATAGAAAACATCATCACAACGTATGATGAAATTTTCAAAGAAATTGTTTCTAAAGTACCATTAGGTGGAAAACCAAAAGAAGTTATCAATTATAAGAAAGCGATAGATTTTGGTTTAGATCTTATTAGACAAAAAGAATTTATAAGTACAAATATCCTTGTTGAAATTCAAAAAATCATCGAGCCAAATAAAGGTGGTATTAGAACGCTACCAGGAACTGTAATTATGAACGATAAAAACAATGAAATTGTACATACACCACCTCAAGAAGAAACCGCGATTAGAGACTTAATGCAAAATTTAGAAATATTTATTAATGATAATGAAGACTACGATCCACTTATTCAATTAGCGCTTATTCATTTTCAGTTTGAAAGTATTCATCCATTTTATGATGGTAATGGGAGAACTGGAAGAATCTTAAATATTCTATATTTAGTTTTAAAAGAAAAAATTCACCAACCTATTTTATACTTAAGCAAGTATATTATTGAGCATAAAGATAAATATTATGAGCTGTTGAGAAAATGTAATGAAAATCTTATTTATATCGAAGATTTCGTTATGTACATATTAAAAGGTATTTCTGAGACATCTCAACATACTGTTAATTTTATTTTACGAATTAATCAATCTATTGAACTTACAAAAGAAGAAATGAGAAAGAGACTTCCTGACATTTATCGCTATGAGATAGTAGAACATTTATTTTCTTATATGTATACAAAGAATGAATTTTTTAGAGATGATATTGGTATTTCAAGAGCGACAGCAACAAAATATCTAAAATTACTTGAGAAAGAAGGCTTTATTGTCTCTGAACAAGTAGGTAAGGAAGTTATTTATAAGAATATTCAATTACTAAATCTTGTGAAAGATTAAGTGTAAATTCGGAGGAATAGCCTATGAAAAAAGGATATGGTGTTTTTGGTAAGGCATATCAAGTCATGTTTCGTAATGATATACATGATGAAGACTCTATTGATCACTATATATTAAGAAATATGATTCTTTTAGATGAAAAATCAGTGACTTTATTATATCAAAAAGCAAATCCAATATCAGATGACATAAAATTTCATGAACTCCATGAATTTTCAAAACAGTTTAAAGGAATCGATAAACTAAATACGATTAAAAATATTACAAAATATCTTTATAATATTGTTGAGAGCTTTGATGCGCCATTTGAAGATATGATGTTTGGTGGTACAGAGAAAGAAATCATTGAAAGAGGTACAGATTGGTGTACGGATATCTCTAGAGTTGGCGCAGCGCTTTTACAGTGTTTAAATATTCCAAGTCGAATTGTTGTGATAGTTAATAAAGATGTTGCATATAACGGTCACCAAGTTGTAGAAGCCTATGTAGATGGTAAGTATATGATGTGTGATTTCTTATATGGTGTTGTTGGAAAAATTAACACTATTTACTCAGTCCATGATCTTCTTAATAAATCAGAACTAGTTAAAGATATTTATCAATCTCATGTGAGAGATGATTTGCAATTAGATTATATATCAGGATTATATAACTTAGCTGCAGTCAGCGAATATGATATTACAAAAGAATATAGCTATAATATTTCTAGGCCTAATGAGTATTACCTAAAGATGATGAGATTAAAACATAATGGACAGTGGCGAATGGGAGAAGGTAACTAACAGGAAAAAAGCAACACACAATATTTCAGGGTAAAACTCCGTAATGTATACATCAAAATCGGGTAAAACTCCGTAATAAAGACACAAAAATATACCAAGTTGCTTCATATCTTTTTAATGGCTTTGTTATTATATTTTAGCTGTTTAAAAGCAAAGCAACTTTTTCTATTATTTAGGGTAAAATTGATAATTTTCATTAGTTTTACTCTTTTTTTTATACTTAAAATCAGAAAAAAAAGTGGTTTTTTGTGGACCGGATTTGGGATCGTGAATTTGCATGGACCCTATCGGATTTCAACTAAACTAAAAATGCAACGGATTTTCTTTTAAGATTAGAAAAACCGTTGCATTTTGTGTTTTATACTGTTCTGCTATGGAAAGGCGGGATGGGCGTTCCGTTATTTATAGATAATAATTTATCGCTTTTACTATATATGGGCATTATGTATTTAGTTCAGTACCTTCTCTTAATATGGCTAGATATTCTTCATAAATATAAACTTTATTTCTATCTTGTTCATTTGCGATTGTTAGAATTTCAAGGTCCTGCAGTTTTTTTATTGCTGCAGCAGTAGTATTATATACTTTTCCAATCTTCTTAGATGTTTCAGTGATGTTAATAATAGGATTTGATTGAATATATCTAAATACCTCTAAAATAGTTTTTTTAGAACTTGAAACCTTATCGTCTATTAATTTAGCATTTTTTTCATTTAATGAAACTAACAGATTGATGCATTCTAATGAATTTTTACCTGCTTCAATAATGCCATTAAAGAAAAACTTAATCCATTGTTCATAATGTCCTTTTAATCTAACATCCATTAATCTATCATAATATTCAATCCTATTTCTTTTAAAGTAATAAGAAATGTATAAAATATCTGATTTTAGTAATTTATATTCTTTTAACATTAATCCAATCAACAGTCTTCCAACCCTACCATTACCATCTAAGAATGGGTGAATTGTTTCAAATTGATAATGAGCCAACGCGATTTTTATAAGATGATTAGATTCATCATAATGAATATAATTTTCTAATTTAGACATTGCGTCATTCATGTCAGATACATTAGGAGGGATGAACTTTGCATTCTTAAGTGAACCACCTTGTGGGCCTATCCAATTTTGTGTTTTTCGAAACTCACCTGGATTCTTATCTTCTCCTCTAACTCCATCTAACAGCACATCATGTATATTTTTTAAGAATCTACTAGATAATGGTAAAGTTTGTATTAATTCATTTGAATATATAGATGCATTAATATAGTTTATTACATCAGTAACTTCTAAATTAACATTTGTGTCAATATTTGGATCAAAAATATCATCTAGAGTAGCTTGAGTTCCTTCGATTTGGCTTGATAGTAATGCTTCTTTTCTAATATACATCGATATGTATAATTCTTTGTTTGGTATCTCATCAGATTTTTGATCAAGTTTTCCTAATATACGACTAGCCTCTGAAATAAGTCCTAACATGTCTTCATCAATCTCGATATTAGGATTTGGTGGTAAGTCAGATGGTTTAAATGATTTATAACTCAATTCACCACTTAAGTTATTTGCAAATTCGCCTTGTCTTTTCATAACACACCTCCAAAATTGAAATAACATCTATATTTTACCAATATTATTTCAAAATTACAACTTAAATTGAAATAAAGAGAAATGATAGTATTCTTATTTCAAAAAAAAAATAAAAAGTGAAACAAATTATCGGAATCGATTTTTTTATTTCAGGGTGCAAGCTCTTATGTCTCTTTTTTTAAAATGTCCATTTTAAGGAAACTAATTCTTTATGTCAGACGTTTTTTTAATCGGACTTGAACTTGTGAAATTGGATGAACTTTACTAGATTTATACATATAAATACTTGTAATAAAATTTCATAGTAAATGTTTGTTGTATATCTTATTTTGTGATAATATTTAATATAATTGCTCTTGAGAAAAAAGCAACACACAATATTTTAGGGTAAAACTCCGTAATAAAGACACAAAATATAAATGTTAGAGATGCTTTTTTTAAAAAGGCATCTTTTTTCTTTTTACGGTATAGTTAGACATCAGGTCTAATTTTGCCAGAAAAAACACAACGAAGATAAAAAAAAATAAAATTTTAGTCACGAGGTGTTTTTATGAATAAATTACCTTTTAGTATCAATTTAAACAAAGTTGAAATACTTAAACAATTAAGTGATGCAAATCACCATATTGGTGAATTAAAAGGCATCTTAAAATTGTTGCCAAATCCGAATGTAGTTTTAAGCTTGATTAATTTAAGTAAATCAAAAGACTCATCTGCGATAGAAAACATTATTACAACGTATGATGAAATTTTTAAAGAAATTGTTTCTAAGAAAATAAATTCAATGTAGAAATATGATTAAATCAAAGTTCCATAATTTTACTGATAAAAATATAATAAAAAATATAAAGTATCATATTCGCTTCTAACACTTACAATGATCGTAATTGTCATTATTGTTTTAAATATTGAACTCTAAAGAGTATAAGGGAACATGCGTAAAAAAAGTTTGGAAAAAGAGGGATGGAGCAGCATTATGATATCCATCTTTCTTTTTATTATTATTCTTACGATTAAAAATAAGTGGTAGATCGCAGACACAATTTGAACACCATCTAAACTTGTTGATATTGATGTCTCTAAAGAAAGTTTCTGGGATATATCATTTAGCGTTATAAAAACATTTTATGAAAAGGGAATTTTATATGAATCATCACTTTTTTGTAGATTATCTCCTAAAAAAATCACCTAATTATTAAAACTACGACATATCCGCGCTGTTTTAAGTGTAGAAATGATGATATAGTAAAGAGATTTTATACAGCATTAATCGAGCAAATAAATTAGTGTATATAAATGTTCAATGGTATAATCAACTTAAATAGTAGAAAAAATTGTTAAGAGGGAATGCCATGAAAGAAGAAAATTTTAATATACCAGTAGAAAATGGATTAAATCTTTTAGTTAGAGTTTGGAAACCAAATACCCCTAACGGCAAAGTGATGCATTTATTACATGGAATGAGTGAGCATTGTTTTAGATACGCAGATTTTGCTAAATATTGTGTGAATAATGGATATACAGTTTACGCACATGATCATAGAAATCATGGGTATTCTTTGCGTAATGATGATACTCTTGGAATATTTTTGAAGCGCGATACATTTGAAAAACTAGTTGAAGATGTTCTAATGGTTCAAAATGAAATATATTATCGAGAAGATACAACGGAGATTATAACGCTTGGTCACAGTATGGGGTCTATAATTTTAAGACGATATTTACAGATGAACCCACCACTCGTTTCTAAAGCAATTATCATGGGAACCTTGCCTAGGTATCCTGGATATTATAGTGGATTAATGATTGGGTTGGCTTATATTAGCGGACTATTTATTAATCAAGATAAACGACATTATTTCATCGCGAAATCGATGAGTAAAAACACATCAAAAGGCGTTGATTCACAATTAAAAAACGCTTGGATAAGTAATGATGAAACGATTGTGAAAGCTTATAACGAAGATCCTTTAAGCGCATTTGTTTATAACAAATACTTTTACCGGTATTTTTTTCAGTGTATTCACAAAACAAATAAGCTTAAAAATATCGCTATGACTAAAAATATTCCGCATCTATTTATAAGCGGATCAAAAGATTCGGTTATTCAATCAATGAAAAATATTGATCGATTAACCGCCGATTATCATCGGGTGATTCCTAACTTTAATTCAACTGTACTGACCATTAAGGATTCACGCCATGAAGTATTAAATGATATAGATAAGATTGCAACATATAAAAAAATTATTGATTGGATTTAAGGGCGTGGTTTTATGCAAGATTCTATATATCATAAAGATAATTTAAAAGTTCTTGGTAGATTATTTAAAAAATATCGCGAAGAAACAGGCTACTCAATCCGTGGTGTTTCTAGAAGCATTAACATTTCTCATACCGTTATTTCTGATATTGAAAACTGTAAAATTTATCCGAATCGTGAAACGTTAAAAGAACTTTATGACGCTATTGATGTACCGCTTTGCATAGACGAAACTATACTCAAAGAATGCCAACAAATATTAGAGGCTCTCAATGAAGCGATTTATTTTTGGGAACCTCATGACATTGTTGCTTTATCTGAAAAGTTAAAAAAACACGACATTAGAATTTTACATTCTCCTTTACGTATAGATTATATATTGGCTCAACAACTCGTTGATGTGATGTATCATCATAAACTTGAAACGTTTAATCCTGCATTATTAGAAGATGATTTTGATTTTATGTCTTCTAAACAACAGGCTACTGTGCATTTTATTAAAGGTATTCATTCTTTTTATTCACAACAGTATGAGACGTCACTACCTTACTTCACAAAAAACATAAAAAATTTACATGAAGATAAATTGTTTGCATTGAGTGTGTTTTATTTATCATTTGCCTATAATAAACTATATAGAAATTATGAAACTTTATATTATGCAGATATTGCTTCAAATATTCTTACCAAACAAAGCAATAAAAAGTTAAAAATCGAGATTGATCTACTCAAAGCACAAAAGTGGATAGACGAAGGATACATTGAACCGGCTAAAAATATTGTTCATTCATTACAAAACGCGATAGAGTTCCAACAAGAAGTAACAGACATATCGAATCGTTTTGAACCTTTCAAAATATATTTATTATATAGTGAAAAAAAATATGATGAAGCTTTAGAGTATATCAGCGCATTAAATAGAAAAGAGCCAAGTCATTTATTATTTAAAGCGATTATAGCGCATAAGGTAAATAATGAACCATTAATTAAAAAATCACTTGAAGATTTGTTAATGTTGCCAAACAAGGATGACCAATATTTTGTAATAGGACAAGTCTTTGCCTATCTTAAAGAGGGGGATGTCAATAAAGAAACGGTCTATAAAACGATAGAATCTGTTTTAAAGCGTCCTTATAGATTTGTCAGTGTCCACTTACTTCATATGATGTTTGATTTGATCTTTGAAGTATATTTTAAAAATAACGAGACAGAACGCCTTATTAAAGCGCTTAAGATATATAAATCAATTCAAAAATCTCGTGACAATCATGAAACAAACCTGTATAAATAACGGTTTAAGCACCTAAAAAATAACTTTGTAAACTACCAGCACTAACTTGTATAAATTACAAGGTTGTTGCATAATATAAAGTGTAACATGGGGCGGATTAAGGAAAAAGAATAACTCTCAAAAAAATACTCCTTTTATTTTTACCACCAAGGAAATGATTCCTTGGTGGTTTTTTTTGTATTTATAGGTTATTTGAGATAAGGAATATGTTATAATATCTATTGATGTAAGCGTTATTAAATCACGATTGAGGAGCTAAATTATGGATGCTAAAAATTTAACAATGACGGCGGTTTTGAAAGATCAGCCTACTAAAGGTTTTACGATAACGAAAAAATCTCTTTCAACTAACTTAAAAAAAGATGAAGTATTAATTAAAGTTAAAACCGCTTCATTTTGTGGAACTGATTATCATATTTATGAGTATGACGAATGGGCTAAAAAGCGCTTAGAACTTCCTTTAACCGTAGGCCATGAGTTTAGTGGTGAAATTATTAAGGTTGGGAATGAAGTGACTGACGTTGGTGTCGGTGACTTAGTAAGTGCAGAGACGCATATCATTTGTAATGAGTGTGAATTTTGTAAACGTGGAGAAGGCCATATATGTGAAAATACTGAAATCATTGGGGTTGATACAGATGGCTGTTTCGCTGGATATGTTAAGATTCCCGCGGCGAATTGTTTTGTGAACTCTAAAGATGCCGATAATTTACATCTCTCTGTTCAAGAACCTTTAGGAAATGCTATTCATACGATGAGTCATTTTGATATTAAAGATAAGGATGTTGTTATTTTAGGGTGTGGACCGTTAGGCTTGATGGGGGTTGATCTTTCAAGAGTCTATGGAGCTAAAAAGATTATTGCGATTGAAGTGAATGCCTACCGAAGAACCCTTGCGAAAGAACTAGGGGCTGATGTTATCATTAATCCTTTAGAAGAAGATGTTATTGAAACTGTTTTAAATGCTACTAACCGACGTGGTGTAGATGTGATTGGTGAATTCAGTGGCAATAAAACCGCAATTGAACAAGCGTTTAAGTATATCAAACCTGGCGGAGGGTTATCACTATTAGGTATCCCTTCTAAAGATATTACGATTGATCTTGCAAATGATGTCGTATTTAAGGGCATTGAAATTTATGGTGTTGTTGGAAGAAAAATCTATGATACTTGGTATCAAACCAAGGATTTAATTGATAAAAATGTATTGAATTTAGATAAAATTATTACGCATGTAATGCCGCTGAAAGATGTAGAGAAAGCGGCAGAAATTATGAAAACGGGTAATAGTGGTAAAATTGTATTAATACCTGAGGAGGATGATTATGTCAGATAATTTAAAATATATTGATGAATTAATTGATGAATTAAAAGCGGATGGTGTTTATCGTAAATTGCCAGTAAATGAAGGACCGTGTGAAAATGTAATTACCTTAAATGGGAAACGGGTCATTAATTTATCGTCGAATAACTATTTAGGATTGGCAACGCATCCTAGAGTTAAAGAAGCGTCAAAACAAGCTATTGATAAATATGGAGTAGGGGCCGGAAGTGTTCGCACGATTGTAGGGAACCAAGATTTGTTAGAATCGTTAGAAACCTTACTTGCAGAATTTAAAGAAGAAGAAGCGGTTATGTGTTTTCAAAGTGGACTTAACTGTAACATTGGAACAATACCCGCGATTGTTCAAAAAGGCGATTTAATCATTAGTGATGAATTAAATCATGCATCAATTATTGATGGTGTGCGTTTATCAAAAGCTGATAAAACGGTTTATAAACATAGTGATATGGATGATTTAGAGCGTGTGTTAAAAGAGAAACGTGACGCTTATAAAAACGTTTTAATCATTACAGATAGCGTTTTTTCAATGGATGGAGATTTGGCACCTTTAGATGACATTGTTAACCTTGCGAAACAGTATAATGCTCTTACATATGTTGATGATGCCCATGGAAGTGGGGTACTTGGACGCAGTGGACGGGGAACTGTTGATTACTTTAATTTACATGGTGAAGTTGATTTTATTGTTGGCACTCTTTCTAAAGCGATTGGTGTAATTGGTGGCTATGTTGCGACTAAAGCCAATGTGAAAGATTGGCTTTTACATAGAGGAAGACCATTATTGTTTTCAACTGCACTTCCACCAAGTGCGACTGCGGCTACTATTGAAAGCGTTAAGATGTTAATGGAAAGTGAAGAATATACCAATAAATTATGGGAAAATGCTAAATATTTTAAAACCGCATTAAAGCAACTAGGATTTGATATTGGAATTTCACAAACTCCAATCACCCCTGTAATGATTGGGGATGATTCGAAGACAATGGCATTTTCAAAAGCGTTATTAGAAGAAGATGTATTTGTTTCAGGCATTGTTTTCCCAACTGTGCCAAAAGGAAAAGGACGTTGTAGAGTTATGATTAGTGCATCCCACACAAAAGACGATTTAGATCATGCGATTAAGGCATTTGAGAAAGTCGGAAAATCACTGAGCGTTATTTAACGCTCAGTGCCCTTTTATGCGGAAATACATTGGTTTCTCAATACTCAGTCTTTTTACACTCGTGCTTTTTATATCGTCTACAATTAATGGTTTCATGGTAAATCCTTTCTTGGTTTTACCAATTTTTGTATTAGGAGTATTTGCGGTGTATACCATATTGGTAGAGTTAAGGCGCACTTCTTCATACCCGACAACATATCGATTGTTTTCCAGAGCTTCAGGCTACGATTTTATAGCAACGTTTATTGGATCAATATTAACCTATTATCTAAGTGTCAACTTAGGTATTGGAGCTGTACTCGCTTCATCTATTATAGGCATGCTCGCAGTAATATTTATTAAACCTTATGCCGTTGCGGTATTTTGCGGGTCGTTTGTGGGAATGAGTTCTCCTGAATTAATGGACCCCGCCATTTTTTTACTTGCGTCTATAGCGGTTAGTATTATTTTTGTCTTTGCCAAAGATGTCTTTAACGGGTATGGCGGCAAATTAGGGACAATGGCTTTATCATCTGCTTTGATTGTTAGTTTTATATCAGGGGCTAATTTTTTAGACGCACCGGTTTATGATAATCTTGAGATGTTTTTAATTGTTATATTTAGTATTATAGGTGCGCTATTGACCTATATATTAAACATTAGATTTAAAGAAGGCCCAGTCATGGCGAGTGGCTTTATAGGATTAATGGCGGGTGCTTTTTTACCGCTTATATTTAATGAAACAGGACAAATGCTTGCGGTGGTTACCTTTGGGGCATCATTTGTTGGAATGAGTGCTCATAAAAAAATGCCTGAAGAAACGTTAATGATTTTTTCAGGGCTATTATTCGGCCTAATCTTTATTGTCAGTGCCCCGTATTTTGGAGGCGCTGGTGGAAAATTAGGCGCAACGGCCTTTACGAGTGTTTTAAGTGTTTATGGTATTAGACACTGGTTAAAGACGTATATTGTACCCTCAAAAAATTAAGTTGTCTTTTATGACAACTTTTTTTCGTGCAACTACGGAGCCCTTGCGTTATAATAAAACATTAAAGGAGGCTGCGTTATGGAAGGCCATATAACCGAAATAATTAACAAAGATGAATACCGTCAAAAATTTGGTATGGTGATGCGTGCTCTAAGAATTAGAAATCGATTTACGTTGCGTGGTCTAGGTGGATTAATAAATCTTTCGCATGCTCATTTGAGGAAAATTGAAATGGCGCAAACGTCAATCAATGAAAAAGTGTTTGACCGTTTGATGAATGTTTATCATTTTAATTTAGAATATGACGCTAAAATAGAATCTGAATTTGAATACTATTGTGAACAATTCCATGATAGTATTCTTCAACTTAACAATAATAATATGCGTAAATATTATCACCTAATCCAACAAAAAGCGGATGTTCATAAACGATCCCTTTGGATGGTGGATTATCAAATAGTAGAGTTAGCCTACCAATGCCAAACATTGGATCGTTTTGTGGATAATTTGACGATTTTATACGATGAATTATATGCTTTAGAACCACTTATTAATCCATCTAGCAAACCGCTTTATTATATTTATATGGCGAATTATTATTATCATATCGGCTTACCTAAAAAAAGCGCAGCAAGTGTTCAAAAAATCTTTGATTTAAATACTCGGGATAAATATACTGCGATGGCAAATTATTTAATCGGAATGGCTTACGCTAAAACTTTTTCACTACAAAAATCCAATAAGCATTTTAATTTATCGCTTAAAATGTTTCAAAATCTAAACTATACCATACAAGAAAAAGCTGTGTTAGTATTCATAGCCATAAACAACATCAGAATGAAATATTTTAATGATATTGAAACGATATTTAATGAAGGAATAAGCCTGTCCAAACATTATGGATTATATGATTTAATTGAATATATTCATCTTCATTACGCGGTGTATTATTTTAAGAAAAATGCCCCCTTAAACGCATTAGAACAATTGGATAAATCAACGATAAAAACGGAGCAATGGTTTTTTTATAAAGCCTATGCTCATTATATCAATAATGATATTGATACAATGAATCAAACAATCGAATCATCGTTTTACGCTGACAAAGAACAAAGAAAAACGGATTTACTATATCACTATGCATTAAAAGCTTTATTAACCCCTAAAATGGCTAATACACAAAGCGCTAACGCAATTTTAAAAAACTTTTTTGAAGCATGCCAGGAACAATCAATGTTTTTTGAAATTGATATTGCGTATGAACTATATAAATCATTTTTAATAGAGCAAAGACAATATAAAAAAGCCTTCTCTTTAACCAAAACGATGGTACAAATCACCAAAAATGCTTTTGAATAAGGAGTGTTTATTATGTGTATTTTTTGCCAATTAAAAGAAAAAGCGTATCATGAAACCCCTTATTTTTATGCGCTGTATGATGGGTTTCCTGTTAGTGATGGACATACCTTAATTATTTCTAAACGCCATGTTGAGCAATATTTTGCGTTAAGCAAAGCTGAACATAATGCACTTTATGATTGTATTCAGACCATAAAAAAACATCTGGATGAAAGGTTTCATCCAGATGGATATAATATTGGAATTAATAATGGATTATCGGCAGGGCAAACAGTTATGCATCTTCATATTCATATTATCCCGCGTTATGATGGCGATATGGATAATCCAAGCGGCGGTGTTCGCGGTGTCATTCCAAAAAAGCAATCGTATTAATTCTTTAATGATTTAGGAGTGCAGGTAGATTGTTCGATGCTTCTAAGAATAAAGAAAAAGCCAACCGCCATAATACCTAGTAAAATAATTTTCCATGGCAAGTTTCCAAATGGTAAAACAATAGGGGTAAAGGTAATCCCAATTGCGCCAAGCATCGCAACAACACAAGGAGCACATCCAAATGTTAAAAGCCCAAATATAAATGAAAAGAAGGGAATGGAAGTTGATCCCTTAGGCTCAACCTTGGTCAGTCTTAACTTTATTTGTGACAAAGAGATCATCAAAGCCGCTATAAAGGCTAAGACAATGTTAAATAGTTGGTGGACCATTAATAAAGGGGTTCCTAACTCTTGAAATAAAATGCTAAAAGAGCCATGTGCTAGCCAGTCTAAAAAGAAATATAGACTGTATACAAAGGCGAATATGCCTAAAAAGATTAAGATGTTTTTGGTTTCTTTTTGTTTTTGTAAAACGATTGATAACATAATTTTTCACCTCATAAATATAATAGCATAAAAAAACCGTTTATACCGTACTATGCTTTATGAAAAGTTCGCACTGCAAAATACACCATAGGAGGATGCTTATGACAGCGTTAAATGCTAATGCATTAGAAATAGGGAATAGACTCAGACTCGCCCGTAAAGCATCATCGCTTTCGTTAAGAGGGCTTTCTGTAAAAGCGAACGTATCTCCAAGTAATTTGAGCCGTATAGAAAAGGGGGGGATTGAGCCTAGTAATAGGGTGTTAAAATTATTGTTAGAGACTTTAAATATAAACCTTTTCCATGACCCAAGTCAAAATGACTGGTTTGATCAATCGGTTAAACGTTTCTATAGTTTGTTGATGTATATGAGATTTAACGAAGCTAAAAAAATATATGACTCTATCATTGCGGCAGATGCTTATTTTAAAGAGTCAACTCGGTTAGTAGAGTATAACTTTTTTAGATATGTAGCGATCTTAAACTTAAGAATTGATTTCAGTAACCTTGATTATTACCATGATTTAGTAACTTTTATGAAAGCGGCATTGCATGAGGATTTAAAACGTCTTTATATTATATCAAATAGCATTTATTTGTTATTGAAAAGTGATTTTGTGGCGGCTAGAGATTTTTTACTTTCAAATATTGAAGAGGTTGATGATCCTAATTCACTCGGAAGAATGTATTATACGATTGCTTTTACGCTAACTAATGATTATAAATATTATCATCAAGCGTTAAAGCACTTTAAAAAATCTATGGAATATTTTGAAGAAACAATGAATTATGAACGGGTAAATCGATGTAAAGCGATGCAGCAAGTATTATTTGTATATTTACATCAGTTTGAAGCGTTTAAAGATAGTTTTGAAGCAACAAAAAAATATACGACGTCAGTCGATAATATAGAACTTTATTATTTTACTTTGGTAAACCAAGCACGGTATTATATTATGAAAGAAGATTACCGAAAAACGTTGGATATTTTAACATCCTTTGAAGTTGAGTTATCTCAGTATTATTTTTATAAAATATTTGCTTATTTTCGTTTGGGAAGTACCATCGAAGCTTTAAATGAGTTAAAACGGTTTAGGGGAAAACAAGGTATCCTTATTACAAATTTGGACGCATCGTTTTTAGAAACGCTAGAGTATGGGATGACGAATGGAATAAACGATCAATATTTGATGTATTGTAAAAATTTAGTAGAGTATGCCCATCAAAAAAGAGATGTTTTAATTATACAAATGGCGACTTCGCTTTATACAGAAGTTTTGGAAGAAAAGCGTTTTTATAAAGAAGCTCACCAGGTAATGGAAAAGTTTTTACACGTCCTTTACAAAATTCAATAAGGAGGCAAAGATGATGAAACACTATAGAAAAGAACTGGTTTTTAACACAAAGACACGACGTAAACTGATTAATATAACGCCCGAAGTAGAAATGGCTTTAAATGAGAGTGACATTCAAAATGGGTTTGTATTAATCAATGCGATGCACATTAGCGCCTCGGTTTTTATTAATGACGATGAAACTGGCCTTCACAACGACTTTGAACGGTTTTTAGAAAAACTGGCTCCAGAAAAGCCATATAGTCAGTATGATCACAATAATTTTACGTATGAAGATAATGCAGATGCCCATATTAAACGCCAGATAATGGGACGAGAAGTTATGGTTGCGATTACCGATGGCAAATTGGATTTTGGTCCTTGGGAACAAATATTTTATGGAGAATTTGATGGGAAACGGAAAAAACGGGTCTTGATCAAGTTGATTGGTGAATGAGTATTTTTCAAACCGTACTCGTGATGGCATCCCTTTTCATTTTAGGTAGTGAAACGGCACTAATTGCGTTAAATTTTACCCGTAAATCAAATAGAGTTATCCGTTTTACCCACATCAAGCGTATGCTTTGGCGTGCAATCTTAATGGGCCTGATTCTTTTCTTCTGGCAAACCAGGCTTCGTTTTATAAATGAAGGCTTGATTGTGTTTTTAGGGGGACTGCTTTTTTATGAAGTATGCTGGGCATGGATAAGCCGGCAAAAAGTGATCAATGCACTGGTAATAGTAGGACGTATGATGGGTATTATTTTAATATATGCGGTTATTCAACTAGGATTTTTTGTGTTCTTACATCCGATTATGTTGATTGGATTGATGATCGTAACATTCAGTATTTTACATATTTTTATTGTTCCTAGAATGATAAAAACCTTGAATAAAAAGTTTAAGTTCGTGCCTTTTAAACACGGATTAGACACGTCTTTTTTCGCAGGTGTGATGGAGAAAGAAGCGGTCTTTATGATTGATTCAGAAAAAATGTTACTAGGAACAAACGCAGTGTTATTCAAGGTAAAACACCATACAGCTATGTATCTTTCAAAGCGATTGCTCATTAGAATGAATGCTTCCATGGTTGAAGGCATTATGGCCCATGAGGTAGGCCATGGAGTGAAACGTCACTTAAGCAAACGGATGGGACTCGCCACAGTACTGTTTGTTATGGTATTAACGATGAATATCGCTATGCATTATTATTATTTTGATGGAATAATGGAGTGGATGTTTTGGATTAATTTAACACTCTTGAATTTTATCGTTTTACGACTGATGAGTGTGTTCTTTTTAACATTATTACATCAACAGGAATTTGAAGCAGATCACCACGCTTTTGATAAACCCTATCAAGATGGGTTATATAAAGCCTTAAAGACATTAAACATTACAACGGATGAACAATACTATCATCCTTTATATACAAAGTTTTTCCGGTCACATCCTTCCATTGTTGAGCGCTTAAAACGATTCCCCCTAAAGAATACGTAAAAAACCTTTTGATTTTACACTAAGGGGTCGTATAATAAGAATATAGTATAAAGGAGGTATCCTCCATGTTTGATGTTGTCAGAAGAGTATCGTATCGTTTTAATGCCCCATATTTATTAGTAGGCTATAAAGAATCCCAATCGAAAAATCAAAAAATGGAACTTGTTAATGGCGTAGTGTTACCCGATTCTAATAATCATTTTATTATTAAATTTTATGACACCGATATTGCTGAAAGACTGAGAGAACGCGAACATATTTCTATATCCTTTATAAAACACATCCCTAATGAGAAACAATTTATCAAAGCGATCAAAGATAAAACCATACACCACGCCCGTATGAATTTACCAATCCACACCGATGTTGAGTTTGCATTAAAAATGGAAATTGTCTTAAAACAAACGATTGATGAAAGCGAATTGGTTTATGCCAGACCGCTATATTCAGTATGTAAAGATAAAACCCATTGTGATATTGAACTTAATGCTTTAGTAGGGAAACCCATTTCACGTGTTTATAATATGACGGCTTCCAATATGAAAATTAGACGCAACAAAAACGAAGCGTATCACTTTAACTTTAAATATAAAATCTGTCGTTTAAAAGAAGATGGGAAAACCTATAAAGAACTCGCTCATGCTTATGGCGTTTATCATGAGACAATTAAAGATTGGTATTTGTTATACAAAGTATTTGGAAGAGAAGGATTGACCAAAAAAATGTCTAAAGAATTAGCCGTTAAAAAAGTTAGTAGAGCTAAAAAACGAGAACTTGCTAAAAATCTAATTAATGGCGAAAAGAGCTATCGTAGTATTTTAGAAAAAGAACGCATTTCTTTATCACGTATTCGTAATTGGGTGAAAAAAGAAAGAAAAGAACGTCTTTAGTTGTTAGAGTACTAACTTTAAATGCATTATAATTGAATAATCGCCTCCTACCTTTTAAAATTACGGTGTTTGGAGGCGATTTTATGTTACAGCTGCTTAGATGGATTAAACAAAATATAGTGGTATCAATTCTTATTGGTATGGCGATAGGGTTATTGACTGGCCAACTAATAGAGGTAAGCTTTTTAAGTAATTTTGTGACGGTATTGAGTTTTTCTATGGTATATCCTATGATGGTAACCTTAGATTTTGGGGCATTATTTCAAAAAGGAAATATCCGTTTACAAGTTATCACACAGTTAATTAATTTTACTGTGTTGCCGCTAATGGCATACGCCTTTGGAATAATTTTCTTTTCAGACGCAATTTATTTAAGACTGGCTATTTTACTCATTGCGCTATTGCCTACTTCTGGCATGACAGTATCGTGGACGGTTATGAGTAAAGGGAATGTTAAAGAAGCGATTCGCATGATAGTAATTGGGTTAATTATGGGCGGACTGCTTGCTCCTTTTTATATTAATTTTTTCTTAGGAGAATCAATCACACTACCGTTTTCTCATATTTTTAGTCAAATAATGATTATTGTATTTTTACCGATGACGCTTGGATTTTTAACACAACTGATATTGAAACGCAAATATGGAACCGCAGCCTTCAATAAAAAAATTAAACCGATATTTCCATTATTCTCAACGCTATTTGTGGTCATATTGATTACGATTGTCATGGCGTTAAGAAGTGTGATGTTATTTAATAATCCTACGATGATTCCTTTGATTTTAGTCCCGCTTATTTTAGGCTATGGCACTATGATTATCGGAATACATTTTATTGGGGTGAAGTTGTTTAACTTTGAAGACCGTATTGCTTTAATGAATGGCACCATGATAAGAGCGCTATCCCCTGCCTTAGCAATTGCATTAACCGCATTTGATTCAATTGGACCTGAAGTTGCGCTTGTGATTGGGTTAGCGTTTATCATTCAAGTTCAGCTTGCGGCATTTTATGTCAAAAGAAGTATTAAAACCTATAATGCATTACAAAACGGCTAAAAATAAAACCATATTCCTACAAATTTGTAGGAATATGGTTTTTTTTATCCGAGTAGCTTTGCGATTTTAACTCGCATGTTATCAGGTTTTTTCATGGGACTGTAGCGTTTTACAACATTTCCATCTCGATCGATTAAGAACTTTGTGAAATTCCACTTGATTTTAGATCCGAAAATAGAGCCTTTTCTAGCTTTTAGCCATTTAAATAATGGGTGTGCTTGTGGTCCATTGACCAATATTTTATCAAACATTGGAAACTCTACTCCATAGTTGACTTGGCAAGCTTCTTGAATCGCGTTTGCGTCTTTGTGTTCTTGGTTTTTAAATTGATCACTAGGAAAACCTAGGACTACAAATCCTTCACTTTTGTAATCACGATAAAGGTCTTGAAGGCCTTTAAATTGTTTAGCAAATCCGCATTTTGAGGCTGTGTTTACAATTAAAATGACTTTCCCTTCATAATCGCTTAAGTTGACTGATTTTCCGTTTAATAATTTCGCTTCGAATTTATGCAGTGACATATTATTTATCTCCGAATACTTTTTTCCAGTCACTTAAAAAAGCATCGATTCCTTTGTCAGTTAGTGGGTGTTTGAAGGCTTTTTCAAAAACATCATACGGAACCGTTGCGATGTGCGCGCCTGCCTTGGCAGAATCAGCGAGTTGTCTTGGGTTTCTAATAGATGCACTGATGATTTCTGTATCGAGTCCGTAGATATCGAATATATCACGGATATCTTCAACAACACTAATTCCATCATGTAAAGTGTCGTCTAATCTACCAACAAAAGGACTTACATAAGTGGCCCCAGCTTTTGCGGCGAATAATGCTTGGTTTGCACTAAAAATTAAAGTAACATTCGTATCAATTCCTTCTTGTGAAAGGACTTTAACAGCTTTTAATCCTTCTTTTGTCATTGGAATTTTTACGACCATGTTAGGATGCATTTTAGCAATTTCGCGGCCTTCCTCAACCATTTCTTCCCCTTTTAAAGAGATAACTTCACCACTGATAGGGCCATCTACTAGTGCGGTAATTTCTTTTAAAACCTCTTTAAAGTCACGTCCTTCTTTAGCAATTAATGTTGGGTTTGTTGTCACCCCACTTAAAATTCCAAGTTCTGCGATTTCTTTGATGTGTTCAACGTTAGCGGTATCGATAAATAATTTCATACATTTTCCTCCTCCGACTTTGAATCGTCGTTTTCTATAGTTTTAAATTGAACAGGGTCAATATTTGGTAAGCTTTGTTTCACTTTTTCTGGAAATAAAATACCGTTTAGATGATCGAGTTCATGTTGGAAGACGATCGCTGGAAAGTTTCTCAATCTTATTCTTTCTTTTTTCAATGTATCGGTTTCAACATCGTATAAATACGTTTCAACAGTAACTTTTTTATATCTAGGAACCAATCCTTCAACAGCTCTATCAATACTTAAACAGCCTTCTCCACCAGGCATGTAAGTCTCTTCTTCAGAGTGGGAAACAATTTTAGGGTTCACCATTAAATAATCATGCATAGTTTCTAGTTTTTCATCCATCGTATAGATTCCGAGCATACGCTTTAATATATTGATTTGGGGCGCCGCTAATCCAACGCCTTCGCGAAGCTCGTATTGTTCACGAGTTGTTTCATCTTGTGAATTGATTAAAAATTGGCGCATTGCTTTTAGCGTTTCTTTGGTTTCGTTATCAAGTGGTAAAGGAACGTCATCGGCCTTTGTTTCAAGGGAAGGATGCCCTTCACGAATGATATCTTTCATTGTAATCATAAACGTTTCACCTCTCGAATTATTATAGCAAAAAATTCACAAAAAACACACTCTTAAGCAAAAAACTCAATTTATTTATTTATTTAGTGATTTTTATACAAACAAAAACGTTTTCATTTAGTCGTATAGGTTGAGCGAAACGTTAATACCAAGTATAATGACAATGAATTGATTTTTAAACATGGAGGAAACAATAATGAAACCAATTAACAAAATAGGAATAATTACAGGTGGTGGCGATTGTAGTGGCTTAAACGCTGTTATTAGTGCTGCAACAAAGACCGCACTCACCAAATACAATGTCGAAGTCGTAGGCTACATGCGTGGCTACTTCGGACTTTATAAAAACGATTTTGTAACGTTAGATCATGCCAAGGTATCTGGGATTACCCATCAAGGGGGAACAATTTTAAAATCATCAAATAAAGATAACTTGTTTAACTATAGAATGGAACATGAAGATGGGAATGTAACGTATGAAGATGTAAGTGATAAGGCCGTTGAAAATATGAAACAAGAAGGCGTAGACGCTTTGATTGTTATTGGTGGGGATGGAACCCTTACCTCAGCACGCGATTTTTACCGTAAAGGGATTCCTGTAATTGGAGTTCCAAAAACAATTGATAACGACTTGCCAGCTACAGACGTAACATTTGGATACAATACAGCGTTAACCAATATTACAGATGCGCTTGACAAAGTACATACAACAGCCGCATCACATGACCGTGTTCTAGTGGTAGAAGTTATGGGAAGACATACTGGATGGTTAGCACTTGAAGGTGGATTCTCTGGAAGTGCTGATGCCATCTTAATTCCTGAAATCCCTTATGACTTAACCAAAGTTGCGACGAAAATTAAAGCGCGTCGTAAAGAAGGAAAAGATTTTAGTATTATTGTCGTAAGTGAAGGTGCAAAACCAAAAGATGGTAAAATCCATGTTCGTGAAATGATAGAAGACTCAGCCGACTCAGTAAGACTCGGTGGTGTTGGCGAGCGAATTAAAGATGAACTTTCTGACTTACTGGGGGACCAAGAAGTTCGTTATACTAATCTATCATACTTACAACGTGGTGGGATTACCTCAACGTTTGACCGCACATTGGCACAGCGTTTTGGCGTAGCCGCAGTTGATACCTTAATGCAAGGTGGCGGCGGTAAAATGGTGCGCTATGCTGGACGTCAAATCACCCATGTCGATTTAAAAGAAGTAGTCGGTTCAGGCGATGTTGGTGAAACATCATCGGGTGGTGCTAAATATGTTGATAAAAATGGTCAGCTTGTTAATGCCGCTAAAGCAGTAGGAATTTCGTTCGGTGATTGATGTGGATTACCCTATTGATTATTCCCTATATTCGGTTGAAGAAATTGCATTTTTAATTCATTTTTTTCATCGAGTAGAAGCATCCAAACACCACAATATAAATCATGAAAATTTAAAAAATGAGTACAAGCAATATCGTACAATTATAAGCAATATTTCAGAAGAAAAACGAATTGATAAAGCAATAGAAAAACAAACTGGTGTCTCGATTTATAGATTAATACAGTCAATCAGTTAAAAGAAGGGGCGTTGTCCCTTCTTTTATTAAATAGGAGGGATTTACGGTGAGAATCGATAAACTTTTATCGAACTTAAAATACTGTAGTCGTAAAGAAGCAAAAAAATTAGCAAAAGATGGGTTTATATCACTTAATGGTGAGATGATTAAAGATGTATCTATGCATATTAATCCCCATAAAGATACCCTTAAAATTGGATATGAAACGATTACCTACTATGAAACGTTGACGTTAATGATGAATAAACGCAAAGGCGTAGTATCAGCAAATAAAGATGACTTACACCCAACTATTTTTGATGACTTACCCTTAGATTATCAACGCTATGACCTCAAGGTTGCAGGTCGTTTGGATAAAGACACTGAAGGGTTAATGATTTTAAGTACGGATGGGAAACTCATCCATGATATTATCAGCCCATCAAAAGAGGTATATAAAACATATGAAGTATTTACAAGCACCATCGTTCATAACATTAAAGATTTAGAGAACCCAATGGAAATTGAAGATGGCAAAGGTCAACTATATACCCCATCTAAACCCATTATAGTCATGCAGGAAAATCAAAAATCTGTGATTAAAATAAAAGAAGGAAAATTTCATCAGGTGAAACGTATGTTCGAATTTATTGGACATGACGTGATCGCGCTTAAACGCCTAGCAATTGGTGATTTATTACTAGATGAAACCTTGAAACCGGGCATGGTAACCGTTTTATCGTCTGAAGCGATTGCCCTATTAAAAAAATAGATCCTTTTTTGGGATCTATTTTTCATAATCACCTGTCTCAATGAGTGTCTTTAAAATAGAGGCAGTTTTTTTAAGGGATGATTTTGTCTCGTTATGAGAAAACGAAAACCTAATGCATCCGCAAAGGTAATCTTCAGGAGTAGATATAGCTTTTAAAACGTGGGATGGCTCAATGTCATGACTATGACAAGCTGACCCAGTTGAAACATATATCGCTTCTTCATTGAGGGCAAAACTTAACGTTTGATTATCAATGTTTTTAAATCCGATATTCAAAACACTATTGAGTCTATTTTTCCCAATTGGGGGACCGTTTAAACGAAAATCAAGGTTAAAAGATTGTAAACAATCGAGAAAATATGTGGCCAATTCTTCGATGGTCTTTTCTTTGTCTTCTAAAGAAGTCCACGTTTCTTTTAAGGCGTGTTCCATACCGGCTAATCCTGAGAGATTCTCAGTGCCGGCTCTTAAATTATTTTCTTGTTTTCCACCGTGGATCAAACTATGAATGCTTTCAGGGTCTTTAATATAGAGTAAACCGACCCCTCGTGGTCCAAAAAATTTATGTGCAGAAAAGCTTGCATAATCGACATCAAATAAGTCGAAATCAACTATTTGATGGGCGGGGATTTGAACCATATCTAAATGCAGTTTAACATGATATTTTTTAAGAATGTGGGCGATTTTCTCAACGGGTTGTATCACGCCTATTTCATTATTTGCGTGGATTAAACTAAACAGGGATACATCACAAGTTTTAAGGGTGTTTTCTAAAATATCTAAATCGAGAAAGCCTTCATGATCGACAGGGATTGTGATGACTTTTCCGCCTTGTGCTTTAACAAAGTCTAAAGCGTTAAGGGTTGCGTGGTGTTCGATTGAAGACGTTAAAATAGTTTTATGGGGATGTTTAAAAAATGTTCCCTTAATTGCTTGATTAATCGCCTCTGTACCCGTACTGGTTAATACGAGGTTGGTATGGTTGGTATTCAGCTTATTTGCGAGACTTTTTTTCAAAGTATTGTATTGTTTGCGTGCCGCAATCCCTAAAGCATGTAAACTCGATGGATTTCCTGGATACTTTAAACAGGTTTCTTTCATAGCGTCTAAGGTTTTATTACTTGGCGACGTTGTCGCTGCATAATCAAGATAAATCATTATTTTTTCCCGCGTCTAATAATGACGTTATCTAAAGAATCAACATCTAAAAACGCCAGTTCTTCTTTAAAGTTCTCTGCATTTAAAGTATCAGATCCTTCAGAAGTAAAAAGGGATTCAAGGTGACTTGCAAATTCTTTCATACAGTAAGATTGGTGAATAATACAAGGGTCTTCATCATTAAAAAGTTCAATACTTTTTTCATCAATAGCCTCAGATTTAACCGGCATGTTTTGCATTTTCCCTTTGTATAATCTTTCACCGTTTCGTTCAATTACAATTGTTTTTTTCATAAAACGCCTCCTTGTTTATTGAAATGGGTTTGGAACTGTGTATCCATAGGCATAAGCGAAAAAGAAAATCGCCATTGCTAAGAAGAATAGAGCGGTTAGTAATTTAATCGTTGAGAGGTGCTCTCTAAAGAAATTTGATACGGCCATCACATTTTTACTTCGCACCGCAATAATCGCGATAATGATGAGCGGTAAAATAAATAGCAAATTAAAAATAATTAAATATATAAGGCCTAATGCCGGATTAACGGTGTGTAGCCCAACTAAAATAAAGAAATAAATTTGACCGGTACACGCTGCCTCAGTAAATCCAACAATAACCCCGATAATAAAAGGGATAAAAAACGTATTGAGTGTTTTTTTGAATGAAGGATTCTCATCCTTTAATACTGTCGTGAATTTTTCCATTAGATTTTTATTGAACCGTTTTATTTTACTTGGCAATTGATTTTTAACTTTTTCGTAGTCTTCATTCTTCGTGACTATGTAGTCATAAAATGTAACTAAAAACAATAGGGTTGCCATCACCGCAAAGATAATATATAAAATTTGACCAAGACTGGCCATAAACTGGGTTACCGTAGGCGTTGCTAAAAACTGTAAAAGTCCAAACCCTACAAAAAAGTAGGTTAATAAAACACCAAGTATGTAGGAAATACTGACAATCATTAACATTTTTTTAGATTTCATAAATCCTAAAATGGATATAAACATTAAAAGCATAGCGATCGCACAAGGATTGACGCCATCTAATAGGCCTGCAACGATAACGGTTAAAAAACCGCTCCATCCTTCTAAAGAAGCTGGTTCAGAAACATCTCTTAGGGGATTCAATGCGCTTTGTTGAATATCCCCATCCTCTACGCCGTTAATGATCGCATTAGCACCGGCATAGAAATCATCTCCAGCAAACACAATCGGGTAATCATCGTCAGACCCATAGGTTGATAAAAACGCTGTAAAAAGATAGACGCTTTCAAAATCGTTCTCATCGACATGAACTTGCCTAACGGGGATACCTTGCGTTTCTAAATCATCTAAAACACCAGACTCAGTCACTTCAAAACAGGTAAGACAACGCGGTTCATAAAAATAAATGACTTCATGGTAATCATCATTATCCTGCGCTAAAAATGTCACCGGGATTAAAGAAATTATAACGGTTAAAGAAAAAAGGACAAATAAAATTTTTTGCTTCATATATATCGCCTCGATTATGTCACTTACTAATTATAGATAGGATTATTTCGCTTGTCAAACCTTTCTATGAAAAGGATTGTATAAAAATATTAAATTAATTTTTATCTCTTGTTTAGTCAAAGTAAAAGACCATGTTATAATAATAGTGGTGATTATTATGAATGAAGGAATGTTCGATGCAGCCTATGCATTGGTTGATGAAATTAAAACGCTTGATGCTTATAACTTGTTGAAAGAATCTGAAGCACATATTGCGGCTTCAAAAGAGGTACAAGCATTAATTCAAGCATTTAAAGAAACAGAGGAAAACTATAACGAAGTAAAAAAATATTCTAGCTATCATCCTGATTATAAATCAACGCAAATGAAATTTCGTGAAGCGTCATTTCATTTGTTTAGACATCCACTCATCAAAACGTATAAAGCTCATGAAAAAGCTTTAAACGAGATACTTGAAACAGTAGCGGATCGGTTAGCTAAATGTATTTCACCACGACTCAGTGTTGAAAAAAGTGTATCAGTATCTACTCTAGGAGGCAAAGCATGCAAGAGCGTTCAGCATTAATCGTTTACTTTAAAAGTCCCAAAGTATTAAAACGACTAAAAAAGATGGGCAATGTTGCGTATTTCAATAAAAAAAGAAAATATGCAGTCATATATATTAACGCAAGTGACATTAAAACAGTCAAACAAACTTTAAGTGATTTAAGACACATTAAAAAAGTCGATGATTCAAAATTGGATTATACGCCTTATTCTATGGAAACAGAAGATTTGAGTCCGCTTGAGTCAAACGAAGATGATTCTCTTTAATGTCAAGCAATTACACTTGACAACCTTTTTAGTTTTTGGTACACTTAATCAGAAATTAAATAAGGAGGAAATTAATTATGGCAGTTAAATTACGTTTACAACGTTTTGGTAGTACGAAAAGTCCATTTTATCGTGTGGTGGTGGCAGACTCAAAACATAAACGCGACGGACGTTATCTTGAAATTTTAGGAACTTATGATCCTAAACAAACGCCTAGTCTAGTTGAGCTTGATGAAACACGCGCTTTAGAGTGGCTAAAAAAAGGGGCTCAACCAACAGATACAGTAAAAAATATTTTAAACAAAAAAGGCGTCATTGCGAAGTACCGTCAAGATAAAACCTCGCAGTAAGGAGCGTTAAAAATGGCAGTCAATTATGAACAACTGATCCATAACTTAGTAACGCCACTTGTAATCAACTCTGAAGATGTTGAAGTTAAAAAAATCGCAGAAAATGAAAAGTTAGTAACCGTTCAAATCTTAGTTCATCCTGATGATTTGGGACGTGTAATTGGGAAAAACGGACGTATTGCAAACGCACTTAGAACCATTGCGTATGCATCAGCTTCGCGTGAGCATAAAAAAATAACCATTGATATTGATTCGTTTTAATAACCCAAAGGTCTCCTATTTGATTGATATTAGGAGACTTTTTTAACCTTATAATAAAGTTAATAAAAGGAGGCTTTTATGGCAAACTTAATTGTTAGAGATATTCGCAAGACGTTTAAGCTTTCTAAAAAACAGCGTAAAATAGAAAAAACCACTGAAACGAAAAAAATTGCGTTGAAGGGACTTTCTTTTACAGCTAAAAAAGGTGAGATTTATGGTCTTTTAGGTCCTAATGGCGCTGGGAAAACCACAGCGTTACGTTGTATTTCTACATTGATTAAACCTGATAATGGCCATATTGAAATTGGCGGAGCGAATGCGCTTAGTGATAGTTTATCTGTAAGAAAAAAAATAGCTTTTCTGACAAGTGAATTAAAACTAGATGATCATTTCACTCCAAATTATTTATTTCAGTATTTTTCTGCATTGCATGGGATTGATGAAGCGAAGATGCAACAAAGAAAAACAATCTTGTTTGAACGATTTGGGATTGACCATTTCAGTGAAGTCAAAGTTGGCGATTTATCAACCGGGATGAAACAAAAGCTATCAATAGCGATTGCGTTAGTTCATGACCCAGAGTTCATTATTTTTGATGAACCGACCAACGGACTCGATATTTTAACTGCTAAAACTGTTATTGATTATTTACTTGAAATGAAGACAGCTGGAAAAGGCATTATTATTTCGACGCATATTTTAGAAGTGGTCGAGAAACTTTGCGATAAGGTTGGCATTATTATAGATGGCGTCTTAAAAGTCGATGGCACTTTAGACAGTGTTAAAAGTACTGCGGCGGATAATCAATTAGATACGGTCTTTTTTGACTTAGTAAAACAGTCTATGGGGGTAACCCATGCATAATGTTTGGACAGTATTTAAAAAAGAGGTTTATCGAGTTTTTTCTGATAGACGGTTAGTTTTAAGTGTTTTTATTCTCCCTGGCTTAAGTATTTTTATTATATATTCAATCATGGGATCGGCAATCGAATCTCAAATAGACCAACAAGATACGCATGTTTATCAAATTCACATTGAAGGCGCAGTGGGAGATAGAATTAATACATTGATGGATTCTTATATGAACTATGAACCCCATGATATAAATCAACATGAAGGGGGCGTGTATTTAGATAGATTAGTTGAACAAGGAGAGATTGATTTAGTTATTCTGTTTCCAGATGATTTTGAATATCGCGTCGAAAATTATGATTCAACCCCTATTCCTGAAATCACCTTTTATTATAACGAAGGGCGTCAAGAATCGGTTCGTGCTTATTCGCAAATGAATCATGTTTTATCAATTTATCACCAAGAAATAGTGCGAGAACGTTTGGATGAACCAAGCGATTATGATGTCTACACGCAATCAGTAGAAAGCTTTATAGATGAACGTTCAGTGACGGGGCAATCCTTTGCGATGTTAATGCCTATGTTGATTATCATATTCTTGTTTGCGGGGGCTATGAGCATTGGGCCTGACGCCATCGCTGGTGAGAAAGAACGCGGAACGATCGCGACCTTGCTTGTGACACCAATAAAACGTTCACATCTTGCGCTTGGGAAGGTATTTTCGTTATCATTCTTAGCGTTGATTAGTGCTTTATCTAGTTTTATCGGTATTATTTTATCATTGCCAAGACTCATGGCAATGGATGATTCTATTCAAGATTTATCGGTTTATGGCATTGGGGATTATGTGGTCATATTAGCTTTATTAATGGCAACAGTATTATTTATTGTGTCTTTAATTTCCCTAATTAGTGCTTATGCCAAGACAATAAAAGAAGCATCGATGTTAATTATGCCATTTTATTTCATTGCCATCATTGCAGGGGTGATGAACTCGTTTGGCGCAGAAGCGTCAGATTTATTGATTGTTCATTTGATCCCGATTTATGGCACGGTCAATATATTAAGTGCGATTTTAACGTTTGAGTATTCTATGTTGAACTTAGTCGTGAGTATTGCGTCGATGTTAGGCTATACAGTCATATTTATTATCATACTTAATAAAATGTTTAATAGTGAAAAAGTAATGTTTCAAAAGTAGGTGAAAAACATGGAAAAAATTCCCATCGGTACCATAACAAAACCACACGGGATTAAAGGCGCTTTGCGCGTTAAAACGGATAGTGATTTTAAAGAAGAAAGATATAAAAAAGGCAATACATTATATATACAACATAAAAATCAGTTTGAAACAGTAACGGTAGATGGCTTTTTTACTAAAGGGAGCTTAGATGTTGTGTCGTTTGAAGGGTTTAATGATATTGCTCAAGTTGAGAAGTATCGTTCCAATACCCTTTTTATTGATAGTGATAACAGAGAACCTTTAGAAGAAGATGCGTATTATTATAATGATTTAATTGGGTTAAATGCGTATGTTTCAGGCGAAAAAATTGGGGTCGTCATAGAAGTGAAAGATATGCCGCAATCAGCATTATTACGGATAGAAACAGAAGAAGGCACGGTTAAACCGGTTCCGTTTATGAAAATCTTTATTGAGTCGGTTGATATGGAAAGCCGCTCTATTTATATACGTGAAGTTGAGGGATTATTATGAGAATAGATGTTCTAACGCTTTTTCCAGGTATGATCGATCCTGTATTATCCCATTCAATCATCGGTAGAGCCATAGAAAAAGGACACGTTGATATAAAGGTGCATGACTTTAGAGATTTTAGTGTTGATAAACATAAAAGTGTTGATGATACACCGTATGGTGGTGGCGCTGGTATGGTTTTAAGGGTAGAACCAGTTGTTCACGCTTTGCGGGCACTGCAAGGACACGAAACAGCTTTAAAGATTTTAATGACCCCACAAGGGATTCCTTATTCTCAATCAAGAGCAAAAACCTTATCGAAAAATGAGCACTTAATCATTTTATGCGGACATTATGAAGGATATGATGAACGGATTAGAGATTATTTTGATGTTGAAATATCGATTGGTGATTATGTCCTTACTGGGGGCGAGATTGCGGCGCTGAGTGTCATAGATTCTATCGTAAGATTGATTCCAGGGGTTTTAAGTAATCAAATATCGCATGAAGAAGATTCCTTTAGTAATGATTTATTAGAATATCCTCAATATACAAGACCCCGAGTGTTTGAGGGGAAAAGTGTACCCGATATTTTATTATCAGGGCATCATAAACATATCGAACAATGGCGCAAAGAAGCGTCGCTTAGCAGAACAAAAAAAAGACGTCCAGATTTATACAAAAAGCATCAAAAAAATCAAGATTAATAGTTGTACTAACATAATAAATATGCTATAATTGCTAGCGCTATTAAAACTTTTGTTCCGCTGGGGAAAGCTCTATGAACAAATTTTAAATAAATATTCTATCAAGAAGGAGTGATTCCACATGTCTCAACAACTTATTAGTGATTTGACTAAAAGTTACTTAAAAGAAGACCTTCCGGAATTTCGTCCTGGTGATCGCGTAAGAGTTTCTGTAAAGATTAAAGAAGGAACGCGCGAACGTGTCCAGGTTTTCGAAGGACTTGTTATTCAACGCCAAGGTTCTGGCGTGAGTGAAACATTTACAGTACGTAAAATGTCATTCGGTGTAGGTATCGAACGTACATTCCCTGTAAACTCACCATCTATTGCCTCAATTTCTGTAGTGAGAAAAGGTAAAGTAAGACGTGCGAAATTGAACTACATCCGCGGACGTAGTGCTAAAAAATCTCGTATCAAAGAACGTCGTTAATAAAAAAGCCTTTTTCAAGGCTTTTTTTATTCTAATGAGAAAACTATGAAAATGGTTTGAAAACATTTTCATTAAGTGCTATAATATTTTAAAGGAAAGAAGGTGGTTTAATGAGTAAAGCGACAATTTATGATGTTGCAGGTGCTGCGCGAGTCTCACTAGCAACCGTCTCTAGAGCAATTAATAATCCAGAGAAAGTTAAACCGGAAACACGGGAACGTGTTTTAAGAGTTATTGAAGAACTTGGATATAAACCAAACGCGTTCGCAAAAGGACTAGCAAGCCGTAAATCAACAACGGTAGCGGTTTTGGTTCCTGATATGTCAAGAGCGTCTATCGCGGAGATGATGAATGGAATTGCAGATATCGCAAGAGTCTATAAGTACTCTATTTTGCTTTACATTTTAGACAGCGAAGAAACATCAGAAGAAGATGTTTTAAAAGAAATTGTGGCTGCACAAGTCGATGGCCTTTTGTATTTGAACGATGAAATAACGCCTAAACAATATGACTTTTTATTGACTATGCGTGATGAATACAAAATACCAATTGTACTCACTAATACCCTTTATCCAGATAATGATAAGATTCCAAGTGTGTCGATTGATTATGAAAAAGCGGGTTATGAGATTACACGTAAGCTCATAGATGAAGGCCGTAAAGATGTTTTTATGGTGTCTACGGTTCGTAAATATATGGTAAATGATCAAAAAGAACAAGGGTACTTAAGAGCGATGAAAGAAGCTGAACTCGACCCTCGTATTATGAGAACAAGTGGTAGGATTTCGATTAATACTGAACACTTTAATGAGTATTTTAAAAATCATAAAGTGGATGGGGTGGTAGCGGTCCGTGACTCTATCGCGATTTCATTTATGAATGTGGCACGCGCCAATCAAGTGAAGATTCCTGAAGATATTTCAGTCGTGGGATTCCAAAACACGAAATATTCTCAACTTGCAAGACCACAACTTACCTGTGTAGATGTTCCAATTTATGATATTGGGGCTGTATCGATGCGTGTTCTTACTAAAGTAATGAACCAAGAAGAAGTTGATGATCGTACGGTTCTACTCGATCACGATATTATTTCACGACAAACAACATTCAATAAATAAAACGATAAACGATGCACAAGACAAGCCATACTCCCTGTTTTAAAGAGACTTAGTGGGGCTGTAAACTAAGAGATAAGCGTATGGCGTACACTTGGAAGTTTCCATTACAAAATAATGGACGGGTTAAGCCGTTATCCTTTATAAGCGTCAGTATATTACTGAAACAAAGGTGGTACCGCGGTTTTTAAATCGTCCTTTAAAAGGGCCACCTTTTTTTATTTTTTAGGAGGAAATTTATGAAATTAACAGACGATTTACAATACCGTAATCTTATATACGCCATGACGGATGATGCCTTGGCAGAAAAGCTCAATGAAGGTCAAGTCACCTTTTATTTAGGGGCAGATCCTACTGCGGATTCTTTACATGTTGGTCATTTACTAGCCTTTTTAGTCGCGAAACGCTTAGCGGCGTATGGTCATCACCCTATTTTACTCATAGGGGGCGGAACTGGCCTAATTGGTGATCCTAGCGGCCGAAGTAGCGAACGAAATCTACTCACACTAGATGATACGTTAATCAATGCTAAAGGCATTGAAAAACAGGTAAGAAATATTTTACCAGAAGCGGGAGTCGTGAATAACTACGACTGGATTAAACATATTGACATGATTACTTTCTTGCGCGATTATGGAAAATTTTTCAATATCAATACCATGCTGGCTAAAGATAGTGTCAAAAGTCGCTTAGAGGCGGGCATAAGTTTTACTGAGTTTTCGTATCAAATTATTCAGTCAATTGATTTTTTAGAATTATACAATAAACAAAATTGTACCGTCCAAATTGGAGGACAAGACCAGTGGGGAAATATCACTGCTGGGTTAGAACTGATACGCAAAACCAAAGGCATCGAGCACGATGCATATGGATTGGTAATTCCTTTAATTACGAAAAAAGATGGTTCAAAATTTGGAAAAACCGCCGACGGTGCTGTTTGGCTAGATCCTAAAAAAACATCGCCTTATGCGTTTTATCAATATTGGTTGAATTTGGATGACGATGAAGCGATTGAGCGTTTAAAACAATTTACTGATCTAAGTAAAGACGAAATAGAATCAGTGGAATCGAAAATGAAAGACAGTCCCCACCTTCGTCACGCACAAAAAACTTTAGGGGAACATCTCACAAAATTAGTCCATGGTGATGGGGCATATAATCAGGCCCTTAAAATTACAGAAGCGTTGTTTAAAGGCGATGTAAAAACTTTAAGTGCTAACGAAATAGAAATGGGATTCGAAGGGGTTCCTAGTGCAAAAGTTTCTGAATCTATTAATATTATTGACGGATTGATTAAGGCAAAGCTGGCGACTTCTAAACGAGAAGCTAGAACGTTTTTAAAACAAAACGCTATTTCTGTCAACGGGGATAAAATACAAGATACAGATTTAATGCTTACAAAAGAAACTGCGTTGGGCCAAACATACACTGTGTTAAAGCGTGGAAAAAAACATTACGCTTTACTCCATCATGAATAAGGGTCTTTTGGCCCTTATTTTTATATAAACCAATAAGTTAGCATACTTACTATAAGCAAAATCTATTTGTGTTTTATCGTTAGTAATTCAATAAAAATGCTACAATAGAAATATATATTTATAAAAAAGCAATGCAGTAAGCCTGTGTCAAATTTTAATATTCAGACACCTAAAGGAGCATTTTATATGACAGTAATTACAATATTTGGTTCAACTGGAGATTTAATGTATAACAAACTTATCCCAGCATTGAACACCTTAAAACAAACCAATAAACTGCCATCAGATACAAAGATATTGTGTGTGGGAAGAAGAGAATGGGATACGTTAACGTACTTAAAAAGTGTTAAAAACGAAGTTCCAAAAGACAAATATAATGCCATTGAATCCTTAATAGAATATGTTAAAGTGAGTATTGATTCAGACGATGGGTACGCATTGTTAAAATCAAAGATTGAACAAAACGGCATTGAGGCAGATAAAATATTTTACTTAGCCTTACCGCCATCCTTATTCCCTAAAGTCGCGGGTGGATTATCTAAAAATAAGCTCATTGGAAAAGGTGAACCAAATGCACGGATTGTATTTGAAAAACCATTTGGGGAAGATCTAGAAAGTGCCCGCTTAATCAACCGTACATTATGGGATTATTTTGAAGAGACCCAAATATACCGAATTGATCATTATCTTGGCAAAGAAATGATTCAAAATATTTTAACATTACGGTTTGCTAATCGTATATTTGAGAGTGATTGGAATAAAGACTCAATTGATAAAGTCAGCATTATTGTAAAAGAAAAAAATGGCATTGATAGTCGTGGAAATTATTACGATTCAATCGGGGCTTTACGCGACATGGTACAATCACACTTGCTTCAAATGCTTGCGTTGGTAGCTATGGAAGCGCCTAAAATGTATGATTCTGAGTTGATACGTAAGGAAAAAGTATCTTTACTTAAGAAATTATTTGTAGAATGTGGCGATGTTTTTAATGCGCAATATAAAGGCTATAAACAAGAACCTAAAGTGCGAGATGATTCTAAAACAGAAACCTTTGTTCATATTAAGGCTCAAATTGACGATTCTAGATGGCGCGATGTTCCTTTTTATTTAATGACAGGAAAAAAACTCAATGATAAATCGAGTGAAATTATTATTGATTTTAAACCAGGAGACGATGTATTAGCCTTATGGCCTGATCATACCTTAAAACATAATCAACTCGTCGTTAAAGTTGCTCCAAATGAAGGGGTCAGTTTTAGAATGAATGTCAAGCAAGCCGGGTTATCAAGTGATATTATTCCTTCGAAAATGGATTATTCTCATGGAAAAGATGCATTTGGCAATGTTCCTGAGGCGTATGAGAAATTGTTACTCGAAATCATTGAACAAAACACCTTACTTTTTACAAGATGGGACGAAATAGAAACGACTTGGAAATTTATTGATAAAGTAACCAATGAATGTCAAGAAGCACCATATGAGTACGAAGATGAACCGGATTTAATTCAGGCCATGAAAGAAAGGGGAATAGATTATGATTCATGATATAAGTATTAATATTTCTAAAGACATGGTTGTCTATAAAAATCGTGATAAGAAAAAACCGCGCTTTACCAATAGCGCAGATTTTAAAAATAACGGGGTATATGAAACTGATATTTCGATGAACTTACACACCGGAACCCATATTGATTATCCGTTGCATACGATTGAAAATGGAAAAACATCAAAAAACCACTCGTTAGATAATCTTATCGGATCGGCTAAAGTGTTTGACCTAACGCATTTAAAAGAAAAAATATCAAAATCTGATATTGAAGATTTTGATATAAAGGCCGATGATTTTGTCTTGTTTAAAACGCGCAATAGTGCTGAGGATTTCTTTAATTTTGATTTTATATACGTTGCCTTAGATGCTGCAATTTACCTTAAAGACAAGGCAGTAAGAGGCGTAGGAATCGATGCGCTTGGGATTGAGAGAAATCAAGAAGGCCATCCCACACATGATACTTTACTCAGTAACGATATCATCATTTTAGAAGGCATTAATTTACACCATATAGACCCAAAAACCTATGAAATGTGGTGCCTACCCTTAAAAATTCATGATGTAGAAGCGTTGCCAGTCCGCGCCATTTTAAAAGGCTAACATAAAAATGATTAATCGTGTCATTTTTATGCTGAGTATAAGGCTTTTACAACCGCATCGTGATTCCACGTTTTAGCTGTTTTTAAAACGGTTCCGTTTGTTGGCTTTAAGCCTAAAAGTATAAAAGGCATTAAAATCCCGCCTGTAGTTAAAAGCTTTATATGAAGTTCTAGCGGTAGAAATAAAACCCCGCCAATTATTAAAAAAGGCAATAAAGCGAAGAATGGGTGAAGCTTTGCGTCATTAAATCGTCTGATGAATAAGGCAATCATGCCAAAGACAAAAATTATATTTATAATTACCAGTGCAGGGGAAAATAAAATCATTAACCCGTATACCCACGTTAACCCTTCGTTAAAAACGCGTAGTAAATGAATCAAAACCGAAGTCATCAAGACAACAGCTATTAACCCTGGGAACAGTCCCCAAATAAATTCTTGTCTCGCGCTATAGCCTTTAAAGTGAAACGCCCGTCTTAACATCATGCGTATAGCGCTATATTTTATTTCTATTGTACGATCTTTTGAGATGTCGATAGTTTTTTCTTCTTGTCTTTCTTTATCAAGTCCCATAAAGGACTCGATTTCTTTATCCATAATGCCTTCTTGGATGATGCCGCTTTTCTTTTCTTTATCCATAATTGAAGCCTCACTTAACGTTGTGTTTTAATCACATTCACAAACATGTGCTTTTGCCATTTCATAGATTAGTTTAACATGAGAATCTTGTAATGCATAATATACTTTCTTGCCTTCTCTTTTTGCTTGAACAACGTGGTGATCTCTTAAAACTTTCAGTTGATGGGAGACATTAGACTGTTCTAAGTGAAGTGCCGCCCCTAATTCAGAAACACACTTGGGGCTTTCATTTAACGCATCAATAATTCTTAACCGCGTAAAATCAGAAAAAATCGAAAATAAATCACGCATAGGCTTTAAGGCGTTTTGATCCATAAGCTTCTTTCCCTCCATAGATTAATCGTAAAGCATTCATTACCGCAATTAAGGTAATGCCTACATCCGCAAATATTGCCATCCACATCGTTGTCAATCCAAAGGTCGCTAGAGCTAAGAACGTGAATTTGACGCCTAAGGATAAGGCAATGTTTTGAATAACGATCCGTCGCGTTTTTTTAGCGATGCTAAAAGCGTCTTCTAGTAAATGAATTTGATCACTTGTGATAATAATATCGGCAACGTCTAATGCGATGTCACTCCCGCTGCTCACCGCAACGCCAATGTCAGCCGCTTTTATTAAAGGGGCATCGTTGATCCCATCCCCAACATACATTGAATAAGTCCCACGCTTTTCTTGATTAAATAGTTTGATTTTATCTTCAGGTAATAAGCTATGGGAATAATTAATCTTATGAAGCCTATTTGATACCCACTCAGCCGCATATTGATTGTCTCCAGTTAACATAAGAAGTTTTTTATTTTTGCTTAACGTTTTAACCATATTACTGGCGTGTGGTTTAAGGGTATCATTAATACGTATAAACCCGATATATTCCGTGTTTTTCGCAACATAAACAATGGTGCCTGCGCTCTTTATGGCTGGTATATTTATATGGTTAAGCTCCATTAATTTTTGGTTGCCTACTATATAATAATCTTCATCTTGATACGCTGTTATACCTAATCCTTCGTGTTCTTTAATCGTTTTTAAAGGCAGGGTGGGGTTTTGTGCATTCGCAAGGATACTTTTCGCAATGGGATGATTTGAATGCGCTTCAAGCATCCCGGCGATCTCTAAGGCTTCTTGAGATGAAACTTCAGTTACTTCAAAGGTTCCATTTGTTAGCGTACCGGTTTTATCAAATCCAATAAAACTGACATGATGAATCATATCTAATACGCTTGCCCCTTTAAATAATATCCCTTCCTTAGCACTTCTACCGATGCCGGCATAATAAGACAACGGAATCGATAATACTAGCGCACAAGGACAGCTAATGACTAAAAAGGTCGCGGCTCTTAAAATATAATCATCCATATTTGCTGGATATAATATTGATGGAACGACGGCAATCAAAATAGCGAAAAAGATAACAACCGGCGTATAGAATTTTGCGAATTTGGTAATAAACAATTCTGTTTTTGCCTTTTTTTCGGTGGCGTTTTCTATTAACGAAATAATTTTTGATACCGCGGAGTTTTCATAGTGTTTCTTTGCCTGTATTTCAATCACATTTCCAGTATTAATACTTCCGCTTAAAATATAGTCCCCTTGATGAACGTTATTTGGCTTACTCTCACCACTTAAAAACGAGGTATCCAAAGTCGTTTTGCCTTTTAAGATAACGCCATCTACGGGAACGCTATCGCCTTTATTGATTCTTAAATGGTCGTGTATTTCTACGCGTGAAGGGTCAATGATTTTTAAGGTGCCGTCTTGATTGATTTTGATGGCATAATCAACATGTAAATTGACTAAAGCCGAAATTTCATTTCTAGATTTATTGACTGCGCGGTTTTGTAAGTACTCCCCAATCGAATAAAAGACTACGACGATAATCGCTTCATAAGGTTTATCAATAATCATCGCAGAAAACGTCGCCACAAACATTAAGAAGTTTTCATTAAAGAGCGCTTTTTGTTTAAGGCTTATGATGGTTTTACGAATAAGCTTAGCGGCAACTAAAAAATATCCACCCCACATTAAATAAGGGACAAGGGGCTCTTGGATCGAAAAGAAATCGAATGTGAATGCGATTAAAAATATTACAACCCCAATACTTAACGTACCATATAATCTAAAGAAGCTTTTGTGATTTGACGTAGGGGGATTGCCGTTTTTTGAGACCACCACATGATCTTCATACTGATCGGCAATTGATTGTAACGTTTGTATCAGCGTGGGGTCATCCATTTCATGTTTTAAATCTAAAAGCATTGTTTGTGTTGCCCTATTAAACGACGCAGATTTTATATCATCCAATGATTGTATGGCGGTTTCAATCTGTGATATACAATTGGGACATGTTAAGTTTTTCATGACAATTTTTTTGATCATGTTTATCCCACCTTTTCATTCTTTATTATATATGTATCGATATTCATATGTCAACACATTCATATGTTTTTGAGCCCTTTCTTTCGTTGAAAACCGTAGGAAAACATGGTATGATATCTATCATTAAACGAGGTGATATAATATGGACTTTTTAAATTTTGTTAAAGAGCATGAAAATGAGATTATACAATCAGTAAAAAAATTGTGTCAAATAGAAAGTGTTTTAACAGAATATACCCCTGAAGAAACCGCGCCGTTTGGTGACAATATTAATAAAGCACTTCACCAGATGATTAATTTAGGAAAAACAGACGGCTTTGTTGTTAAAAACATTGACAATTATGCGGCGCATATAGAAATTGGTAAAGGGGATGATATCCTTGGTATACTTACGCATCTTGATGTGGTACCAGCCAAGCGTGAAGGATGGACCTACCCACCGTTTGAACCAACTGTAAAAGATGGAAAAATATATGGTCGCGGGACCTCAGATGACAAAGGGCCAACGATAGCGGCATATTTTGCGTTAAAGTTTTTAAAAGAATTAGATGTCAGTTTCCACAAACGTGTTCGCTTAATTATGGGAACCGACGAGGAGACAAAGTGGCGCGGGATTGCTAAATATTTAGAAACAGAAGAAATGCCAACGTTTGGCTTTTCTCCAGACGCAACATTTCCTTTAATTCATGGCGAAAAAGGGATTTATGTATATGACACTGTCGGCAAATATGAAGCGGATGCATTGGCTACGTTTTATGCAGGAGAACGCTATAATGTTGTCCCCGAAAAAGCGGAAGCAACGCTTACCATTGATCTTAAAGATGCGTTTAAAAAATTCTTAAAATATAATGATTATAAAGGGGAATATAAAGAAGGTCGCTATATTGTGTACGGTAAAAACGCGCACGCAATGACACCGAATTTAGGGGTTAACGCGGCGTTTATTTTAGCGAAATTTCTAAGTGAACATTTGGATAATAAATTTGTTCATTACATTCACAATGCATTAAGCTTTGATCCGTTTGGTGAAAAGATGGATATTGATATGAAACATGATGTGATGGGAAACCTAACACTGAATCCAGGTATTTTTAAATACGATGAGACAGGGTCGCTGATTGGACAAAACATTCGTTATCCTAAAGGATTCAATCTAAAATCAGCAGCACAAAAAATTTCAAATACAGCGAAGAAATATGGGCTAACGTATACATTTGGTCAAAATATGCCACTTCATTATGTTGAAAAAGATGACCCACTCGTAGAAAAACTAATGGAAAGCTACAAAAAAGTCACCTATGATGACGAGAATGAACCTTACACTATTGGTGGAGGGACATATGCAAGAGCTTTAGATAAAGGGGTTGCCTTTGGGATGGTAATGCCAGGAAGAAAAGATGTTGCTCATCAAGTAGATGAACATATCTACATTGACGATTTAATAGAAGGAACTGCAATTTATATGGAAGCAATTTATGCTTTAACCCGTAAAGATGTTAAAATATAATTAGTTATTCTTAAATTAATAATTATTTGATATAATTGTGTAGGTGATTTCATGAGATTAAGAAACGTAAAATACGCTGAAGAAAAAATCGCTACACACACGAACTATATTACTTCAGTATCAAGAGAAGAAACCAAAGATTTAACTGCTATATTTAGTAATAACGCATTATTGAATGTAGAAATAGGAACCGGAAAAGGTCAGTTTATCCATTCGCTTGCCTCACAAACTCCTAATGAAAACTTCTTAGGGATTGAACTATATGATAGTGTGATTGTCCGTGCTTTAGAAAAACAAATTGAAGCGCCAAAAACCAATTTACACTTGATTAAAATGGATGCTCAGCAAATGGATGCGTGTTTTGATGAAAATAGCATTTCGACAATTTATCTAAATTTTTCAGATCCTTGGCCTAAAGTTAGGCATGCTAAAAGACGGTTAACCCATCCGAATTTCTTAAAGAAATACCATAAACTGTTGTCATCAGATGGGACTATTGAGATTAAAACCGATAACCGAAAGTTTTTTGAATACACTTTAACAGCTTTAAATGAGTACGGGGTAATCATTCACGAACTTTCTTTAAATATTCACGCTGATGATGAAAAAGACAATGTTGAAACTGAGTTTGAAGAAAAGTTTAAAACAGAGGGCCCCATTTATAAAATTATTGTATCTTTCAAGGAGGAACTTGCATGAAACAGTATTACAAAGATTTAGTAGAAATTCCAGGTGCACCCAGTTTTGAAAAACACGTAAGACGCTATATGAAAGCAAATATTTTAAATTCAACAAATGAAATTGTAGAAGACCGCTTAGGCGGTATATTTGGTGTATTGAATAAAACAAGCAAAGGACCAAAAGTTATGGTCGCTGGCCACATGGATGAAGTAGGCGGCATGGTAACAGGCGTCACCAAAGAAGGATTGGTAAAAATTACCAATTTAGGGGGAATGAAAGGCGATGTTTTCCTTTCACAACACATGATTATCTACACAGATGATTTAGAAGAAATTCCCGGGGTTACCGCTTCAAAGCCTCCGCATCTAACAAAAGGCAAAAAAGAAGCCCCCTTAACGTTTGGTGATTTATTATTAGACGTTGGGGCAGATGATAAAGAACACGCAGAACAACTAGGTGTGAAAATCGGTCAACAAGTTATTGCACGTAATAATTATGTGACGACTAAAGATGGAAAGAAACATATTTCTAAAGCGTGGGATAACCGTTTTGGTTGTGCCATGAGCCTTGATATTTTAGAAACTTTAAAAAATGAGGATTTACCATGTTCGCTATATGCAGGCGCAACGGTTCAAGAAGAAGTTGGATTAAGAGGCGCTGCGACCGCAACTGCAAAAGTAGATCCAGATGTTTTCTTAGCAGTCGATTGTTCACCGTGCGCAGACTCTTTTGATGGCGATGAAATTTCCGGCAAACTTAAAGAAGGATTTTTAATTCGTTTTTACGATCCTAATGCGATTATGCATCAAGGGATTAAACGCCATATTGAAAAACTAGCGAAAGACAATAACATTAATTTCCAATATTATAAATCAATGGGTGGAACCGATGCAGCAAGAGCACAACTTCATGGTGAAGGCGTCATTGCGGCAACGATTGGAATGCCAGCACGCTACATTCACTCAACTACTTCAATGATTCATGAAGATGATTATAAAGCAGTTCATGCCATGTTAAAAGTCTTGATTCAATCATTAGATCAAGACACATACGAAACCATTAAAAGCAACGTTTAGCAATTAATCTTTGGTGCACACGTACCGTGAAGGACGTCAGCACACTCACAAAGATTTTACCTATATATCCATAATATGGGACCCGATAACGGGCCTAAAATAAAGGAGAAAAAGAAAATGAGAAACAAAAAAGTATTAGAAATGACTACCCTTGCAATGTTTGCAAGTATTATCTTTTTGATGGCGTGGTTTCCACAAATTGGATTCATCGCTATCCCAGCATTAGGTGTCTCCATTACCATAGTTCACATCCCCGTCATTATTGGGGCCATGTATGGGGGACGCAAGGTCGGATTGTATTTAGGGTTAGTATTTGGACTTTCAAGTTGGGCAATGGCACTCATGAGAGCGTCTCAGCCATTTGATTTAATGTTCCAAAACCCAATTTTAGCAGTTGTCCCTCGCGCTCTATTTGGACTAAGTGTATGGTATGTCTTTGCGGCATTCAAAAAATTGGTGCCTAAAAAACCCTTATCCCTCGCGCTTACATTCATTACAGTAACATTAATTCATACTGTGTTGGTTATGGGGGTCGCATTAGCGATGAGCCCGTTTTATGAAGGGGTATTAGGGGCAGAATTATTTATGTTTATCGTCACGGTTGCACTGCCAATTGTTGCGCCGTTTGAAATGACGATTGCGGCATTAGTCGGAACCCCAATTGTTTTAAGATTAATGCAAACAGATCTTTTTAAAGAAGATCGTGAAAAAGATGCTCAAGAATTAAATATTGATGTAAATTAGGTGAAACATTATGCTTCTATATATCGACATTGGAAACTCAAACATTGTAATTGGAAAAGGCAACGGAGCCATTTTAGAGACTTACCGTTATAAAACAGATCAGACGAAATCATCGGATGAATACTATGCCATGTTATCTCACTTATTCACAGATGTAGATGATGTCATTATTGCTTCAGTTGTTCCTGAGGTTAATACGGCTTTTAAAACATTTTTAATGCGGTATTTTAATATTACCCCATTATTTGTAGAGCCTGGGGTTAAAACGGGAATCAAGGTAAAAACCGATTACCCTCAAGAAGTCGGGGCGGATTTAATTGCCGCTTCAGCGGGCGCAAAGGTCGCTCACGGCGAAACCGTGATTATTATTGATATGGGAACTGCGACGACATTCACGTATATGGAAAAAGGTGAAATTAAAGGGGTGAGCATTACCATCGGCTTAGATAGTGCGAAAAACGCACTCATCGGCAACACGTCTAAATTACTTCAGTTTGAGTTTGATATTCCATCAAGTGTACTTGGAACCAATACGATTGATGCTTTAAATACAGGTTTCATTAATGGGCATTCCTATCAAATTATTGGTTTTGTCAATGCTATAATTAAATCATTTGATACCGCGAATCCAGTCGTGGTTATTACAGGTGGTGCTTCTAAACTCATAAAGAACAATTTACCTAAATCTTATATTCATGATGAGCATTTAGTTTTAAAAGGCTTACAAGCCATTTACAAAAAGAATAGAAAGTAATATTTGACAAAACACACGAACAAAAATATAATAAGTAAGATATTGAGAGAAGGAGTTGACCAACTGTGTTAGAAAAACTATTAGGCATTATTGCAGAAGAACTCGGCGTAGAAAAAGATGAAGTTACAGAAGATGCGCACCTCCAAGATGACCTTGGGGCCGATTCACTTGATGCTGTTGAATTAATTATGGCTATTGAAGAAGAATTTGATGTCGAAATCGATGATACAGAAGCAACAAATATTAAAACCGTTCAAGATATTATAGATTATCTTGAAGCACATGCAGGATAATACGTATAAAAAGGTGTCGTAAGACATCTTTTTTTATACCTTAATTGGCTTTTTTAAGGGATAAACGTTTCAAAATGTCTCTTTAATTTATAGGCGTTGACCCTACTTTATAATTTAGGGTTTGTTTTTCTTTTACGTCATATTTATGGTAAAATAGTGGGTGTTAACTCAAGAGAGAAAAGAGGCTTTTTCATGAAAAAACTTATATTAATAGATGGATCAAATTTAATGTTTCGGGCCTATTACGCAACTGCCTATTCCGGACGATTAATGAAAAACTCAAAAGGGCAATATACCAACGCAGTGTATGGACTCATTAATATGCTTAACGTGATATTAAAAGAAGATTTTACCCATGCTTTAGTAGCATTTGATAAAGGAAAAGCTACCTTTAGACATAAGGAATATGAAGCGTATAAAGCGAAACGAAAACCTATGCCAGATGAATTTAGAGATCAACTCGAATTAATAAAACAAACCCCTGAAAAGTTAGGGATCCAAGTATACGAAAGCGAAGCGCTTGAAGCTGATGATATTATTGGCTCACTTGCTTATACATATTATGATGATTTTGATGAAATTGAAATTATCAGCAACGATAAAGATTTATTTCAGTTACTGAATCATAAAGTCTACATGCGTCTTTCTAAAAGAGGGTTAGAACCAGATGAAAAATATACCGAAACAACCCTTAAAGAAACGATGAATATAACGCCTGCACAAATCCCTGATTTAAAAGGATTAATGGGCGACTCAAGCGATAATTTACCCGGCATACCTGGGGTAGGCGAAAAAACGGCTTTAAAGTTACTCCATGAATATGGCAACATCGAGACCCTTTTAAAAAATTTAAATGAATTAAAAGGCAAACAAAAAGAAAAAATTGAAAATCATGGTAAAGACGCCTTAAAGTGGCGTCGCTTGGCAACGCTAAAAACCGATGCAGAATTTTCTTTTGGTTTAAACGAACTTGAATATAAAGGGTATGACTTAGAAACCTTAACACGTTTTTATGAATTAATGGAATTTCATTCTTTAATTAAGCGCCTTGATAAAAAAACAGCCCCAGTAAGTACCGCTGAGAATACGTATGAAATACTAAAAACCGATCAAGCGATTAAAACAAAATTAAAAAGCCCTTCGGTTATTGTCTTAGAATCATTTGGTGAAAACTATCATTTTTCTAAAAATTTAGGATTTGCTTTTCTTAATGAATCCACAAAAGCATTTATTCCTTTAGATGTAGCCAAAAAGTCTGAAAGCTTTCAATCGTATTTAGCCGATCAATCGGAAGAAAAATACACCTTTGATTATAAACGTCTCTTAGTATGTGCCAACCGAGAAAATTTAGCGGTTAACGGCGTTAGTTTTGACCTTTTATTAGCCGCTTATTTATTAAACCCTTCCAATACTAAAGAAGATTTTAAAGTGATTGTCTCAAATTTTGATTATGATGATGTTGCATACTTAGAAGATATTTATGGGAAGGGAACAAAAACAGCGGTTCCAGATATAAATACCTATAGTAAGTATGCTATAGATAAAGCACAAGCAATTTTTGAATTAAAAGACGATTTATTAGCGTCTATCAAATCATATAATCAATTAACCTTATTAAACGAGATTGAACACCCCTTAAGTGAAATCCTTGCTAATATGGAAGAACTTGGCGTTTTAATTGATAAAAAAGCCTTAAATGAATTTTCAGACGAACTCGATTTGGAAATTGCTGATTTAACCAAAAAAATTCACGATGAAGCAGGGGTCACATTTAATATAGGATCGCCTAAACAACTTGGTGAGATTTTATTTGAAACACTTAATTTACCGGTTTATAAACGGAGTAAAACAGGATATTCAACAAATATTGATGTTTTAAAGAAACTGCAAGGACAACATCCGATTATTGATTATATTATTGAATATCGTAGTCTTTCCAAACTTAAAAACGCTTATGTCAACAGTATGTTTGAAGCGGTCCATGAGGATGGAAAAATTCATACGATTTACAAACAAGCGTTCACCCAAACGGGAAGATTATCTTCCATTGAACCTAACTTACAAACTATTCCCATTCGTTCAAAGCGTGGTCGGGCCCTGCGAAAAGTATTTGTGCCGAATGACAATAGCGTTTTAATGGCGGCGGATTATTCTCAAATTGAACTACGTGTGCTGGCCCACATGGCTGAAGAAAAAACGTTAATAAAAGCATTTAAAGATGGCCAAGACATTCATACAATTACGGGAAAAGAGATTTTAGAAAAAGATGAAATCACAAGTGATGAAAGACGAATCGCCAAAGCGGTAAACTTTGGGATTATCTATGGGCAAAGCGCATGGGGCTTAAGTGAAGAAATAGGCATTAGCCAACAAGAGGCAAAAACTTTCATTGAACGATATTATCAAAAATTTAATGGCATTAAAGCATTTATGGATAAAGTGGTGGATTTCGCAAAAGAAACCGGCTACGTAGATACCCTGTATCACCGTAGACGTTATATTCCAGAACTCAACAGCCGTATTCACGCGCAGCGTCAATTTGGAAAACGAACAGCAATGAACGCGCCTTTACAAGGAAGCGCAGCTGATATAATCAAAATTGCTATGGTAGAGATTCAAAAAGCGATGAAACAAGCCAACATGAAAAGTAACATGATCTTACAAATTCACGATGAGCTTGTGTTTGATGTCTTAAAAGAAGAACAAGCACAAATGGAATCATTAATTCAAGAGACGATGGAAAAATGTGTCGATCTTTTAATCCCTTTGAAAGTAAGTTTGGCGTCTGGTAAAAACTTAGATGAGGCAAAATAAATGAGTCGTCATGTGGTGATGATTAAAAGTTTAATTGTTAATTTTATTTTAATCGTCATAAAATTAATTGGGGGACTTACCTTTAATTCAGCTGCCCTAGTGGCAGATGCGATGCATTCTATTAGTGATTTTTTTACGGATATATTAATCGTGTTTGGGTTAAAACAATCGAATAAACCCCCTGATGAAGAACACCCCTTAGGCCATGGTAAAATTGAGTATGTTGTAAGTTTGTTGCTCGGGCTAGGCATTGTTTTTATTGCGTATCAAATCGTTAGAACCATGATTATCACCTTATTAAACAGTCCAAGTATCCCTTCAATAGTCGCTATTATCATTCCCATTGGGGTTATAGTTATAAAAGGAATCTTGGCTCGCTATATCATGCAGCGTGGAAAAGTGCTTCATTCGCAAGCGTTAATCGCTTCAGCTAGCGAATCTTATGCCGATATGTTAAGTTCGATTATTGTGCTTTTAGGTATCCTATTAGCGGCCATAGGAACTGAATTTAATATAGGATACTTACAATATGCCGATAGTGTTGGCGCTATATTAATTGGTGTCCTTATCTTAAGAGTGGCCTATAAAATTATTAAAGACGCGATTATTTCCATTCTAGGAAAAAGCGCGCCAAGCGATATATTAGAAGAAACCAAAAGGATTGTAGAAACATTAGACGGTGTATACCGGGTTGACAATTTACGAATGATTGTATATGGTCATTACTATCAAGCCTTAATTTCAATTAGAGTTGATGGAAATTTGTCCGTTAAAAAAGGACATGATATCGCTTCGATGGTGAAGCGAAAAATGAAAAAGAATCCTAAAATTTCACATGTGTTAGTGCATGTAAATCCGGAGGTAGAATAATGTCATTAGTATTAAAAAGAAAAAGTATTAGAAAATTTATCCCAGCAGAAATTCAAGATGAAACCATTGAACGTTTGATGATGAGTGCGATGCAAGCACCAAGCGCGACTAACCAACAACCGTGGGCGTTCATTGTCATCAAAAACCAAGCTATCCTTGAAAAATTATCCAATATTTCTAAAGGCGCATGGCCTTTAAAAGATGCACCACTGGGGATTTTAACGTTGATGAAAAAAGATGTGAACCGCCCCTTAATGGCCCCACAAGATTTAGCGGCTGCGACACAAAATATTTTATTAGAAGCTACCCATATGGGGCTTGGGAGTGTATGGATTGGGGTTTATCCTAAAGAAGATCGCATAGGCGCCATTGAAGATATTTTAACAATTGATAAAGACACGATTCCATTTTCTTTAATTGCACTAGGCTATCCCGATGATTCGGTAAGCACTCACGTTAAATACCGTTTCGACAAATCGAATTATAAGGTAATTGAATAGTGCCAGAACTTCCAGAAGTAGAAACGGTTAAAAGAACCCTAAACACACTCGTTAAAGGCAAAGTTATTGAGTCAGTTGATATTATTTATCCTGGCATTATTAAAGGGGATATAACAGCCTTTAAAGAAACCACGAAAGGCGCAACGATATATAATATTGAGCGTCGTGGAAAGTTTTTGTTGTTTGACTTGGGGGATTATTATCTGCTTTCGCATTTAAGAATGGAAGGGAAATATTTCTTAAAGCCTTTAGACGCAGCTAAAAATAAACATGAACATATCATCTTTAGACTTGAACACGGAGAAACTCTAAGGTATCATGATGTCAGGAAATTCGGTACAATGGAAATAAAAAATAAACAGGCAGTGTTCCATGAACCTCCCCTTTCTTTATTGGGGCGTGAACCCATTGACCCAAGCTTTGATTCAATGGCTTTATATAGGACGCTTAAGGCTAAGAAAAAAGCAATTAAAACAGCGTTGCTCGATCAACACATTATTAGTGGTCTTGGAAACATCTATGTGGATGAAACCCTTTTTTGTGCGCATATTCATCCTGAAAAGCTAACCTATAAAATCACGAAAAAAGAAGCACAAACCCTAAGTGTCTGCGCTAAAAACGTCTTAGAAAAAGCAGTGGCTTTAGGGGGCTCATCTATTAGAAGTTATACCAATTCTTTAGGCATTACGGGAAGGTTTCAAACCAAACTGAGGGTGCATCTCAAAAAAGGGGAACCGTGTCCGCAGTGTGAAACCGAAATTAAAAAGATAAAAGTAAATGGTAGAGGAACGTATTTTTGTAAACACTGTCAAAAACGTTAGACCAATGAAAGAAGGAATTGAAATGTCACTCATTGTTGGATTAACTGGTGGGATTGCCAGCGGGAAATCGACTATTAGTAAAATGTTTCAAGAAGAAGCGATACCAGTGATTGATACAGATAATATTGCCCATACACTCTTAAAGCACAATAAAACGATTTACACATCCATTGTTGACTCATTCGGTGAAGAAGTCCTGACGCCTTCTAAAGAAATTAATCGTAATAAATTAGGGAAAATCGTTTTTAAAGATAAAGAAAAACGAGAATTATTAAATAAAATAGTACACCCTAAAGTAAAAGAACGTGTATTTAAAGAAATCGACCATTACAAAGGGCTCGGTGAAGCAATGATTGTAGTGGATGTTCCATTACTTTTTGAAGCTTCCTTTGATACAATTATGGATAAAACAATTGTCGTATACGCAAAACGTAGCGATCAAATAGACCGTCTAAAATCACGTGAAAACATTGATGAAGCCTTTGCAAAACAAAAAATTAAATCACAAATGCCCCTTTCTAAAAAGAAAGAACTAGCAGATTATTGTATAGATAATACAAAAAGCATCTTAGAGACCCGCAAATCATTTACGAGAGTATTAAAAAAACTCAAGTCTTTAGTGTGAGGCAAAAATTATGAAACCATCCCCAAATCATGTACAAGTAAAAATTCATGGCCTTAGTGACTTGAGCCATGTTCACACGCACACCTTAAGCCTTCTTTATCAACCGATTATTGGTAAAGAAGCTTTTACGCTTTATATGATGTTCCATGCTTTGTTAGATAAAACATCAATGCGCAGTGTCATCTATCCTTTAAGTTTTCTCTTTGATGCGTTAAAATTATCTCATAATCAATTCATAGAAGCGCGCAAAATGTTAGAAGCCGTAGGCCTTTTAGATACCTATTATGGGGATGATATGTATGTCTTTTCTTTATACCATCCACTAAGTCCCAATGGATTTATAAAAGATTCACCCTACGCTAGTTATTTAAAAGAAACAGTCGGAGACGCTAGGTATAATGACTTGATTTCACATTTTACCATTCATAAAGTAAAAAAACCTTCGCATAAACAATTGACCGTTAATTTTAATGAAGTGTTTGGTCCAATCAAAGAACCGCCTCCCCCTCAAGGAACCTATATTAATGAACAAACGCTAAAACCTAAAATTGATACTTCAATTGATATCGATATGGTCATCAATGAAATTCCCGACACCTTAAAAAGTGATCGTTTTAAAACCAAGCGTTTTAAAGAAAAACTTTTAGAGATTGCCTACCTTTATTCCTTAGACGAAGCCGCTATGATTAAATTATTAAAAGGAACCATTGAAAATAAAGATGTCGATTTTGAATGGTTTAAATCATTAGCTGCCGATTATTACCATAGCAAACCAAGCGCAACCATCAAACAAAAAGATAACTATAGTGAACATTATTTTCAAACCGTTCACCCAAGAGAATTGCTTGAAGCAACAACGGGCTCAAAAGCCGCTAAAAGTGAACTCGCTACATTAGAGCGCATCTTAAATGAAATAGCCTTACCCCATGAAGTGGTTAATGTTTTAATCGCTTATGTACTTAAAGAGCTTAATGGTCAATTTCCAGTGTTCGAATACTTTAATAAAGTAGCAGGCACATGGAAAAGAAACAATATTCATACCGCACATGAAGCAATTGACTTCATTAAAAAAATGAAGCAACAAAAGAAAAACCAAGCGGCATCGCAACCCCAATCAAGGTATAAAAAAGCTGATACAAGACCTCAAGATACTAACGTTGATTGGTTCGATGACTACCTTAAAGACCAGGAGGATTAACCATGCGAAAAGGTGATTTTACTAAAAACCCTTCACTCGTTGATGAAATTACGGAATCACTCAGTGAAGACCAAACATTAAAACCGTTTTTTATTGAACACGATATTCCTTCTGATGCAATTGCGGATGCGGTGAATGAATTATTGACCTATAAAAGAGAAATTGGCTACTGTGAAAACTGCCCAGGCCTCCATGCCTGTAAACAAGATACAGAAGGCATGAAGCCTAAGCTAACCTATAGAAATGGGCAAATCGGCTTAGAATATCATCCTTGTCATTACAAACGTGCCCAGCAAAAACAATCGATGAAGAAAAACCGAATCGATGCATTGTTTATGCCTAAAATGATTTATGATGCGTCATTAGAAGATTTTTATATGGATACCCAAACTAGAAATGATTTATATAAAAAAATTATTGGCATTACCAATCAATACGCTAAAGGGGAAAAAATTAAAGGACTTTATTTGCATGGAAGATATCAAATCGGAAAAACCTATACGCTCGCCGCAATTGCCAATCGCTTTGCAGAACTCGGGTACGAAGGGATTATTGCATATTATCCTGATTTAGTCAGGGAAATAAAAAGTTCAATCCAAACTGGAACTTTAGAAGAACGTATTAATAAGCTTAAAACGACCGATGTTTTATGTTTAGACGACATCGGGGGAGAAGCGTTTAGTGCATGGATTAGAGATGAAGTATTAGGCCCTATCTTGCAGTATCGCCTATTAGATGAAAAACCGACATTCTTTTCATCAAATTTACCGCTTAAAGAACTAGGGAAAAACTTTGTATCTTCCCAACAACAACAAGAACAAATTAAAGGCTTCCGTATCATTGAGCGCATTAAAAAACTTTCAGACCCTTTTAATATGTAATGATTGACAAACACTAAACAACCTACTATTATATTATTAACAACTTTGAAAAGGCCAACGCCTTCATTCCTTTAAAGCGAAGCAGGATGGTGAAAGCTGCTAACTGATGAAGACTACTCCCTTGGAGTTGATAAGTGAAAGCTTATCCGTCATGCTGCGTTAAAGCTTAAGAGTGCTTAATTGAACTAAGGTGGAACCGCGGATTTTATTCGTCCTTGACATTGTGTTAAGGACGTTTTTTTATTAAAACGATAAAGGAGGCAATGATGTTAAAAAAAGATTTTACCATTAAAGAACTTCAATCCCACATTAAGACCATTGATTTTCAACCCGATAAAAAACACGAAGTGGTTTTAAAGTTGTTTGAAGAAGTTGGAGAATTATCAGTAGAAATGCGAAAAGAACACCAAGATGGATTAACTGAATCAAGAAAACGTGAAATAAAGTATGAACTTTATGACGTGTTGCATTATGTAACGCATATTGCCAACATTTATGATATTGACTTAGAAGATGCGATTATTGAAAAAGATAAAATAAACGAAGTACGATACAACGAATGGAGGAACAAAAAATGATTAATATAGAATTTAAAGACGGCAACACTAAAGCATTCGAAAAAGGAGTAACGCCTGAAGCCATCGCCAGTGATATCAGTAAGTCGCTCAAGAAAAAAACGGTAGCGGCTTATGTTAATGAAGCCTTATTCGATTTAAACCGTCCTATTGAACATGATGCGAAAGTCGACTTAATTACAAAGGATGATCAAAAAGCGTTAGAAGTATTAAATCACTCATCTGCCCATTTAATGGCGCAAGCGGTAAAACGGTTATATCCAGATGCGAAATTTGGAGTCGGACCAGCGATTAAAGAAGGGTTTTATTATGATATTGCGACAGACGCCACCATTCGCGAAGAAGACCTACCAAAAATCGAACAAACTATGAAACGTATCGTCAAAGAACAAGAATCTATGGAACGAGAAGAGATTTCTAAGGGAGAAGCGTTAAAACGTTTTGAAGATGATCCTTACAAACTAGAACTGATTAATGATTTAGACTCTGAAGAAACGATTAGTATTTATACACAGGGCGAATTTGTAGATTTATGTAGAGGCGGCCATGTTGGAAATACACGGCATATTAAACACTTTAAGTTATTAAGCGTCGCAGGCGCTTATTGGCGTGGTGATTCTGATAGAGAAATGCTAACGCGTATTTATGGAACCAGTTGGTTCACAGAAGAACAGCTTAATCATCATCTAGAAGTGTTAAAAGACCGAAAAGAAAGAGATCATCGAAAGTTAGGAAAAGAACTTAAAATCTTTATGCTTGATCAAAAAGCAGGTCAAGGCCTCCCTATTTGGTTGCCTAATGGTTATACAATAAGAAAGACATTAGAAGATTATGTTTACAAATTAGAGCGTAAAAATGGCTATTTACATGTTAATACCCCTGTACTTGGAACGAAAGCACTTTATCAAACCAGTGGCCATTTTGATCATTATCAAGATGACATGTTCCCGCTTATGAAATCTAAAGATGAAACCTTTGTATTAAGACCGATGAGCTGTCCTCATCATATGATTATTTATAACTCAGAATTAAGAAGTTATCGTGACTTACCATTAAGATACGCGGAAATTGTGACGCAGCACCGCTTTGAAGCCTCAGGTGCCTTGAGTGGATTAGAACGGGTACGTGCGATGACATTAACCGATTCTCATATCTTCGCAAGAAAAGATCAAATTAAACAAGAAGTGCTAAATGCCTACAGTTTAATCAGTCAAGTAATTGATGATTTAGGATTAGAAATTGATTATGTTGAACTCGCTTTACGCGATGAATCTAAAGGCAAATTCCATGATGATGATGTCTTGTGGGATGATGCTGAAAAAACATTGAAAACGTTACTCGATGAAGAAGGCATAGAATACACTGAAATGAAAGGGGAAGCTGCCTTTTACGGACCTAAAATTGATTTCCAAGTCCGTACAGCTTTAGATCATGTTATCACAATGTCAACGGTTCAACTTGATTTCTTATTGCCAGAGCGTTTTGATTTAACTTACATCGGTAAAGATGGCGATAAACATCGCCCGGTTGTCATCCATCGTGGGTTAATTTCTACTTGGGAACGATTAATGAGTATTTTACTCGAACAATACAAAGGGGCATTCCCAACGTGGTTAGCGCCGACTCAAATGAAAGTTATTCCTGTGAATCTTGATGCACATGGCGCCTTTGCCCAAAAATTGCACGAACACTTCATTGATGTAGACCTTAGAAGTGAGATTGATACAAGAGAAGAAAAACTGGGCTATAAAATTCGTGAAGCTCAAACGCAAAAAATACCTTATCAGATTGTCATCGGTGATAACGAAGTTAACAGTGACTCAGTTACCTACCGCCGCTACGGTGAAACAGAACAAACAACAATCACAATCGATGCCTTCATAGAAATGGTGAATGCAGAAATTAAAAATAAAACCATCCATCACAAATAAAAAATAGACGCCTTTATAGGGCGTCTATTTAAATGCGCAAATATTTTATGAACGTAGCCAATGCGATAAGGCGTCTTTAGCATAGGCCTTATCCGTGATGAAAATATCGATGGTAACACTGTCAAAATGATGGCGTAATTTTTTACCCATATCAGCTCCGATTAATAAATCTACTTCTTGAGATTTTAAATACATTGGTAAGAATCCACCAGGTATATCGGGGCGATCAACAAAGATTTCGCTTATGATTTTACGGTCTTTAACATCCATGATTTTAAATTGTTCACTTTCTCCAATATGGGCCACTTCACCTTCCACTAAGCTTACAGCAATCCGCTTAACATCACGAGGTTTGTCTTCAACTTCTTTAGTGCCAGCGGCACTTTCTACCATATTTCTAATCGTATAGCGCTCATCTAAATGTAATGCTTGTGGCGATTGGTAGGAATAATCTCCACCATCAATCACTAACGGTTTACCCTCTATTAAAGACGCGGATATTTTTTTTCTAGCGGTACTGTAAATCGATTGAATGGTGGTTCTTGAAACATCCATTTTTTCACTACATGCTTTTTGGGTTAGCGCTTCATAATCAATCAAACGGATTGTTTCATATTCATCGACACTTAATAAAATAGCTTGAGGTTTTTTCCCATCTTTTTCTTTGTAGGGTCCGTATTCTCGTTGCGGTGGAACCCCTTGAACTTTTCTTGTTTTTTTTGGTCTTGGCATATTGATCCCTCCTATGCGATTTCAATTTCATTGTATCGTATTTATGACATATGTCAAATATAAAAAAACGCTCTATCATTAGATAAAGCGCTTAAAGTTAGCTTTTTTTTATTGAGTGTATGAACGATTCATCAGGATCAATATAGATGGTAGTTTGATTTTTATACGTGACATAGTAGCCTTTATGACCTGGTATTTTCTTAATGTTTTTAACCGGTGTATAATCAACCGCTACACTAGAAGAATACCGCATTTTAGAATGAAAGGCAGCGAGTTGAGCCGCTGTTCTAATCGTGGTTTCGCTCAAAGCGTCTAGGCTCGCTTCAACCACAACGTGACTGCCTGGCGCTTCTTTAACGTGAAACCAAGTATGATAATGTTTCGCAACGCTATGGGTAATGTGCGCGTTTTGTATATTGTTTTTTCCGACATGGATGCTTACCCCATCAGCATCTATGTAGGTATCGTGTTTTGCTTTTTTAGATTGTTTTTTAGGGCTACTACCTTGTTTGATATACCCATGACTTTTAAGTTCATTTCGGATTTCTAAAAGATCATTTAAGTTTGCGTAGCTCAACTGGTCATCAATCATTTGAAAATACGTTCTTTCATTTTTAGCCCGTACGATTTCACGTTTTAAGTAGGGCAATGACTTCTTCGCTTTTTTAAATTTCTCGAAATACCATTGCGCGTTTTCAATAGCGGTTTTTTCTCGGTCAAGATCAATCGCTAAGGGTGCGTTAGTTTCAAAATCATTTAAGGTTACCGTGTTATCACCAGGCGTGATTGAATGGGCATATGCCATTAAAAGTTCCCCTTTTTTACGGTAGGTTTCATCGTCTTCGCTGACGTGAAGTTGTTTAGTGAGTTTTTCTATTTTTCGATTTTGTTTAGCAATATTTTTTTTAACGAGTTGGCTTAAGGTTTTAAAATGTTGTTGGTGAAGTTGGTGGTTTTCACGCATACTAAAATAATGGTCAAGCATTTTATGCGGCGAGTCAAACGGCAATAAATCCCCTGGTTTATGTTGAATTTCAAAAGAGGCAAAAACCATGCGATCGCCTTTTAAAATAGTATAAGTATTCGCGTATAAAAGATTTTCAAATCCGTCAACCAAATTGTCGTTTGTTGTTTGGCTTCTATGGAGACATTCTTTAGCAAAGACAGGAGAGATTCCTTGAAATGTATTGAGCAAATCACGCGTTGTTTCAAAGGTGTTATTTTTTAGCGCTTCATCTGTCTTTTTTTTATTGTAAGGATTAATTCTATCATCCTGAGGGAACACATAAGTCGCAGAAGGAATCATGGTTCTTTGCTCACTAAACGGATGTGTGTGGTTTAAACAATCCATAATTAAATTGGTATTATCAGTTAAAATAAGATTCGCATCTTTTCCCATTGCTTCAAAATAAAGAAACATAGGTTTTAGGTCACCGAGTTCGTCTTTTTTAATTAGTTTAAATTGTACGATTCGATCATTTTCTACTTGATCTATAGCTTCAATTCTTGCGCCTTCTAAGTGTTTACGTAAAAACATACAAAACATCGGCGGGTTATAGGGTTTATCAAAAGAACTTTCACTTATGTGCATTCTTGTATTTTGTTTAGACACACTAATTACAAGTTGTAAATTTTTATGTTTACGCACGGTAAAAAGAAAGGTGAAATCTTCAAGTTGATAAACTTTTGATATTCTTCCACCGATTAAGTTGTCTTTAGAGGTTTCTATAATTTTATGCAACATGACGCCATCAAAACTCATAATAATCACCACACACATTGTACCACGAAAGACTTTTTTCAAAAAGTAATTGTTTTGACTTACATAATTCATTTAAAAGTGTTATTATGATAAATAATACATTAGAAATGGAGGGCGATCAATGAAACTGAATGAACGCGGTTTATTGGTTGTGCTAAGTGGTCCCTCCGGTGTCGGAAAGGGAACGGTCCGCAAAGCACTTTTTGATTTAGAAGGTCATGATCTAGTGTATTCAACTTCGATGACTACACGCCCCCCACGGACTGGAGAAATTGACGGAGAAGACTATTACTTTGTCTCTAAAGATGAATTTGAGCGTCGCATCAAAGAAGATGCGTTTTTGGAATGGGCAGAGTTTGTAGGCAATTACTATGGCACCCCTAAAGATAAAGTCGAAGCACATTTGAAACAAGGAAAAGAAGTCGTACTAGAAATTGAAGTACAAGGTGCACTTCAAGTAAGAGAAAAAGCGCCGGATGGCGTATTTGTATTCATTGCACCCCCAAATAAAGAAGCGCTTTATAGAAGACTTTTAAGACGTGGGACGGAATCCACTGAAACCATTCAAAAACGTATGGATAAAGCAGAAAGAGAATTTCCTTTAGCCCATAAATACGATTATATCGTTGTCAATGATGAAGTGACCAACGCAGCTGATCGTGTCCTTGCGATCATTCGCGCCGAACACGCGAAAACAGAACGTTCAATCCATAAATATAGTGACATAATGGAAATAAATGAAGAAAAATAAGCCCTATGAAGGAGTGTGAATGTATGACTAAAAACAAAGAAGGACTTCGTTATCCATCCATCGATGAATTACTGGTAAATATTGACTCCAAATATAAACTTGCCTACGCCGCTGCACTGCGTGCGAAAATTATTCGTGAACAAGATGATTCAACGCTTGATTCAAAGTGTGCTAAGCCTGTAGGCGTTGCCTTAGAAGAAATTATGGCTGGAAAAGTCAAGATAGGCTTTGAAAAATAAGTAGATTTTATCTACTTTTTTTTTGGCTTACTGTGCTATAATTGAGGTAAGAAAATGGAGTGTTAATCATGAGAGAAGCGTTTGAAAACTTATTAGACATACTCGATTTAAAATCCCTAAAAGAAGCCATTAACGGGAAACTAATTGAAGTAGAAGTTGAAGAAAAAACCGCCACATGGAACTTTATTATAGAATTTGAAAAGCCTCTAGAAATAGAGGTTTTTAAGCGCTTTATAAATAGACTTAATAGTTTACCTGTTGTGCTGGATGCGTGTTCTAAAGTTCTGTATCAAATAGAATATGAAGCCTTAGATTTAAATGGAGAAAGTGATGAGGTATTTAAGTCATATTACGCATTTGCATTAGAGATGTTAACAGAACAAAAACCTAGATTTCATGCGTTAAGCACCATGGAAATTGAACAATCCCAAGATGCCTTACAAATTGTATGTCCTAAAGATGGGACCTATGTAGAAGAGATGTTATTTGATATTGAGAAGATTTTATTAATGTTTGGGTTTGATATCCGCCTAAGTGTACGCTATTGCGATGATGCTCCAACCATTACAGAAGCTATGGAAGAAACGGCTAAAGAAGAAAAACATGATGAAATTAAGGAAACCCCTTTATATTTTAACGGCTATAAAGACCAAAGTGTTAAAGGAATTAAACATACAATTTCGGATATTCCTATTAATGAAGATAAATTAAATGAGTATAAAAGTGAACATAACAACGCCAATTTTACCATTCAAGGGTCAGTCCAATCGTTTGAAAAGCGTAAAATAAAAAAACAAACCCATTTATATACGTTTGTGCTTTCCGATGAAGAAGATTCAATCTATGTGAAAAAGTTTGTAAGAGATAAAGACGAGATGACATTTTTAGATCAAGTGAAAACCAACTTTTTAATGAAAGTAAGAGGCTATGGTCAGTTTGACCACTTTAATCATGAAGTGGTGTTGATTGCGGATAATATTGAAGTATCAAATAAACCGTTAGAAGAAGCTACAAGAGAAGACCTTTCAGAAGAAAAAAGAGTTGAGCTTCACTTACACTCTAAACTGTCTACTTTAGATGGCATTAACGCCATTGATGAGTATGTAAGTGCCGCAAAACACTTTAACCATGAAGCCATTGCGTTAACTGATCATGATAATGTTCAAGCCTTCCCAGAATTTTATAACGCCGCGAAAAAACATGGCATCAAACCGATTTTTGGGGCCGAAGTTTCGGTCGTAGATGAAGCGAATACTTGGATTGCGAAAGGCAACGATGAAACGCCTTTAAGGGAATCGAATTTTGTCGTCTTTGATATAGAGACAACAGGCTTATCCGTAAGCGAAGCGAAAATCATCGAGATTTCTGCGATTAAAATTCAAGACCACCGAACGATTGATACATTCAATGTATTTGTGAATCCAGAAGAAAAACTGTCATCCTTTACCAAAGAATTAACAAGCATTCAAGATGCAGATTTAAAAGATGCGAAAACGATAGACGCCGTTATCCCTGAATTTAAAGCTTTTATAGGTGACGCTATTTTAGTGGCTCATAACGCGCCTTTTGACACTGCGCATTTAGAACAAAACTATCAAGCACTTGGAATTGAGTATCCAAATTATCCTGTGATTGATACGCTTAATATAGCAAGACAACTATATGCAGATAAACTTAAGCGGTTTAACCTAAAAGCGGTAGCCAAAGCGTTTAATGTAAGTCTAGATCGCCATCACCGTGCGATACACGATACGCAAGCCACTGCGAATATCTTTTTAAATATGTTAAGTGATTTTGATAAACTTGGGTTTAAAACGTTTAATGACCTTTTAACCCCTTCTAAATTTTTAAAACATTATAACCCTTATAAAAACGCAAGGGCAGGGCATGTAAGTGTGTTAGTAAAAGACGAAGTAGGGCTTAAAAATTTATATAAAATTGTCTCGTTAGCGAACACTAAGTATTTTGATAAAGGCCCTAAACTTCCTAAAAAAATACTATCAAAGTATCGTGAAGGATTATTAATTGGCTCAGGATGTATGAATGGCAATTTCTTTGAGACCGCTATGAATATGTCAAAAGAAAAGGTGATTCAATCCGCTCAATTTTTTGATTATTTAGAAGTGCAGCCGTTTGAAGATTATCAACATTTAGGAAAAGATATTTCTAATATTGAATCGGTCATTCAAAGAACCTTTAATACGATTCGAGAAGCCGCCTCTACTAGTGGTGTTATGTTGATCGCGAGTGGCGATGTTCACCACATTGAAAAAATCGATAAAAAGTTCCGCGATATCTATATTCGAACGCCAATTGTTGGGGGCGGGTATCATAGTCTTTCAAAATATGAAGACATTCCTAGTCAATACTTTAGAACCACGGATGAAATGTTAAACGCATTTCCCCATTTTGAAGCGCATTTTACTAAGCAAATTGTAATTGATAATCCCAATAAAATTAGCCAACAAATTCAAAACATTAAAGCCTTTAATAACGAACTGTTCGCACCGACTGATGACTTTTTAGCCAGTGAAGGGATTCCTTCGATTGAACAAAAAATGATTGATATGGTTAACACTAACGCTAAGAACATGTATGGAGCTCCTTTACATCCATTGGTTAAAGATCGTTTGGATAAAGAGATGGACTCTATCACAAAGAATAAATTCTCAGCCGTGTATTATATTTCATATCTGCTCGTTAAAAAAAGTTTAGATGAAGGATACTTAGTCGGCTCGCGTGGATCCGTAGGCTCTTCGTTTGTTGCGACTTTAATGGATATAACAGAAGTGAATCCGTTGCCGCCGCATTATGTATGTCCGCATTGTCATTTTAGTAGTTTTAAACTGTCACCAGAGGAAAAGAAAACGTATGGACTAAAACCCGAAGAAAAAGGCTTGCAAAGTGTATTGGATAATGTCGACAGTGGGTTTGACTTACAACCGATGGACTGTCCAAAGTGTTCTCACGCGATGAAAAAAGAGGGTCATGATATTCCATTTGAAACGTTTTTAGGATTTAAAGGGGATAAAGTTCCCGATATCGATCTTAACTTTTCAGGAGATTATCAAAGTGAAGTTCACGAATATATAAGAACGTTATTCGGTAAAGATAGGGCCTTTAGAGCGGGCACTATTTCCACGGTCGCATCAAAAACGGCTTTTGGGTATGTGAAAGGTTATGCCGAGAAAAAAGGCTTAACAATCCGTAAGGCAGAAATCGAACGTCGCGCCCAAAAAATAACGGGCGTAAAACGCTCAACAGGACAACATCCTGGTGGGATTGTAGTGGTGCCTTCTTATAAAGAAATATTTGATGTTACCCCGGTTCAATATCCAGCCGATGATACATCCTCTTCATGGCAAACTACCCACTTTGATTATCATTCGTTTGAAGAAAATCTCTTTAAATTAGATGTCTTGGGCCATGATGATCCAACGATGATTCGGTATTTAATGGACTTTGTTAAACAAGACCCAATTAGCTTTCCCTTCACAGACGCAAGAGATATTCCGCTTGATGATCCTAAAGTCTATAAAATGCTTAGCGGAACCGAAGTGCTTCAGTTAAAACCTTCAGATATTCGCAGTGAAGTCGCATCGTATGGTGTTCCAGAGATGGGGACGCAATTTGTTAGAAGCATGTTAAAAGATTCACGCCCTTCTACCTTCGCTGACATTGTAAAAATATCAGGGTTATCGCATGGAACAGATGTTTGGTTAAATAACGCTGAACAACTTGTCACAGGAAAAACTAAATACGGAAAAATTCCCTTTAGTGATGTTATTGGGTGTCGTGATGATATTATGGTTTATTTGATTCAAAATAAATTACCGGCGGCCAAAGCATTTGAAATTTCAGAATTTATCCGTAAAGGAAAAAGTCAATTTCAACCAGATAAATGGAAATCATATATTCAAGAGATGCGAAAATATGATATTCCAGAATGGTATATTTGGAGTGCTGGAGAGATTAAATATATGTTTCCAAAAGCCCATGCTACAGCCTACGTAATGATGGCATTACGCATTGCATGGTTTAAGCTTTATCGTCCAATTTACTTCTATTCAGCTTACTTTTCAAAGCGGGCACAGGCATTCGACCTTATTGCGATGCAAGGGGGAGAGTACGCCATAGAAAAAAGAATGGACGAAATTAAAGATAAAGGGAACAAAGCAACCGATCCTGAAAAGAAACTCTATACCGTGTTAGAAGTTGCATTAGAAATGGTGAAAAGAGGATATCACTTTGAACCAGTAAGCATTATGGATTCTGAAGCGAATGATTTCAAAATAACGAAAAGTGGGGGCCTTCGATTGCCATTTTTAGCATTAGATGGACTGGGTAGAAAAGTGGCAGAGTCTATTGTCAGCGCTCGAGAAGATAAATTGTTTACATCTCGTGAGGATGTTAAAGAACGTAGCGCGGTCTCTACTACACTGTTTAAAAAACTCGAAGCCTTAGATGCTTTTGGGGACTTACCAGATACGTCGCAGATGAATCTATTTGATTTGTAAATTTAATGAAAAATTAATAATAATAGTGTATAATTTTTTACTGAGGTGATGATTTATGAGACGTAGAGGTATGAGAATGGGTAGAAACCCACTCGCTTCAACTATTGAGAAAAACGCAACCTACTCCCATGCGGATAGTGCTACAAGAGCAGGCGTTGTATTAAGAGCAACGATTATGACATCAATAATGTTAGTGATTGGTGGCATCATGTTTCAAAATATTGTAACGACGAATGAAGTTACAGGCTTCCAAATTATGATGTTAATCGTTGGAAGTATTGTTGGATTTGTCAGTGTATTAGTCGGAGTCAGGAGTTTAAGACTTTCTAAATTCTTTGCGATAATTTACGCTGCAATGCAGGGATTTGTACTCGGTACGATTTCTGGTTTGTATGAAGTCATGTTTGGTGATGGCATTGTCTTAACAGCCATTCTTGCGACTGCAGGGGTTGTATTTGCAATGTTATTCCTTTATAAAAGTGGCATTATCAAAGTTACAGATCGGTTTCGAAGTATTATGTTTTCGTTGTTATTAGGCTATGTATTTTTTAGCTTTATTATGTTTATCTTGTCATTTTTCGGAATGGGATTATTTGCAGGAACAGCAAACTTAGGCATATTATTAGTAATCAGCGCAGTTGCGGTGGTTTTAGCATCATTTTTCTTACTGATCGATTTTGATAATATTGAACAAATGGTATCAAATAATGTAGACCGTCGATATGAATGGGTCCTTGCTTTATCACTCATGGTTACTATCGTATGGTTATATGTTGAAATTTTACGGTTACTTGCAATTTTAGCATCAAGAAGTAGAAATTAATTTAAACGCCTTCAGGCGTGTCATTTCGACATGCCTGAAGGCGTTTTTATAAAAATAAAGGAGAGTAAATTATGAAAACCTGGAACTTAGATGCACTATTTCCTAGCTATGAATCAAAAGAATTTAAAGAATCAATTTCAACGATTGAATCGTTAATAGAAGAGGCAAATGCCTTTGCAAAAACTTTAGATGAAAAAGCTGAGCCCCTTTCAACTATTAAGCGGTATTTAGAACTAGCAGGTCAATTGCGTTCAAACTTTTTAAGGGCGTTTGGATTTGTGAATCTATCCTTATCGACTGATGCACAAGATGAAACATCGAATGCATGGATGAATCGTATGCAGCAATTGTCTTCACAAACGTCTGATTTTAATACCAAATTCTCTAAATGGTTACCGACAGTTGAGAACAAAACATCGTTAATTGAAAGTGACGAGACTTTAAAAGAGTATGAATATTATCTTAACCGTATAATTGACCGTTCTCAATATGTTTTATCGGATAAAGAGGAAGCTATTATTTCTAAACTGAGTCAAACAGGATCAAGTGCTTGGAGTCAGCTTCAAGGATTATTAACGAGTATTTTAGAAGTCGAATATAAAGGGGAAAAGATTACCCTTTCCGATATACGAAACAAAGCACACTCTCGTGATCAAGCCGTTAGAAAATCTGCGTTTGAAAGTGAAATGGCAGCGTATAAAAAAATCGAGCAATCCATTGCCTTTTCTCTAAACAGTATCAAAGGCGAAGTTAATGAAATCGTAAAAATGCGAGGGTTTGGAAGTGCTTTAGATGAAGCGGTTTATGATTCGCGTATGCAAAAAGAAACGTTAGATGCTTTAATAGAAGCGATGCGGGAAAATTTACCAATGTTTAGATCTTATTTAAAACGTAAAGCAAAAGTCCTAGGGCATAAAAATGAAAAATTGCCTTGGTATGACTTGTTTGCTCCACTTGGTAAAAGCGAAAGAACTTTTTCAATTGATGAAGCGATGCAGTATGTGATTAAAAACTTCAAAACCTTTGGCAGTGATTTAGCTGATTTAGCGACACGCTCATATGAAGAAGAGTGGATTGATTTTACTCCTAGAAGTGGGAAAAGAGGCGGTGCGTTTTGTTCGAACTTACATCCGATTAAACAAAGCCGTATTTTAACCAACTTTGAAGGGTCGTTCTCAAATGTGATTACGCTTGCCCATGAATTGGGGCATGCTTACCATGGGGACCGGATTTTTAATGAAAGTATTTTAAATGCGTCTTATACTATGCCAGTTGCTGAAACAGCGTCTACATTGTGTGAAACCATTGTTAAAAAAGCGGCGCTTAATGATTCAAAAGGGGATGAACAACTCTTTATTTTAGAACAATCCTTGATGGGGACAACGCAGGTTATTGTCGATATTCTTTCTCGTTTCATTTTTGAAAAGAGCGTGTTTGAAGGAAGAGAAAAAACGCCACTTTCTGTAGATAAACTTAAAACCTTAATGGTAGACGCCCAAAAAGAAGCGTATGGTGATGCGATTGATGAAGATACTTTCCACCCTTATATGTGGGTCAATAAACCTCATTATTATCGAGGCAGTTTAAGTTATTATAACTTCCCTTATGCCTTTGGATTATTGTTCGCAAAAGGTATTTATGCACTGTATCAAGAAAAAGGCAGCGACTTTGTCAACGATATTGATCAGTTACTCCAAAAAACCGGAAAAATGGATGTAGAAGCTGTTGCCGAGTTAATTGGAATTGATGTAACTGATAAAGCATTTTGGCAAGGGTCTTTAGATGTCATTAAAGAAGAAATTGATTTATTTATGGAACTTACAAAATAATAGGAAAAGGGGACTTTTCTATAGTCCCTTTTTTTCATCGTTCTTACTTGAAGTTTTAGGTGTTGTTGAGTATAATATGAGTAGTACAATGAAAAAGCCCATAAGCATGAAATAGTTTCTTGTTATAGAGAGGGATGGACGGTGGAAGCATCCTAAGAAACATCATGTCTTTTCAGCTTTGGAGTGACGTTAAACGCGTCCGTAAGCCTGCGTTAAAGGTATAAAGTGCTTAAGTGAACTTAAGGTGGTACCGCGGCTCATGTCGTCCTTATTTAAATAAGGACTTTTTTTATTGTAAAAGGAGTGATTTATATGGATATCAAAAACCAAATTGATGCCCTTGAAAAATCGTTAAAAGAAGCTTTGAAAGAAGTAGAAAAACAAGCAGATTTACAAAATTTAAAAGCACAGTATATTGGAAAGAAAAGCGAATTGAACGGCTTAATGCGTCATATGAAAGATATTGACGATTCTGAAAAGCCTGCTTTTGGTCAAGCCATCAATAAAGCAAAGGGAAATTTTTCTACACTCATTGATGACAAACGCGAAGCGTTACGCCAACAAGCGATTAATGATAAACTTAAAAAAGAAACCATTGATGTAACGTTAGATGCCCCTGATTATACCGTTGGGTCAACGCATATCCTCAATCAAATTGTCGAAGAAATTGAAGATTTATTTATTGGAATGGGATATAGCATTAAAGAAGGTCCAGAAATTGAAAGCGATGAGATGAACTTTGAAAAACTGAATCTTCCAAAAGATCATCCTGCTAGAGATATGCAAGATAGTTTATATATTAGCGAAGATACCCTTTTAAGAACACATACGTCTCCTGTACAAGTTAGAACCATGCTTGATTACGGTGGAAAAAAACCAGTAAAAATTATTTGTCCTGGTAAAGTTTACCGTCGTGATGATGACGATGCGACGCATTCTCATCAGTTTATGCAAATCGAAGGGTTGGTTGTCGATGACAAAACAACCATGACCGATTTAAAAGGTACCTTATTGGAAGTCGCTAGAAAAATGTTTGGTCCAAACCGTGAAATTCGATTAAGACCGTCATATTTTCCCTTTACTGAACCCAGTGTCGAAGTCGATGTCACGTGCGCCAATTGTGGTGGAAAAGGCTGCAATATTTGTAAACAAAGTGGATACTTAGAAATTTTAGGCGCTGGCATGGTAAACAATAAAGTGTTAGAAGCGAGTGGGTATGATAGTAAAAAATATCAAGGATTCGCGTTTGGTGTGGGCGTTGAAAGAATCGCTATGTTGAAATATGGGATTGAAGATATCAGAAACTTTTATACAAACGATCTACGATTTAACAAGCAGTTTAAACGATGAAAAACCGAAATCTTGTTGTAATTATTAATGGGGCAGGCACGACAGGGGCCGAACTTACAGGGCTATATAGGTATATTAATAATCTTGATGATTCTTATTTCGTTTATTACCCTGATAATCTCCCAGGCGCATTCGTTGGGGATTACTTCCCTAAAGCGCGAATCCGAGATTTTAATGCATTTATTAATCAAACGATTGATATGATGCGAGAACCGTTTGATAAAATCTATGTCATTGGATACTCCTTAGGCGCTGCCACAGCGAGTGTTATTGCATCCAAAACAAACCGTGTCGATAAACTCATATTAATCGCCCCAATTGTAAAAAATCCGAATTTCAGAAAGTTTTTCAAAGGATTTGTTTCAACTTTTGCCAAAAAAGATTCACTTACGAGAGTCCAAAAATTATTTTTTAGAGAATTTATAAGACGATTTCAAAATGTTCCAAAAACACATATTTGGATTTTACAGCGCTATTTTTGGTATGCCAAACACTTTATGAAAAAAATAGATAATACTGATATTTTAGTTATAGAAACATTAAAAGATGAAATAGTAGAAACACGTTCAATAGACTGGCTAATAAAAAAACTGGACCCCAAACAAGTTGAAAGGTTCCCAGTTGATTCTTCACACTTTTTGTTTTTTGATCCAAAAAACCGTAAAAAAGTTTACCAAAAAATTGGTCAGTTCCTTAAGGAGGAAAAAGCATGAAAGTATCAATAAACTGGTTGAAAGATTATGTTTCTTTAAAAGATATTCCAACTGATGAGTTTCTCTCAACCATCATTAATCAATCGGTAGAAATCGAGAGTTACACCCCTTTAAGCGATTCTAAAAATCTTGTGGTTGGACATACGATTAGCTGTGAGAAACACCCAGATGCGGATAAACTGTCTGTATGCATGGTTGATGTTGGAGAAGAAACCCTGCAAATAGTCTGTGGTGCTCCTAATATTGATAAGCATCAAAAAGTGATTGTTGCCTTGCCAGGCGCAACGCTACCAGGAGGGTTTAAAATCAAAAAAACCACCTTGCGTGGTGTTGAAAGTAATGGCATGATTTGTTCATTAAAAGAACTCGGTATCGATGAAAAATACCACCACGAAACTGGGATTCATGTAATGCGTGAAGATGCGCCTATTGGGGATGACGCGGTTGAATTCTTAGGGCTAGATGATTTTGTTTTAGAATTAGATTTAACGCCGAACCGTCCTGACCTTTTAAGCATGCACGGACTTGCTTATGATATTAAAGCAATGTTCAATAAGCCAATCACCTTACCATTGCCTAACTATGAACCCTCAGAAGCAATCAATCCTTTAACCATTAGAACTGACACCAAAAAATGTATGAGTTATTATGGACAAGTGATAGATAACATCACGATTAAACCGTCTCCTGAATGGTTAAAAGCGCGACTCATCGCGAGTGGAATTCGTCCGATTAATAATGTTGTCGATATTACTAACTATGTCATGCTTGAGACCAACCAGCCTTTACATGCTTTTGATTATGACAAAGTTGAAACCGATAAAATTGTAGTGAGAGAAGCCTCACAAGGCGAAACATTTTTAACTTTAGATGAACAAACGAGAACGTTAAAAGATGGGGATATCCTTATTACAAACGGTGAAAAACCAATTGCACTTGGTGGGGTAATGGGTGGCTTGGAAACAGAGGTTACCGACACAACGCGTGCTTTAGTATTAGAAAGTGCAACGTTTGATCCAATCACCATTCGTAAAACGTCTAAACGTTTAGATTTAAAAAGCGAATCATCACTGCGATTTGAAAAAGGCTTAGATCCACTTAAAACACGTTACGCTATTGATCGTGCTTCAGAGTTATTGATTCAGTACGCAGGGGCTCAAGTTCGTCAAAATTTACAATATTTTGACCATAACCCCTTTGATAATAACCCCATTGAAATCTCCTTAGCAACAATCAATCAAATTTTAGGAACAACGTTAAACGTACAAGATGTAAAAACTATTTTTGACCGTCTTGATTTTGAATTTGACCTTAATGAAAAAACGTTCGTTGTTTATGCACCCACGCGCAGAGTAGATATCAAAACTTATCAAGATATTATTGAAGAAATTGGTCGGATATACGATTATAATAATCTACCACTAACCTTACCGTCGACGGTTTCTAAAGGCGGACTAAGTGACTATCAGCGTTTCAAACGCTCAATTCGTACTGTCTTAAGTGGCTTGGGGTTAGATGAAACATTAAGTTATAGTTTAATTCCAGAAAAAGAAGTATTTGACTTAACTCCAAACACCTCAGAAAAACACGTCAAACTTGCCAATCCAATTAGTGATATCCACAATACCTTATCGATATCGACTTTAAATGGACTTGTAAAAACCGCGGCACATAATATAAATCGTAAACACCCAAGTGTAAATATTTTTGAAATTGGCAAACGCTATACTTTAGAACAAGAATCTGAATTGCTTGGCATTTTAATGCACGGTGTTTATAAAGATGAACGTTGGCAAGGGTCGCCAAAAAGCGATTTCTTCACATTAAAAGGCATTGTTGAGGCGGTATTAAAACACTTTAACATACAACACGCTGTATATGAAAAAACCAATATTTCAAACCACCATCCACATCAAACGGCTTCGATTTATGTTGGAGAAGACTATCTTGGCCATATTGGAAAACTCCATCCTGAATATACTCAAAGTCATTTAAGCGCTGATGATGTGTATGTGGCAGAACTAGAAATTGAAACGTTGTTTACACTAGCGGATTTCACACCACCCTATGAAAAAGTGTTACGGTTCCCTTCTGTATCGCGTGATATTGCGCTCATTGTAGATGACTCCATATTAGCTGGCAATATTATACGCTCAATTTATGAATACTCAACTAGCGTACTAAAAGATGCGTACGTATTCGATGTTTATCAAGGAGATCGTTTAGAAGAAAATCAAAAATCACTTGCGATTCGCCTTCGATTTGAAGATAAAAGTGGGACGTTAAAGGCATCTACAATCGATGAAATAATTAAAAATATTTTAGAAGGTCTTAAAAACGATCACAACGCAACATTACGGTAACATACACCCCTTTTCAGGGGTGTTTTTTTATGATAAAAATCTGTATTATAAAAATTTAACTTTTTAATGAAAGCGATTGCATTTAAGCGCTTCGTTTGTTACAATAAATTCGTATTTACTAAATGCTAGGAGGTTTCATATGAAGATCGGTGTTCCAAAGGAAATAAAGAACAATGAAAATCGTGTAGGCATTACCCCACCAGGTGTTTCGTTATTAGTAGATGGTGGACATGAAGTGTTTGTAGAAACAAAAGCCGGAGAAGGCAGCGGCATCCCAGATCAAGAGTTTGTTGATGCGGGTGCAACCATTGTTAAAACGGCCAAAGAAGCATGGAGTCACCAAATGGTGATTAAGGTGAAAGAACCCCTTGAACCTGAGTATAAATTTTTTAGAGAAGATCAAATTATCTTTACTTATTTACATCTTGCGGCTGAAGAAGCATTAACTCAAGCACTCATTGATTCTAAATGTAAGGCGATTGCTTACGAAACAGTACAAGTTGGAAAAGAACTTCCACTCCTAAGACCGATGAGTGAAGTTGCTGGTCGACGTGGAACCATCGTTTCGGCTACACAACTTGAAAAACATCGCGGCGGACGCGGAATTTTATTAAGTGGAGTCCCTGGTGTTAACCGCGGACATGTTGTTGTTTTAGGCGGCGGTACGGCTGGTGTAAGTGCGGCAAAAATGGCTATAGGTCTAGGCGCACGCGTTACTTTGTTAGAACTTGATGAAGATAGAATGCGCTATTTAGATCATATTTTTGATAAAGAATTGACGGTCTTAAAATCGAACCCTTTAAATATTGAAAAATATCTTAAAGATGCTGATGCTTTGATTTCTACCATTTTAATTCCCGGCGCAAAAGCGGCGAAGATTGTAACAGAAGATATGGTAAAAAACATGCAAGAAGGCAGTGTTATCGTAGATATTTCGATTGACCAAGGTGGGTCAGTTGAAACCATTGATCGCATTACAACCCATGATAACCCAGTGTATACCAAACATGGTGTGGTGCACTATAGTGTTGCCAATATGCCAGGTGCGGTACCGAGAACGTCTACGTTTGCTTTAACAAACGCAACCATTCCTTATGCTTTAGATATCGCAAATAAAGGGTATAAACAAGCGTGTAGGGAAGATTCAAGCCTTAAAAAAGGGGTAAATGTACTGAATGGGAAAGTTGTTTATAAAGCAGTTGCGGATGCATTCGATCATGAGTACCATGATGTTGATTTAGTGTTAGAAGAAGCTTAATATAAACCCAAATAGAGTTTAAGGAATGATGTAGGCATTAAGCCGAAGTCATTCCTTTTGTTTTTATTTATTAATTGTGTCTTGAGCTTGAGCTTTTAGATAAATAATACCTATGTATCTATGTTAGATAGTGATTATTGTGTTATAATATTATTGGTGATAAAATGGAAAATTTATACGATTATACACGAGATAATCTCAGTAAAAAATTAGTAAAGAATGGATATAAATCATTCAATGCAAGACAAATATTTGAATGGATATATAAGAAAAAAACATTAGATTTTGAAGCGATGAGTAATTTAAAAAAGTCATTAAGAGATTACCTTAAAACTTCAATGGAAATAAAACCACTAAAACTTTTCACGAGACAAAAAGCGTCTGATGGGACGGTAAAATATCTTTTTGCTTTAGAAGATGATTACTTAATAGAAACTGTTTTGATGCGACACGCTTATGGTAAAAGTTTATGTATTACGACGCAAGTAGGGTGTAATATTGGTTGCTCTTTTTGTGCATCAGGATTAAAGAAAAAAGATAGAAATTTAAAGGTATCTGAGATGGTAGCTCAATTAATGATGGTTGAGTCTTTAGAGGACTTTAAAATCTCCCATGTTGTTTTAATGGGGACAGGAGAGCCTTTTGATAACTATGAAAATTCAATGGACTTTATAGATATAATCAACGATCCTTATGGACTTGAAATAGGGGCAAGACATATCACTGTATCTACCAGTGGAATTGTTCCGAAAATCTATGACTTCGCCAATCGTGATAAGCAAGTGAATCTTGCGATTTCGCTACATGCCCACGACGACAAAACTAGAAGTAAATTAATGCCTATTAATAATAAATACCCAATTCAATCTTTAATTGATGCGGTCAAGTATTATGTTGATACCACTAACCGCCGGGTTACGTTTGAATACCTATTACTCGGTGGGGTGAATGATCGCTTAAGAGACGCAAATCAATTATCGGACTTGTTAAGAGGCATTAACGCATATGTTAATTTAATTCCTTATAACCCAGTTAAAGAATTTGATTATAAACCAAGCTCATATCAAAACCGTACAGCTTTTTATAAACAATTAATTAATCGCGGCATCAACGCGACGCTCAGAGAAGAAAAAGGAGCAGATATTGATGCGGCTTGTGGACAACTTCGAATTAATAAAGAAAAGTGAGGCGACTGCATGGATGTTATAAAAAAAATTCAATTTGCGCAAAAAGACATACTTTTTATTACGACCTCAGCGCATAAAAAAACTATTTTAAAAGCGATGCATGAATCGGGAGTTATTCATCCTGTTTCTTTTATCGACAAACAAGACCTTTTGGAAAAGGTCTTTTTCAAATATAGTATTGATGTCACAAAAGCTGCGTCAGATTTTGTGGGTAAATCTCCAAGTATAGTAAGTCAATGGCTAGAGTATCTTTATTATATTAGCGAAGAACACGCTTATAACTCTCCGCGACTTAGCTTACTACAGTCATTAAAAACCCACCTTAAAAATAATGGGAAAATCCAACACAATATTTTTTCCAATGCATGGATTAAAAATAAACAGGTAATTGTCTATGGGCCGATTTATGATATTTTCTTTAAACGTGTGATCAAACAAGTTGAAAACTTAACCGATGATATTGAATATCTTGATTCCCCACATCCGCATCAAAATAACATTACGTTTACCTCTTATCATTCAATGGAAGACGAAATCATCGATGTGGCTAAAAAAATCCGTGACCTCAGAAAAGAGGGAACCCCATATCAATCTATTAAGATTGCGAATGTTCCACCAGATTATCAAGTATCAATGAAGCGGATTTTTGCTTGGTTTGATATACCTTTAAATCAAAATATCAAACGTCCTTTAATGAGTTTCCCCTTAACAAAAACATTTTTTGATGCGTTTAACATTGCGCCAACAGATTCTTTTCCTGAAGCGCTTGAGATTGGATTAAAAACCATTCATCCGCTCATTCAAAGTCAACACGCTGGAAAAATTTATCAAAAAATCATCAGCACATTAAATCCTATGGTGCGCTACATGCATAGCAAAACAATGAGCATCCCATTTGTTACGCATGCAATTCAGACCACGAGTGTCCCATTAGAACGGTGGAGTAACGGCGTTGAAATCATCAATGAAGTCACGCCGGTTAAAGCAGAGGAAATATTATTTTTAATGGCCTTAAAAGAAGGCAATGCACCTACATATAAACAGGATGATGATTTCTTAAGTGCGGAAGAAAAAGAAATGATAGAGTATCCCACAGCTTTTGAAGAAAACAAACTATCAAAAACACAATATAGTGAAACCCTAAAGCATTCAAATATTGTATATGCATCGTATAGTGAATCTTCTTTTAGTGAAACGTTTAAATTAGCGTCTCATGTCGATTCATTAATCCCGACATTCAAACAAGAAAAAGGGCGCGTTAATGTTGAGCAACCATACAGTGAAAAAACAGACATGCTTTTGACAAAGTTTGAAAAAGATACATACGATCTTTATAAAGTTCAAGGCGCATTTTATAAAGCGTTTTACAATAAGTTTAACCATACCTTTAATACATACACCAATCAATTCTCCACTTTGAGTCCCTCAACGATGAACGAGCTCATAAAGATGAAACCATCATTCAGTGTCACTCAAATAGAAGATTATTTTAAGTGTGGACTAACGTTTTTATTGAAACACTTTCTAAAAATTTCCCCTAAAGATTCGCCTTTTTATAGACATTTAGGAACCTTTTTCCATGACGTATTAGAACATCATATTACTAAAGAAACTTTAAGTGAATACGATTTAGAAACCATTTTACAAGCGATATTGAAAGATGATATTAAGCACTATACAAAAAAAGATTTGTTTTTCTTTAGAAAACCATTTCCTATTATTTTAAAAGCACATGATATTATTAAAAAACAAGAAGCTTTAACACACTATACCGTAAAAGAGAGGGAATTAAAGGTTGCTAAATCTTATACTTTTAACGGAAAAACCGTTGAATTTAAAGGAAAAATAGATAAAGTTTTATATAAAGATAAAAGCATATTATTAATTGATTATAAAACCGGAGATAAGACCCTTGATATTAGACATGCGCCGTATGGTATAAATAGTCAATTACTATTTTATGCTTTGCTTTATCAATCTGTTGATCGTTCAAGTGAGGTAGATGGATTTTATGAACAAACCATTTTACCTAAAACAATTAAATCAAAAGATGGACATGATTATGATACGCTTTTAGAGGAGTATTTTAAATGGCAAGGGTATACCATTAAAGACATTAATACCGTGCAAAATATTGACCCAAATTTTGATAAAGAAAGCCAGTTAATTCATAACGTAAAACTCACTGAAAAGGATAATTTTAATAAAAATAGTAAAGTAATAGAACGCGACACACTCACCCAGTTAATCGCGGTTATGGAAACCCGTTTAAAAGAAGCTACCAATAATATTATAAACGGTGAATTTCCTATTAATCCTAAACGCATTAATGCCACTGATGTAAGCTGTAAATATTGTCCGTTCGCTTCAATTTGTTATAAAAAGGAACAGGATTATGTACAACTTCATGCGCCTAAAAAAGCAAAAACATTATTTGATTCGTTAAAAGAAGGTGATAGCATTGAAAGTTAAATTTACAGAAGCACAACAACAAGCTATCGAACATGAAGGAGAAGATATATTAGTCAGTGCCGCAGCTGGAAGTGGAAAAACGGCTGTTTTATCCGAACGTGTATTGCGGTTATTAAAAAAAGGGGTTTCAATTGATTCCTTAGTGATCTTAACCTTTACCAATAAAGCGGCTAGTGAAATGAAAGAAAGAATTCGTCATAAAGTAAAAGAAACCCCGCATTTATCAAACGAATTAGAAAAAATAGATGCGGCGCAAATCAAAACCTTTGACTCTTATGCGTTATATTTATTAAAGCGCTATGGCTATATAAAAAACATTTCAAAAGATGTTGCGATTTTAGAACAAAACGATGCGCTAATCATTAAACAAACCCTTATAGAGCGTGTGTTTTTAGACGCCTTTAATGAAAACGATCAAGCGTTTATAAATTTATTAGAACAATACACAAATAAAAACGATGCTATGCTTAAATCATACATAATTTACTTTTATGATAAAATGCGCTACTTTAAAGACCAAAGACGCTTTGAAGCTATGATGCGAACCCCCTATTTTACTGCATCCCATTTTGAGGGGCTTTTTAAGCAGTATGAACAAGAGATTTTAACCCAAGTCAAACGATTTGAAAACGCCATAAATACATTAACTAAAAAAGCCTTCACGCATGAAAAAACCATTGATTATTTAGATAAAGTATTAACAACATTTACGCCGTTATTTCAAGCAAAAACGTATGACGATATTCATGCATTTATAACTAATTCGCCTAAATTTCCTAGGCTACCACCAGGAAAAAAAGGAACTGAACCATTATTAGATGATGAAAAAGCGTTTATTCAAGCCTATAAAAAACGTCGTTTAGATTCCCCTTTAACCCGCTTAAAAGAAGACACTAAAGCGTCCAAAGCAATGCATTATGAGGCTTACATGTCTTTATCGGATTATGTGTCCACTATCATGAATATTTTAACGGTTTTTGATAAGCACTACATGGAAAAACAACATGCTATAGAGCGTTTAGATTACGCAAGTGTAGCGAAAACTGTTTTGGAAATCATTGAACAAAATCCTCACGTAAAAGATGATATTGCTTTGAATATTCATGAAATTATGGTGGATGAATATCAAGATACGAATGCGCTTCAAGAGGCATTTTTACAATTGATTAAACGCGATAATTTATATATGGTTGGCGATATTAAACAATCAATCTACCGGTTTAGAAACGCTGAACCTTCTATATTTGCGAATAAATATCGCGCTTTTAAAACTTCTGATAAAGGCGAAGCCATTGATCTTAACTTAAATTTTAGAAGCCGCAGTGAAGTCCTTTTTAGTATTAATAAAGTATTTGAACACTTAATGGATCATGAAATTGGTGGATTAGATTATGACGACAATCAAGCATTAAAATATGGCAATAAAACCTATGATACTGCGTATGATCAAAACAGTCCATACGGCTTAACAATTCAGACGTATGATGTTGAGCGTTATGAAGATAATTATGATACTAGCTTCACGAAAAGCGAAGCTGAACTGATGCATATTGCGTTTGACATTAAAGATAAAGTAGAAAACAACCGGATGAAGACAAAAGCCGGCGATACTTTAAGACCCGCCAATTATGGTGATTTTTCGATTTTAATTGATAAAAGCACTCAATTTCAAAACGCTAAAAAAATCTTTGATTATTGTGGTGTCCCCTTAACGGTACATAGAGGCATAAGCTTTATGAACCACGATGAGGTTATGGTGTCTAAGTCCCTTTTAATGTTTGTCTATGCTATCAATAATCCGAAAGCTTATCAAACAATGTTTTCTTTTGCATTTATGAGTGTCATGCGCTCTTTTATCGGCATAGAGGATGATGACTTAATTGTCAATATGGTTTTAAAGCTTCCTAAATCTTTCCCAAGCCAAGATGAGTTACTGTCTTTAATCGATGACCCTATAAAACCTTATTTTTTAAAAGCCTATAAGATTGGAAAAACAATAAATGAACGTCCATTAGACCACACTTTAGACGCAATTTATCAAGCGTATGATGTTTATGAAAAATCGGTGAAGTTAGACAATACTGAACTCGTAGTTAACAGACTCACCCATCTTCAAAATATTGCCTATCAGAAAGCGAATGAAGGCTATACTATAAAAGATTTTATTGAATATTTTGATGAGATTAGTGAAAATGATCTAGAAATCGAGTTAGCGGTTAACACTGAATTTTCAAGCGATAAAGTTAACTTAATGACAATGCACCAATCAAAAGGCTTAGAATTCCCTTATGTTTATATTCCACATCTTTTTAATACCTTTCAAGGTGGAATGCGAGGAAGTTTTGAGATAGATGAACATTTAGGCGTATTATTGCCGCATGAAAACGAAGGAGAAGATAAACACTTTTTATTTTCATTATTCAGAAACACAGAAAAAGTACTGGACGTATCAGAACGTTTAAGAGTATTATATGTTGCCCTTTCGCGCGCAGAAGAAGGTGTATTTATTATTATGGGAGAAGATGATGAAAACTATTATACGCCTAACGGGGTCGTAGACTCGATCATTCGACGAAATTTTAATAGTTTCTTCTCGATTTTTAAAAGTATTTTAGGACATTTTTCTACCCATAAAGAAACCTTGGATATCGCTAAATACAAGCCGCATGAAAATTATAAACGTACTAATGTAGCGCCACATTCTAAACCGGATGACGCTATTGATAAGCAATATGAACCCCCATTAGAACCCCCAACAATTGAAACCCCAACGTCCTTTTCATCTGGTGTAAGCGAAATGCTATCTTTAGAGTCGTTACAAGCGATTGAACAAGGAAACTTACTACACGATACGTTAGAAATGTTAGATTTTTTCTCTCCAATTGAACCTCAACTTAAAGCGATGAAATTAAGTGATAAAGATAAACAAATCGTCAAAGGATTTTTTGAAACCGATTTAATTCAATCGCTTTCGATTGAACAAGTTTATAAAGAATATCCTTTTCACTATCAAAAAGGCAATGAAACATTTACTGGTTTTATCGACCTTTTAATGAAAACATCAGACAGTTATATTATCATTGATTATAAATTAAAAAACATTGATAAAAAAGAATATATAACTCAAGTTAAAGGCTATATTCAAACCATGAAATCTTTAACAAACTTAAACGTTTACGGCTACTTATATTCTATTTTAGATCAGCGATTTAAAGCAGTGGGAGATGAGTAATTGATGATTGAATTAAAATCCGTCAGTAAGATTTATGGTTCAGGAAAGGTTCAAACAAAAGCCTTAAAATCCATCGATTTATCGGTCGAAAAAGGCGCCTTTTTAATGGTACTTGGCCCTTCGGGAAGCGGAAAATCTACCTTGCTTAACTTAATGGGTAGCCTAGATTTACCTACGAGCGGTGATATCTTTGTTGATCATGAAAAGATCAGTGACTATAATGAAAAGAAACGCACGCTTTTTAGACGAGCAAAATTAGGGTTTGTGTTTCAAGACTATAACTTATTACAAAGTTTAAACGCCAAAGAAAATGTCATGGTAACAGCAAGATTAAGTGAAAATCCAATGGATATCAACCAAGTATTTAAAAGTGTAGGATTAGAAAACCATATGAATAAATATCCTTATGAACTTTCTGGTGGTGAACAACAAAGACTATCAATCGCAAGAGCACTCGTTAAAAACCCAACCATTTTATTTTGTGATGAACCGACCGGTTCACTCGATGAAACAACGGCCAAAGACGTGTTAAAAGTCTTACTAACCCTCAATCAACAATTAGCGATGACTATAGTTTTAATTACCCACAACCAATCACTATCTACCATAGCGAGCCGTGTCATTAGATTAAATAGCGGTGAGATAGTAGAAGATGATACCGTCTCACCACGCGGTGCTGTTGAGGAGATCCATTTTTAATGATTATTAGACATATCATTAAATCTTCTAAGAAAAAATGGTTGAGTTTAGTTTTACTTGGCATCATCATTTCGCTTTCGAGTATGGTCTATACTGCGGTAGATTTAGGGATTAACACGGTAGAAACCTCTACAAATAATTACTTGCGTGCGTACGTTCAAGAAGATTTCACCATCAAAACTACCCCTGTTATTAGTGAATTCGATAGAGCTACCACTGATGAGTGTGGCGTATATTCGTTTACCTTAAATGGCCTTTATGAAACAGATAAACCTTGTTTTTATGAAGTGCTTGAAAATAGAAAATGGGCTTTAGAAGAAATTGGAGAGATAGCTTTAGAACCACGGGTTTATAAAGATAGCGAAATAACGTTCGATCATCAAAGCCATGATTTGAGGGTTTTTCGATCAGCTGAATCCATCAACCAAACCAATCTAACAAGCGGGACACTTCCTCAAAACGATACCGAAATTGCACTGTTAGAAAACTACATGAATGCAAATGATTTAGTCATAAACGATACCATCATGGTAGATGGAACCCCCCTTACCATAACAGGGACAATTCTTTTGCCAGATTATACGCTTCCAGCCATTGTCCATCCTTTACTTTTTACAACCAATCGTCAGTCGCTTGGCATCATGCATTCTGATGGATTCGATGCATTAACCCCTTATCCTTCTGTTGAATTTTCTGGACTATTTTTACAGTCCCCTTTTGATGTTGAGGAAGCGCTTAGTGAACAAGATGCATCCTTTTATATGATGAGCACTTTAACAGAAAATAACATGAGAAGTGGACTCATCTATACAGAAATCGAAGGCACAAGAGGAACCGCTTTATTTTTAAGTGTCTTGATGGCCTTTTTAGGGATTGTGATTGTAGGATTAATTCTAAAAAAAATGACAGAACAATCAAGAAGACCTTTTGGAATTCTTAGAGCTTTGGGGATAAAAGAACACGAACTCTTTTTTCCGTTTTTAATTATTATTAGTGTTTATAGTTTAGTGTTCCTATTCATTGGATTTTTGTTTGGTGTATTATTAGCCCCTCTCATACAGGATTTCTTTTTAGATTTTTACTTACTTCCTAAAGGCGATGTTCAAGTCAATGCTACAACGCTTATAGTAGCGGTTTTTACCCCGTTAAGTGTCATTGTATTCATGACGTTAGCTATCCTCGTAACCTTATTAAAAAAAGCCCCCCTTGACTTAATTTATTTAAAAGTTCAAACGATAAAAAAACATCCGTTTAAGCCGATGAAAGCTATAATAAATAAACTCTCATTTATGAGTCGAATGCAACTTGCATTTTTATCGAGAACCATCATGAAAGTCATTATTTATATCATAGGAATTTTTTCAGCGCTAATTATGTTGTTTACTGCCATCGGCATGGGAGATGTTTTTGAAGGAACCATTGATGGGTATTATGATTCTATTGATGTAAACTATATAGGCTACATTGAATTAGGAAGCGATTTTGAAGAAAGCGAAACCTTAGAAAAAGTCATTGAAATGGAAATGAATATTGATAATCATAATGCCTTTGTGGTAGGCTTAAACAACGATAGTTTATTACATCCTTTAATCGATTCAAACGGAAACCGCATTAATGATGCGATACATGAAGGCATCGTCATATCAGAAAGTTTTTCGCTTTTAAGTGGGATAGAAATCAATGATAAGATTTCTTTGAAATTAGGATCTGAGAGTTATGAAACGCACGTTTCTGGCATTGCAGATATTTACCCAGGGGAACATGTGTTTATAGATCGCGAAACTTTAGCAGAAACATTTTTTGAAAATGAAGCCTATTATAACGCTGTTTATAGTAGTGATTCATTAGAATCTGATGATTTATATGCCGTAATTAATGTTGCGAATATTCAACGCTCTATGGAAATGATTAATGATTTGGTAATGAATATATTATATGTCATCATGGTATCAGGATTACTCATGGGAATGATAATCATCTATCTTTTAAGTGTATTAACCGTAGAAGACCATTATTATAATATTGCGTTGCTTAAAGTTCTTGGGTATAAAAATAACGAAATAAATAAAATGTTGCTGGGGGGATATGATAAAATAGCTGTATTATTATTTTTCTTAGCAATTCCTTCCACCATACTCATATATCACATCCTTACAACCTTCATTGCACAAGAGTATGGAATGGTTTTACCCTTTAGCTTTTCTTGGTACTATATTTTCATTATCGGGTTGTTATATGGTATGATTTATGTGACCGCTTCATGGGTAGCCAAACGCAAAATTAAAGAAACATCACTACAAGCAGCACTGCAAATTTATCAACATTAATAGTAAGGAGCCTATATGGAAAAAGGACGAATCATAAAACTCATCGGTGGTATCTACACTGTAAAAGACGAAACAAACCAACATCACTCCTTAAAACCACGAGGTGTATTTAGGCATAAAAAAGAAAGTCCTAAAGTAGGAGATTTTGTAGAATTTGAGGGCGCAACAATCTACCACATGCTCCCTAGAAAAAATGAACTTATCCGTCCGCCAATCGTCAATGTGGACCAAGCAATATTGATTAACTCGACTAAAAGCCCTAACTTCTCAACTTTCTTATTGGATCGATTTTTAGTATTAGCACATCAAGCGGATATCGACCCTGTCATCGTCGTGAATAAAATAGATTTATTAGGGGAAGTTGCGCTTCAAAAGCTAAAAGACACATTATCACATTATGAAGCGTATTATGATGTTTACTATTTAAGCGCTAAACTAAAACCGACTTTAAATGTATTTGAATCTATTTTTGATTCAAAAGTTAGTGTACTTGCAGGCCAAACCGGAAGTGGGAAAAGTTCACTATTAAATGCTTTAGACGATTCGCTAGATTTAAAAACAGGCGAAACCTCAAAAGCGTTAGGGAGAGGGAGACATACCACAAGACATACAGAACTTTTAGAAATCATGGGCGGATTAATCGCAGATACTCCAGGATTTTCTAAACTGGATTTTTATGGTTTAACGACGGATGATCTTCCGCATTTATACCCTGATTTTGTGGCTTATCGATCAAACTGTAAGTTTAGAGGATGTCACCATATTAATGAACCGAAGTGTGCAATTAAAACCGCCGTCGAAAATAATGAAATTCCTAAAAATCGTTATGAAAACTATCAAAAAATATACGAAGAAATTAAAAATCAAAAACCCATTTATTAGGAGTGAGACCCATGATTATAGCCCCTTCAATACTATCAGCTGATTTTTCGATTTTAAAAGAAGAGATTCAGACTATACAAGAAACAAAATGGATTCATATCGATATCATGGATGGACATTTTGTCCCCAACTTAACGATTGGTCCTGATGTAGTGAAATCAATCAGACAACACACCACTCAAATATTTGATACACACTTAATGATAGATAATCCTGAAAAGTATATCGACCCATTCATTAAAGCGGGAAGTGATCATATAACCTTCCATATTGAAACGGCTTCAAACCACGATGAACTTATTGACTATTTACATGAAAAAAATGTCAAAGCAGGCTTATCCATTAAACCCGACACGTCCGTTAAAACCATTGAACCGTATTTACATAAATTAGATATTGTTTTAGTTATGAGTGTTGAACCTGGTTTTGGGGGTCAAGCATTTATGAAGCCAATGGTGGATAAAATGCAAGAATTATCTAATTTACGTAAAAAAAATGGATATCACTATAAAATTGTAGTAGATGGTGGAATCAATAAGGAAACAGCAGCGTTATGTAAAAATGCTGGGGTTGATGTATTAGTGGCGGGATCATATATCTTTAAAGCAAATAACCGAAATGATGCAATAAGGAGTTTGAAATAATGATTATAAAAATCTTTGCGTCTCCAACCAATTATTCGTTAAACACGCTTTATAAAAAAGAAAAAAACGAATATACCATAGGCGTTGAAAAAGGGGCGTACTACGCCTTAAAATATGGGATAGCGTTAGATTTAGCATTAGGGGATTTTGATAGCGTTACAGAAACTGAAAAAGCTTATATAAAGACCCATGCAAAATCTATGGACGAACACGCCATTCGTAAAGATAAAACCGATTCAGACCTTGCAATTACCGAGGCTTTAAAACATTCTCCTTCAAGGATCATTATGTATGGTGGGGTAGGAACTCGTATGGATCATACTTATGGCAATATCACGTTTTTAAAAAGAGGCAATATTACTATAATGAATGATGATGTAAAAATGTATGTTTTAAATAGTGGAACCTACGGCATTACCCATTCGCATGATTATATTTCATTTTTTGCAGTAGAACCAATCAAAAATTTAACGCTAAAAGGATTTTCGTTTGAACTAGAATCATATAATTTAGATGTAGATGATCCCCTTTGTATATCAAATCAAGGCCAAGGGGTTGTATCCTTTAAAGAGGGGAGACTATTGGTTATTCAATCAGATGATGGGTAACCAAAAAAAACACTGCGATAATCGCAGTGCTTCAAAAAAAAGAGAGAGGGAA